>NZ_CFAHBC010000001.1:0-303235 GCF_983179755.1 Brotaphodocola sp. | reverse complement strand
CCTCTTCAAAAGAGCAGGTACGCGCCTTGCAGACTGCACTCAGCAGACCGACAAGAATATTTTCTTCATTGAAGTTTTCGATTTCCAGATCATAGAACCGCTGAGTACGCTCTTTATTGGCGAAAAACTTGATGTGCTTCTCAATAACCGGCTTGTACTTTTCCTCGATACCGAGGTCAACCGACAGCAGGGAGGCACGGTCAGCAAAGAACCGTCTGGAATACAGCATTGTATCCTCCAGATGGTTGTCCCTTACATCCGGCTTCGGAAACGGTGCATAAATCAGATAATTCGTGGTCTTATCCACACGCTCCAGAAAATACTTTGTATAGAACTGGTTATCCGGCTGGAGATGGTAGACCTTCGCATTCTGAAGCTCTACCGTCTCCATATCCTCGGCGAATTCTGCCTTGTCATCATACCAGAAAACCAGTTTCCGGGTTTCCCCGGTAAATTCCGCATTCAGGCGGTCTATAATTTGTTTCAGGTTCAATTCTGCCATATCAATTTCCTTTACTTGATAGATTCCGCCCTTTGGGGAATATCATACAGGCAGTTACGCCTTGATCCGGTTGTTGCCTGTGATGCCGCTAATATAATCGTCAATATCCTGCACGATGCAATGATCCCCCATTGTGTGCAGTGATTCAAAATACTTTGTGATATACCCATAGATGCCATACTCTTCAAAGGTTTTCGCCACATCCGCACCGGAAAGCCCTTTGAAATGACGGTACCGCTCCATGCAATAAATCAAGAAATTGGATTCTTTGCTCATCGCTCACGCCTCCTCCGGGTAATCATAGGAGCCTGTCAGAAGTTCATCTTGATACATGGTATACAGCGTCATCGGGCTGTAGTGCCACAATTTTGATTTTTCATCCGAAAGCTCCTGATAGAGCTTGGACTGATAAAAGCGGGAAATCGCTTTTTCATCATCCACATTGCTATTTTTTGTAATCTGTTCGATGATGGGCGGCACAATAATTGCAAGCATTGCGCTGAATTGATCTTCGTTCATACAAGCTCCCTCCCTTCAAAATGCAAGTATTGCAGGGACTTTTCAGTTGCAAACACCAGCTGGTTGAACAATTTCCGAATCTTGAGTGCCGCCAGTGTTTGTTCCTTATCCAACACTCCGGTCATATACAGGGTAATGGTGCGGTACACATCATCATTTGCCACAGCACCATAAATCAGGTCATGCTGCTTTCCCTGATAGGTTCCCTGACGGTTCTCAGCTACAAAATCCAGCCACGCTTCATCTGGGCTGTCAAAGCGCAGCAAACTGCACTCCTTAAAAGCCACTGCTTCCTCTACGGAATAGATATTCAGCGTAGCAGCTCCTGTTTTGCGGCGGTCAGTGACCTTTTGAGCGAAGTTCACTGCCTGATCGCGGTTGGTGGTGGTATAAAATCCAAAACCGAAGTCCAGATAGCGATTTTGCCGGATAAGTTTCGGCTGTTCTACGATAACATTGCTTCCGTGGTACAAAATCATTGCAAACGCCTCCTGTTCCTCTTATTTCTTCTCTTTCACCATGATATTCTTGCTGTCCGCCAGAACCTCATAGAACTTACCGTCCTGCGCGGTCTGAAGCTTACGGTAATTGACCTTTACGCCGTCATCGAGGTCAAGCTCGATACGGGAAAGTGCCAGATGGCTGATCTTCTCATCATACTCCCGGCATTCCTTCAGCTGCTTGGCGAGTTTATCCTTGCGTTTGGAGGCTGCTGCCACCTCACGGGCATTCTCGCTGTGATCCATCATATCCTGCATCCGGTTGATCTCGGATTCATATACGCGCTGCATCTTGTGCAGGTAGTCGATGCGCAGGTTTCCGATGGTATCCGGCGTGTAGCGGTGCAGGTAGACCAGTGCCTTGAAGCCGTTCTGCTTGCCGCTGTCAAACAACCAGTAGATCGGACGCTTGCCGGAACCAGTGACAGAGTATGTCTGGCAGTGATCCTTGAAGAAGTCGTTCAGGAAGTAATTGCGGATGATCTCCCGGCTGGTACTGCCCTTATTGCCAAGGGCTTTTGCGATATAGTCGAGGTTTGCTTCCAGCGTATCGGCACCGAACACCACTTTCAGCCATGCGCACAGGCGCGATACGATATCATCGTCCAGATATTCTTCATCAGTGATGGGGATAACATTGTCGGCATCCGGAATATAGCTCTGGTATTTGCTGCTATCCCACTCGCCGCCTGCATAGGCCAATCCTTCCACATCCAGAGAGTAGCGGCCAAACATACAGCCAACAGCATAGGAAATAAAAGAGCGAATATCTCTGCCAAGGTCAGCCTTGCGGACGGTAACATCCTTATCCTCAACCTCCGGGGTCAACTCGTCCTGCAAGCCGTAGATGTCGATGAAGATACTGTTCAGTTCTTCTTCGTTGGATTTTAGCTGATTAAAACGGTCATCACATTCCGTCTGCCATTGGTCAAACGCTTCGGCGATTGCCGGAACTTTGCGAAGCAGCGGGTGGCTCTGGAAATCCCATGAGGTTTCAAACGAATCCCAATCTGTCTTCGATATTTCTATACACTGCTCAGTAAGTCTTTCGACCTCTACATCATAGTCTTCTATGATTGGAATAGCTCCAACTGTTGTGGCAACGAAGTTCAAGGTGGGATTCAAAAGGCCTACGATGAGCGGAGCAACTTTGGTATTAAGGCATCCCAGAATATACTTCCACTTTTTCGGGAAAACATAAACGCTCGAATCGGACAAAATCATATTGGCAGGAAAATACCGCAGTGCAAATATTGATGTAATCTTTGTCCAAGTTAATCCTTCCCTAAAATAATAACTTGGATTTCTAATAACTGCGCTTGACTCACTGCGGATTCCAGCACCATCATTTGCCCAATCAATTATTGAATAATGATTTCCGTACCATTTCCTTGCTTCACCACCTTTTACACAAGGAAACCATTTGAATGTCTTGTCTGATGTAAAAGAAATCAGTTCATAAGACACCTCTTGCCATAGCCTAAAGTATTTCTCGCTGTTTCCACTCTGCAAACCCACCTTTGGCTCGCACAATTTCGACAAGGAGGGTGACGATTCAAATGCTGACAACAACTGCTCGGAAATCCAATACGCCACCGGAGAGCCGGGGATTTTGGAGAAGTTAGACTGGTCGGCTTCAAAGCGATTCTTTCCCGCAAGGAACATATCCTCTTTTCCCCGCTGGGAGGTCGGCTCAATCAGGCGGCAATAGGTGCCTTTATAGCCGTCCACATGATTGATGCAACGCACAAAAGCGGTGGTCTGCACCACCTCGCCGCCAATTTCTTCAAATGCCCGTGCGCCCAGATGTGCCATGTTGACCGTCTCGGTCAGCATCATCTTTTCCCGCAGCTTTTCAAAGCTAGAAAGGAACATCCAGCTATGCTGGGTAATCATTGCCTGATAGCCATTGTTGGCAGTCATCTGACGGCAACGCTCAATAAACACAGCAAACAAATCAGCCTTACTGTCAGGGTAGCTCTTTTTGACAAAGTTGTTGACGTTTGCACTCAGGTTGCTGGTTCCGGCATAGGGAGGATTTGTACAGGTGACCCAATACTTCCGTGCCATCGTCTCGCCGATATCGATGAGCTGGTTCAGATGCTCGGCGGTATCTTCCACGCCCACGCTGTCCATACTGATCTGCCCTGCGGTATCTTCCGCTGCCACAAACCGGCGCAGCAAATCCCAGTTATAGCTCTCCACATTCAGGATAGAGCCATACTCCTTGGCATCGGTCAGAGTGTCCAGCAAACCTTCCAGCTGCATCTTGGCGGCGTTCTTCTCAATATCGTCCATGCCCGCACCAAAATATTTCAGGTGCGCACGGTTGATGCTGTTGCTCTCCTGAATGGCATAGACATGGCAGGTGTTCTCACCGTTGAGGATACGACGGTTGTACTGCCGTGCTTTCATCATCACGGCAAAATACGCCAGCTGATAGGCACGGTCATCAATGTCCAAACCGTAGATGTTATGTTCCAGAATGCTCTTTGCAGCATCACGCTGGCTGTAACCAGCACTCTCGTAAATCTGCATCAGCACATCAAAGGCGTATACGAGGATATGGCCGGAACCCATGCAGGGGTCGATGAGCTTGATGTCTTCCGGGTTCAGAGCGGCGTACTCTTTACGAATTTCCGAGAGTTTTGCCTGCACCTCTGGCTCCTGCTGTGCCTCTTCCAGATAGTATTTCCAGTTTTCTTTCAGGTCGCAGTCCGGGTGTCCTTCCCCCCACAGACGGCCAAGGCTGTTTTCCACCATGTAACGAACGATCCAGTCCGGGGTAAACAGCTGGGTTACGGCAGGGATTTCCTCTTTGGTAATCTTTCCGTTCTTGGCAAATGCAGCGGCTTTCGGTTCGGTATTGTAATACTGGTACAGCCAGCCGATGATTTCCACCTGACCACCGCGCTCGATGTTGAAGTCATCCTCCGGAATATCGTGAATCAGATGATAGACCACGCCATCCTGGTCAATAACGGACAAGCTGAGCAGTAGCTCGGTGTAGTTCTTTGTCTTTTCAAACAGAGCAGGCAGAATCTCGTTCAGGGCATTGCACTGTTTCAGGAACAGGATGCGGAACGCTTCGTCCAGCTTGTTGTCCTGCTTCAGCTGGAAAATCTGAGCCTCTTCCTCCGCAGTGAAGGGAAGCTCTGCGTCAAACGGCGTTGTGACCAGATCTGGCTCCAGCTTTCCGCTCTCGGAAGAAAGCACTCGAATATGGGAAGGCAGATAGTCGTTGACCTCCATGAAACGGATCGCAATCAAGCGGTTGAACCATGTATAGGCAACCTCCTCGATCACATACTGATATGCGGTTTTGTAGTCGGTATCCTTTTCCTTCTGCTGGATGACCTCTATCAGCTTGTCACGCTGCCGCACGGCCTCACCGGAAATCGAATACGGTTCTGCGGTGCCGATATCGAAGAACTGAGTGCCGCCGAAGCTCTGCGGCAGCGGCTTGGCAATGCCGTCCTCCGTAATACCGATCAGGCGGGCATCATAGCTAACATCTGCAATCAGCTTATTCCGCGCCCAAATCGCAAAATTCTTTATGGCTGTCTTGTTCATGGAGCCAATCCTCCTGTCATTTATAGTTCAATGTTGACGATTGTATCTTCGTCCATCTCTTTCAGCAGATTTTCACGCAATGCGGCAAGGTATTTATCAACGTCGTCCTTACTCTCCAACCGCCACGATGCAGTCTTGGCAACCGTCTTGATGGAAACATTCTTCGTGGTGCGCACCTTATATACCGGCTGCGGTTCTGCCACCTTTTCTGCCGGTTTCACGGTCTCGCCGCGCTTTTCCGCCTCTTCTTCCTGACGCTTGCGCTCTGCCTCGGCCTTTGCCGCTGCCTCCTTCGCAAGGCGAATGTCCTCTGCGTTCATCTCGTTGAGCAGGCGCAGCTTCAGTGCTTCCGCCTTATCTGCATAGCTACGCAGAGTGGAGACATTGTTGCAGTGCTCCGCACCGTCCATGATCTCCTTAAACAGTTCCAGATAACGGTTGAACTTCGCATCCTTATAGGACTTGGTGTTCAGCACTTCAAAGACACGGTTCCGATCCTGATTGATGGAATCCTTGACCGGCTCTGCCTGCTCTTCCAGAATGCGCATATAGCAGTTCATAAACTTCTCGCGCAGCTCCGGCAGCTTCGGAATCTCCTTATAGGGCTTCGCCATCCGGACGATGGTGCGCATCTTAGCCACCACGTCTTCCAGTTCTGCATCCACGATGTAGGTCTTGCTGTCCTCGTAGATATTCAGCATATCCAGCGCACGGGTGAAGATGGTCAGCTGCTCACTGCCAAAGAAATCACGGATAGGCTCATAGTCCTCGCCAAAATCCATCAGATCGTCCTGCTCGTCAAATACAGTCTTAAAGAATTCCAGCGGTGCCTGAATCTGCACCAGTGCGGAAAGCCGCTTCTTGCCCTTTTCCAGAAGTTCCTTTCCTGGATAGGCGTAATTCTCATATTTCGGTTCCAGCCGCTCAATCTCAGTGATTCGATTCTCGCAGTAATGCTGGAAGTTCTTCATGATGGTATCTTCGTCATCGGCAGGCGGTGCCACCTTGAACAGCTCTTTCATCACGGTGCGGACGGCCTTTTTCTGGTTTTCCGGCACACGGACGCGCACTTCCGTCAGCAGCTTATCCACGAACTGCTTCTTCGTGATGTAGCCGATGATTTCTTCTTCGGAGCGGTTGTTCAGATTGACGCTCTCACCATTGACCGTAAAGGACAGATCTCCACGCTTAAAGAGACGTGCCACCAGCCAATGGATGTCATCTTCCACAAAGCCATAGGGTGCTTTCATAAAGCGATCCTTGATCGTTTTCATAGAAGTTTTCATGTGCATCCGGGAGTTACCTGCCACGAATTGCAGCACATCATCCAGCGCGTGGACATTGGATTCTCCGGTATCTCCCAGTGCCAGCGACAGCTGATTGCTGGTCTTGAACATCTTCCGGATGTCTGCTTCGCCCATCGCTGCGTCGATGTAGGACAGCTTGTGGTAAACCGTCTGCACCAATCTTCCGATTGCCTCGTTGATGCGGCTGGTCACTTCCTTGCCGGAGGTGTGCAGCACATCGCCATTGACATAGATGGTAGCCTCTTTCAGAGCTTCCGTCAGGTAAAGCTTGGCGTTACCGTTGCGTTCCCGCATCTCCACGCGCTTTGCCTCCTTAATGGTCTCATACTTGGCAAGCTGCACAGAGGTATTCTTGCGCAGGAACCGCTCAATTTTTAAGTATGCTCGCATTTCCGTCAGGAACGCATCATCATTCGGCAGAACCACAAGGACTTCCTTGCCCTGGCCAGAGAGTAGGCGCAGCGTACCATCATCGGTGCCACCCTCATACCACGGGGTCAACACACGGAGGCCGATATCGTAATTCTGGTTTGCCTTATAGGGGCGGTCATCCACTGTCTGATTGAAGGAGAACGCATACCGTCCACCAAAGCTTGGATACTGATACTTCTTGCTGGAGAAAATGTCCTCATAGATCATCTCCGCAATCTTCGTGATGACCTCCGGCATCTCCACATTTTCTTTTTCGATTTCGTTGTTGATTTCCTGTTCCTCATCGGTCAGGAATACATAGATGGAGCCATTCTTCTGGATCAGCATCTGGCGCATCAGCACTTTCAGTGCATTCTCCACCTGTGCTTTCAGAGAAATACGATCATCGTCAATGCTGGTAATCATCAGACTGACGATGTTGTCCACGTTGGCTTCGATCTCCAGAACATATTTAATCAGGAAAAGGGTCTTCAGCACATTGATGGCAAAGACATCTTTTTCCTTCTTTTCCGGGTTGATGTAGCTGTTATCATAAGCGCGGATGATCACGCTGCTGTGGCTGTGGTCGAGGAAGTTCTCCAATGCATTATAGAACCGATAGAACGGCACGATTGCCCCCATCTCATCGTCCATCAGCTGCATGGCAGACTCTTTGAACAGAGCCAGCATGGAACGTTCACCTTCGGACAGGTGCTTGCCGGATGCACCGTGGGTACGGATACTGGTCAGCACACTGGCAAGCAAATTAAACTGATACGGAACAAAAGGATAAACCTCTGCAAAATCTTCTGCATTGGCGTACAGTTTTTTCTCCACACCGTCGTTGAAGACAATCAGATTTTTGATGATGGTTGCTTTCTGGTCATAGAGCAGACGCAGGCTCTGTGCTGCGCTCTCAGTCTTATCCAGAATACGCTTTTTGATAACATCGTCCACATTGGCAGAGGACAAAGAAAGACGGGTATCGAAACGTCCCTGAATCTTGGAGAAGTCGTTACCCTTCACCTTGGTAATGGAGTCGATATCCTGCTGGCTCGTTACGATTACCCAAGCCTTACCCATGCATTCCTTGCCCAGTTCTTCCGTCACTGTCTGAAGGTTCAGCATCAGTTTGGAATCATCACCAATGTACTGGCCGATCTCATCCACAAGGAAGACAACATGATGGTTGTTCCCTTTTTTATCAATATAGGACTTTACACGCTTGGCGAAATCCTCAATGCTGATCTGGTAGCTCTCGGTTGCTTTCTCGCACCAGTTACGGGCAGCTGATTCGCTCATGAAATCCATGTCAGAAAGAACATCGACAACGGAATCCTGAATGAAATCGAAGTCCTGACGAGAGCTTTCCCACGGATCGCCATACTCTTCTTCAAACTTTTCCTTAAACTCTTCAAAACGTCCTTCCTCGGAAAGCCTGCGCTCCAGGTCAGCAAGGTGCGGCATGGAACCGCAGAAGCCCTGCATCTCATTGAAAACCTTCAGGAATACGTTCACAATGGCATCTTTATTTTCTTTGCCATTAGAATCGCTTTTGGAATCAATATTGAAAAGAATTACGTCCGATGGGGTGTTTGCTGCCAGCTGCATATCTGCCAGCACCATCTGATTGGTAATCTTCTGATCCTCGATAAAGTAGTCGATGGCATGTTTGTCTCCGACCTGTTTATTCTGAAGCAGATAGGACAGGATTTTCAGGAAATGAGATTTACCACTTCCAAAGAAGCCGGAAATCCAGACACCCATTTTCGGTGTGGTTCCCTGAATACCTTTTTTATATGCTGCAAAGAAATCTGCAAAATGACGCTGAAGCTCACGGGTCACAACATACTCTTCCAGCTCCTGCGCTACATTTGTTTCTTCACCCTGACCGACAATGATAACGCCCTGTATCTCACGGTCAATTTTCTTTCGGAACATGTCCTTGATCTGCATAACAGTTTCCTCCATCCATTACTTTACCAGTCGGAATGCCCGGTAATAGTTATCGTCTTTAATCTCATTGAACAGGATCAGCTCCTGCTCATTATAGGTTCCCGGAAAGAACATCACGACCGGGCAGCGCACAAATGCCTGATGCAAGTTGTTAAGCACCTTGTGGGAGCGCAAAATCGGATAGCACTTGCCGATACCGGTTAGGAACACGACTGCATTCTCCGGCGTATGTTCTTTGATATATTGCACGATCAGGCTGTCATCGTCATTCACCTTCATGGAGTTGGTCACTGCCTTGACGATACGCTCGAGTCCTCGCTTTTTTTCAAAGTCATAGCACTTTTCCATAAAGTTTTTCTTTTCCAAAAAGTCAATGATGATATCATACAGGTCAAAGACCACAAGCTCAAAATCATCATCGCCCCGGTCGTTCTTATTTTTCAGATACTCTACGCGCTCCCGAACTTCCAGTTCCTTTTCCGGTGGATAATCAAACACCCAATAGTTGACCTCATTTGCGCGGCCTGTTCCTTTTCGGAAAGACGGCTTATGGATTGCAAGCTCCATCTCGTCCAGTCTTTGGCTTAAATCCATTTCATCTTACCCCCGTCAGTGTTTTTACCATGATGCCAAGGTCATGGTCATAAAGCCAATGCTCAAATGCAATATCAAGAATTGGCTTCAGTATTTTTCTTGTGCTGTTTGCCCGGTTGCTTTCTAAAAGTCCTGCTTCATAAAGCTGTGTCTTATAGCAGGAACCGAGACGGCGCAGCGTATAGTCTTGAAGAGAAGCCACTTTCTCACTCTGTTCCTGCTTATTTTTGAAAAATATCCGGATATCTGCATCCGTCAGCTCATCGGAACCAAGAATCATTTTTTCCCGCACTACTTCATACACAAAATCAAAGAATAGCGTGTCATGCAAAAGAGCCGCAGTCAACACAAATAATTTTTGTGTAGCAAGATCACTGCTCAAAAAGATTGGGTAAAAGCTTTCATCTAATGTCTTGATACGGGCTGTTACGGTAGAATAAATCTGCTGCGCTCGTAGTTTTGTCGGTGCGCCATAGATGTTTGTCTCTTCATTCAACTTTTTAATATCTGCAAAGCTCTTACCCTCGCTCAAAAGCTGCACGGTTTTCCGAAATTCCATGAACCAGAACGAAAATTTCACGGCTCCAGCACTATACGTTTTTCTTTCCATCTTCGTTCTCTCCATTTCCGGATTTTGTTTTAATGTATCTGCCGCTTTTGATTCTGGCATCCTTCGGCTTTTCGGCGTTAATAGGAATGACCCACTGATGGCCTAAACGCTCGGCACCATCAATTCGCCCTTCTGTGCATAATGTCTGTACTCTCCTTGTGCAGATGCCCCATTTTTCAGAAGCCTGCTTAATCGTCATGAAATCCATACGGAACCTCTTTTTCGATGTCTAAAGTCACTCGCAGCAAGTTAAAATTTCTCATTTATATTCTACTCCAAGAAACGAACAAAATCAATCGAAAGTTCTTCCAAATTTTGAACGATTTTTTTAGAATCCACTCTTCTGCAAGCAGGGCTTTCGTGACACGAAAGCGATTTTCTGCTTGTTGGGGAAACTCCCCAATCCCCATAGAACGCTGCCTGCGGCATCGGGCTGCGCATCCGTTCCGGATGCTTCAACGGCAGTTCCTGCCAAAGAAAAAAGCCCGGTGCAGCATGAGCATTACACCCACACTGCACCGGACTTTCCATCATCGACTACTCTGTCTATTTTCTTCTTCCTGCCGCACTTCCTGCTCATGCAGCTGCTCTTTTTTCTGCTCGTCCTCTTTCAGGATTTCCTGCACAATCTTCTGCGCCACAAGCCAATCCTGCATTTCCGATTTGGTCTTGCGGTACTCTGCATAGGAGCTTTTCTTTCGTTCCAGAAGCATTGCATACTCTGCGTTCAGCTCGCTGATGCGCGGGAGCTTCTTGTCAGAGCCGTTCTCTTTCTTATAGGCATCAAATGCCTTTTTCGCTGCGCTGCGTAAGGCCAGCGTATCCCGATGGGCTTCATAGAACTCCCGATTGTAACCGGATGCTTTATACGCGGCAAAAACATCTTTTGTCTTGGCATAATTGATTAGATGCTTCCGCAGCACCGACACTTCCGACATCCGTGCCTCATCTGCTTTTACAGATTCCAGCAGCGCATCACATTTTTCAGAAATTCCATCTGCCTTTTCCTTCAGCTCTGCATAACTCTTGATTCCACGCTCTTCCATGAACATCATAGCTTTTGCCATCTGCTTCAGATTAAAGACTTTCGCCCAACGCGCATATCCCGCGCCTTTGCCCTCCTGCATTTTGGCACGGACATCTATAAGGAACGACAGCTCCGCCTTCTGATGCACCTGTGACGACCGTGCGCTTGTGCGAGTTTTCTCTACAAATTTGCTTTTATGAACCGCATTTCCAGCAATCACTTCGCAGAGTTCTTCAACCGAATATCCTTTACCAAGAGAGCGGAAACGAGCAAATCTGGCGTGGCCTTTTCCCCGCAGTGCAGGCTGTTTTCCATCTTTATACTCGTATCCTGCTTCCTGCAAAATTCCAATCAGCTCCCGGAAGTCTTTTGGTTTTCTTGCCAATGCTACATCAATGGCCTCGCAGATTTCATCTCGCTGCGATTTTTTCTCCGGGTATTCCGTTCTCTTCTGCCACTCTCCATAGGGCTTCCGGACAATGACCGACAACCGATGTTCCAGGCAGACGATATCACTGAGCCTTGCCAGTGCAAGACCAGATAAGCGAAAATCTCGGAATTTTCTGGTGCAGTCTAATGTAGTCGAATTAAAAATAATATGGTTATGGATGTGCGCACGATCAACATGGGTAGCCACGATAACGGCGTGTTTTCCCTTGGTAAAGCGCATAGCCGTCTCATACCCAACCTTGTTTGCTTCCTCTGGCGTTATCTCTCCGGGTTTAAAAGATTGCCGAATCTGATATGCAATCACATCATGTGCCTGGGTTCTACCGGTGATATGCTCATACTGTCGTTTGGAAAGCAGAAATTCTTCATCACAGGTCTTTGCGTCACAGGCATACGCGCTGATATATTTTCCATCTTCCGTCTTTGCTGCATTCTCAGAATAATCAGTACGGTCAGCCAGACATTGCGCTACCGTCTTTCCTTTATTAATATGCAGCGCAATTAGTCTTGTAGCCGCCATTCCTTATTCCTCCATCTAAAAAGAGCTACCCGAAGGCAGCTCTTACCAATTCACTATTCTCATTTTAGCATCCGTTCCCGGTCATAAGCCCCCTGCAAATAAACGGCCTGCTTGATCATCTCTTCCATATCGAAATAGAAAAAGCCCGGAAAATAGCGTATTTCCGGGCTTTTTTAGCATTATTAAGCTGTAGATTATCGCTTGCTGAACTGAGGTGCGCGACGTGCAGCCTTGAGGCCGTACTTCTTTCTCTCCTTCATTCTCGGGTCTCTGGTAAGGAATCCAGCCTTCTTCAGAACCGGACGATACTCAGCGTCTGCCTGAAGCAGTGCTCTGGAGATACCGTGACGGATTGCGCCAGCCTGGCCAGAAAAACCACCACCACGAACGTTAACCAGAACGTCGAACTTGTCGCTGGTCTCGGTTGCTACGAGCGGCTGACGAACAACCAGCTTCAGGGTCTCAAGACCTAAATACTGATCGATGTCTCTCTTATTGATGGTAATCTTACCGGTTCCCGGTACAAGATATACTCTTGCGATAGATTTCTTTCTTCTTCCTGTTCCGTAATATTTGTTTGCCATGATAACTTCCTCCTTTCAGTACCTTTGATTAAAATTCCAGAACTTCCGGCTTCTGTGCTGCCTGCTCGTGATCCGGGCCTGCATATACATGAAGTTTGGTAATCATGCTTCTTCCCAAAGGTCCCTTCGGAAGCATTCCCTTAACTGCCAGCTCGATTACGCGCTCCGGCTTCTTAGCCATCATCTCGCGCAGGGTAGCCTCTTTCATGCCACCAACATAATCGGAATGGCTGTAATAAACCTTCTGATCCAGCTTCTTGCCGGTTACTTTTACTTTGTCTGCATTTACAACTACTACGTAGTCACCGCAATCGATGTGCGGGGTGTAGATCGGCTTATTCTTACCTCTTAATACTTTTGCTACTTCTGAAGCCAAACGTCCTAATGTATATCCGGTAGCATCTACTACATACCATTTTCTCTCAACTGTAGCTGGACTAGCCATAAAACTCTTCATTGGTTAACCTCCTGTTAAACATAAAAGATCTAAATTAAAACAAAACATATATTGTAAAATGCCTATTCCGGGGCTTGGCTTCAGCATTTCTACCTAACGTCACAGTTAAACATTATATTATACGAATCCTTTTGTGTCAAGCATTTTTTCCGCTTTTTACATGCTTGATGGAGATTCCGGTGAAACCGTAAAAAATACTAAAAAACGGCGTCAGATACAACAGGAACAGATACGGGAAAAATGCGGACCATGCCACACCCAAAGTACCTGCCATGTATACACAATATCCGTGCCACGGAATCATCGGACCTGCCAGAGTTCCGGAATCCTCGAGGCTTCTCGAGAGAATCTCCGGTGCAATTCCTCTCTCCTTGAAGATCGGCGCCATCAGACGACCGGTCAGAACGTGAGCCATCGGCTGAGAACAGCTGATCAGGCTTGTCACATAGCCGACGAGAAGCGTCGCCGTGATCAGGGTTCCGTCGTTGTGGATGCGGTCAGTAATAACTTTGAGGATGTTTCCGAGAACACCAAGTTTCTCAAGCATTCCGCCCATTCCGACTGCAAAGCTGATGATTGCGACATACTGCATCATACTGCTCATTCCACCGCGGTTCAGGATTGCTTTGAGAACTGCATCCTCGATTCCGGTCGTGTAACCGTTGTAAGCCACGCGGATGATGCTCTGAAGCGTATTTCCCTGACAGAAGAAGGAAACGAGTCCCGCTACAAACGCGGAAAGACCGAGTGCTACAATCGAATTTACCTTGCACAGAAGCAGGACGATGATCACAACTGCCGGAAGCAGAGTCACTGCACCGAGATGAAACTCTCCCTCAAGTGCCTGAATGTAAGTCCCAAGATCTCCCATCTCATATCCGCCTGCGGTCTGGCTGATTCCGAGAATCGTGAACAGCACAAGGCTGATCAGAAATGTCGGAAGCGTTGTCCACATCATCGCGCGCACATGATCACTGAGCTTTGCACCTGCAACTGCCGGAGCAAGGTTTGTCGTGTCGGACAGCGGACTTAACTTGTCACCAAACATCGCACCGCAGATAACGGCTCCTGCAACCATTCCCGGATTGATTCCCATCGCATTTCCGATTGCCATCATTGCCACACCGGCACTTCCGGCAGAACCGTAGGACGTTCCGGTCACGAGGCTTAAGACCGCACAGAAAATCAGTGTCAACGGCAGAAGCCAGGTCGGATTGATCATTTTCAGACCACCGACAATGATCGTCGCAATCGTGCCGCTCTGAAGCCAGGTTCCGATCATCACGCCGATCGCCATCAGCAGACACAGCGTCGGAACTACGACACGGATCGCATCATAAGCACCGCCGACAACCTCATCATAATTGATTTTTAAAACCTTACAAAATACATAAACGATGATCCAGCTCGCAAAGAGACCGATCATCGGACCGCCCGTTTTCAGGCGAATGCAGACCGCAACTGCACACACGATGAAAACCAATAACAGCAACGACTGAAATCCATTGAGTGTCTTTTCACTTGTTTTTTTCGTCTCTTCTCCCATACTATCACATTCCCTCCATTCTCTTTTGTTTAACTTTGCCCCGGTAGTACAATTACTACTCCTTTGCGTCCACAGCACAATACCACGCCGGGAACGAATCCACACGCCTCTCCGCCATGCACGAGATCTCCATCATTGCCATATTTTCCTCATCGCTGAGCAAGGACATCGCGGATCCCATCTGCTCCGGTTCCAGCGCATGAATTTTGTAATACCCGTACTGATCGCCCTCGCACAGACGATCTTTCTCCAAATCAATCAGCAGAACTTTCTTTGCCCCATTCTGGAACGCATGGTGGATGTTCCGGCGAAGCAGACGCTCCCACTCCTCGTCGAGACACCGCTCCACAAGGAAATATGCCAGTTTCTCCTCCTTGATATGGGACTGCAAAATATCATAATTCCACTGCAAATTTTCGCTGTAATGCCACGCTGGAAGCTCTTTCTCATACTCCATGCTCACAAGCGTCAATCCATGTGCAGCCGCAGTCTGCCCGGCCTGTCTGCGATCTCTCGCCTCGAGAATCGTCACCACATGCTCCGGTGGATAGACTCCCATTCCGACCTTCATCAGCGTGCCCGCAATGATTCGCACCATATTATAGAGGAAACCGCTTCCGCTGATGCGAATCGTGATCATGTCGTCCTGCTTTGTGACACTCAGACTGTAAATCGTCCTGATCGTGTCCTCTGCCTGCGTCCGCGTCGTGCAAAAGCTCTTGAAATCATGCTCTCCGACGAGATAATTGCCTGCCTCCTGCATCCGCTCCACATCGAGTGGAAAATAGCAAAAATGTGCATACAATCTCTCGAGAGGCATCGCGATCTTTCGATTTAAAATCTTATATTCATACGTCTTCGTGCAATTCGCCTTGCGCGGATGCCAGTCTTCCGGAACCTCCTGTGAGGACTGAATCCGAATATCATCCGGAAGTCTCGCATTCAGCGCAAAACAGATTTTTTCCGGTGCCATACGGTTTTCCGTGTCAAACACAGCGATATTTCCCCTCGCATGGACACCAGAATCCGTCCGACTCGCCCCAATCACAGTGATCGGCTCTCTCAACAAATCCGTGAGTGCACGATTGAGCATCTCCTCAATCGTGACTCCGTTTGGCTGAAGTTGCCATCCCCTGTAATTCGTGCCGTCATACGCCACTACAAGTTTGATTCGTTTCATCCTGTGCTTTCTCTTCCCCCAATCTCCGCTTTCTCTGATAGGACAAACGCCTGAAACTCAAACTGCCGTCCTCCCTGACATCCGAATTCCAGGCGCATTGCCTTTCTGTCTATGTTTTCTCTTGTTCTTTGCTCTTCGTTTTTCTCTCTTCGCTCTTTGTTCTTCGCTCTTTATTCTTTGCTCTTCCTCTCCTATTTTCTCAGAAGAATCACAAGCACGAGATACACAATATAAACCAGATAAGCGATCCGATCTCTCTTCTCATATTTCAGAGGTTTCATCTTGGTTCGACCCTCTCCACCGTGATAGCAACGCGCTTCCATTGCCATCGCCAGATCCGTCGCACGGCGGAATGCGGAGATAAACAGCGGTACGAGAAGCGGAACCATACTCTTCGCCTTCTGAATCAGGTTGCCCGTCTCAAAATCAGCACCGCGCGCCATCTGCGCTTTCATGATCTTATCTGTCTCTTCTATGAGAATCGGAATAAATCGAAGCGCAATCGACATCATCATTGAAATCTCATGCACCGGAACTCCGACTTTATTCAAAAATCCAAGACTTCTCTCAAGACCATCTGTCAGCTCATTCGGCGTTGTCGTCAGCGTCATGATCGAAGAACCGAGCACGAGGTAGATCAGGCGAAGCGCCATGAATCCGGCAGTTCTCAGACCTTCCCATGTCAACTTTAAAAATCCAATCTGAAAAATCGGCTCGCCCGGTGTCAGAAACATGTTGAAGCTGACACTGATCAGAAGCAGAAAGACAACTGCTTTGAGTCCCCGGACGATGAATTTAAACGGCACCTTCGATATCCGAACCGCCAGAATCAAAAAGACCGTCGCCACTGCGTAAGCAACAATACTGTTCGCAAGAAACAGAGAAATAATAAATACCATTGTTCCGAACAGCTTGGTACGAGGGTCCATCCGATGAATCACCGAATCCACCGGATAATACTGCCCTAATGTAATATCTCTTATCATTCCGCTTTATCCTTACCCTTCTCTTCCTTCTCTTCTGCCTTGCCGAGAAGTGCAAGAATTGCATCTCTCGCCTCCTCCACGGTGATCAGATCCGGATCGATCGGAACGCCGTGATCTCTCAGCTCATGGATGATGTAAGTGATCTGAGGTGCTGCCAGACCAATCCTTTCAAGTTCCCGATAGTGATGGAAGACTTGTCTCGGCGGTCCGTCAAAGACTTTCTCGCCGTGATTCATCACCATGATTCGGTCCGCATAGCGGGCAATGTCCTCCATGCTGTGAGAGACGAGAATGATCGTCATGTGCTTGTCCCGGTGAAGCGCCGTGAGCTCATCGAGGATCTCATCCCGTCCCTTCGGGTCAAGACCTGCCGTCGGCTCATCGAGGATCAGAACCTCCGGCTTCATCGCAAGCACTCCGGCGATCGCGACGCGTCGCTTCTGTCCACCGGAAAGTTCAAATGGGGACTGTTCCCAGAACTTCTCATCAAGTCCGACCTGACGAAGCGCATCCTTTGCGCGCTCCTCAATCTCCTCCTTCGAAAGTCCCTGGTTCTTCGGTCCAAAGCAGACATCCGAGAACACATCCACCTCAAAAAGCTGGTGCTCCGGATACTGAAAAACCAGTCCGACCTTACTGCGCAGAGCGCGCATGTCATAGCCCTCGCCGTAAATATTTTCTCCGTTGTAATAAATCGCTCCACTGCTCGCCTTCAACAGTCCGTTCAAATGCTGGATCAGCGTGGATTTTCCGGAGCCTGTGTGACCAATCAGTCCGACAAACTCTCCGTCCTGAATCTCAAAGTTCACATCGCGCAGGGCATACTGCTCGTAGACCGTGCCATCTCCATAAATATGATTCAAATGTTCTGCTCGGATTGACATCTATTCTTCTCCTTCCAGCGTTACTGTTCACGCATTGCGCAAACAGCAACTGATTTTGCCGATGGTTCGCATTCCAAATCGGCAAAATCTGCTACCACCACGTTATTTTACGGCACTTTCGGTTCCAAAAGTGCCTACATCTGGACAGTAACCTTCCAAATTCACTTGATCCGGAAAGCGTTTTTTCATCAGTGGAAGAATGGCATTCATAAATTCCTCCCGGCTGAGAATTCCATCCGGAAGATCGACTCCTGCCTTCTTCAACTCCCACGCAAGCTCTGTCACCTGCGGAACATCCAGACGATATGACTTTAACTCTTGCACATGAGAGAAAATCTCTCTCGGAGTTCCGTCCATCACAAGTTTTCCGTCATCCATAACGATCACTCGATCCGCGTCAATGACTTCTTCCATATAATGCGTAATCAGAAGAATCGTGATATTCTCCTTCTTATTTAATTCGTGAAGCGTCGCAATAACTTCTTTTCTTCCGTTCGGATCAAGCATTGCTGTCGGCTCATCAAGGATAATACACTGAGGTTTCATCGCCATGACTCCTGCAATCGCCACGCGCTGTTTCTGACCGCCCGAGAGCTTATTCGGGGACTTCAATCGGTATGCCGTCATCCCGACTGCCGCAAGACTCCTATCAACACGCTTCCAGATCTCATCCGTCGGAACACCGAGGTTCTCCGGTCCGAATCCGACATCCTCCTCAACAATGTTTCCAATGATCTGGTTGTCCGGATTCTGGAAAACCATTCCCGCTGTCTTTCGGATGTCCCAGATATGACTCTCGTCCGACGTGTTCATATCTGACACCCACACGGTTCCTCCGCTCGGAAGAAGGATTCCGTTGATCTGTTTTGCAAATGTGGATTTTCCGGAACCATTGTGTCCCAGAACCGCCACAAAATCTCCCTTTTTGATATCCACAGTCAGCTGATCGATGGCACGGTTGACTTCTTCCACGTGCTCATCTTCATCTCTCCGGATGTATTCATATATCAGTTTGGAAGCTCGGATGATGCCCATAGCAAAGCCTTCCTTTCCACATTGTTATTGTCAACCTGATCGGTTTTTCCACTTTACATTTTCATTCGTTTCTCAATTTTATGTCATATCCTGTCTGCCGTCAAGTGCTTTTCCGCAAACACTCTACTCGGAGTCTGTTACCATGTTCCTATTCACGCGTTGCTTAAGCGGTAACGGATTCTGCTTCCTTTTCTTTGCGGTCAAGCTCCTTGAAAATCCCACTCATGATGATCACGGAGAGAAGCAGGGTAAAGAGATCTGCGATCGGCTGGGCTGTCTGAATTCCGAGAAGTCCCCAGAAATGAGTTCCAATCAGAAGAATCGGAATCAGGAAGAGTCCCTGTCTCGCAATCGCAAGGATCGTGGCACGTACACCAAATCCGATTGACTGCGACATCATGTTGCTCATCGTCAGAAATCCATTCATCCACATCGTCAAAATCTGAAGGCGGAGTGCAAGCGTTCCGATTGCAATGACCTCCGGATCATTTCGTCTGAACATCATAATCACCGGTTTTGACACAAGAAATCCGCCGATGCAGATCACAAGCAGAATCGTTGTCGTGAACCTCACGCAGAACCAGAAGGCCTCCTTCACACGGCGATATTTCCCGGCTCCAAACGAGAATGCACACAAAGGCTGAAAGCCCTGACCAAAACCAATGACCGCAGAGTTTACGAGAAAAACAAGACGGTTTACAATCGCCATCGCCGCGATCGACGCATCTCCGAACGGGTGAGCCGTCGTGTTTAAAATGACGGTTGCAAGACTCGCCATTCCCTGACGTGACAGAGATGGCATTCCGCCGTTGAGCACCTGACCATACAGATGAAGCGATGGGCGAAAATTCTTAAAGCGGATCGGGATACAGCCCTTGCCACGGTTGCACTGATAGAGCAGGATACAGAAGCTCACAATCTGAGAAAATCCGGTCGCAATCGCCGCTCCGGAAGTTCCGAGTCCAAAACCGAAAATCAGAATCGGATCGAGAACCATATTGAGGATTCCGCCTGTCGTGATTCCAATCATCGCGAGGGAGGCAAGTCCCTGAAGACGCAGGAGATTGTTCATGATAAACGAGCACATCATAAACGGGGTCGCAAGGAAGATATAGCGCGCATACTCCACCGCATACGGTTTAATCGTCTCCGTCGAACCGAGGAGCATAACAATCTCATCGATCCGAAACAGGCAGAAAATGCCAAGCGCAGTTCCGATAATCAGTCCCGTAAAAAATGCCGTTGAGACAGCAATCTCGCCCTCTCTCTGATCTCCTCCTCCAAGACAGCGCGCCATATAGTTTCCGCTTCCCATTCCGATCGTAAACGCAATCGCCTGAATGATCGCCATCGCCGAGAAGATGATCCCGACTGCTCCGGAAGCACTTGTTCCAAGCTGGCTCACAAAAAAAGTATCCGCCATGTTGTAAATCGCACTGATCATCATGCTGATGATCGTCGGCACTGCAAGGCGCGGAATTACTTTTCGGACATCCCCCTCAATCAGCATCTCACGCCTGTTTTTCTGGTGTTGTTTTTCCTCGCCTGCACTCCCCATGATTTCTCCTTCCCCTTATACACGTCTGAGAACCTTTACGATCTCTCCCATATACATCGTGTGGTAGTCCTTTTCCGGATACCATTTCGTGTCATTTTCCTTCTCATCAAAGCACTCCGGCTTCATCTCCTGATGATACTGTTTCTTGCATACAAAAATCAGATTTGCCTCCTCGACTGCCGTCGTTCCATCAACATAGTACGGATGAAGACCGGAAGCCGACCACTTGTCCCCGTCGCGTCCGGATACGCTTCCGCACACGCTCAGCGCCTTGCGGTACTCCTCCGGCAGGAAGGAGAGTGTAAAATACTCATTGGCATCAACAAACTCCTTCGTGTAGCGCTGAGGACGAATGTATGCCGTCGCAATGTTCTTTCCCCACATAATGCCGAGACCGCCCCAGCTTGCTGTCATCGTGTTGCTCTTCTTCTCATCTCCGGCTGTGATCAGCATCCACTCTTTCTGAATCTTATGAAACGGATTAAACTCCAGACTGTCAATCGAAATCTCCTGAAATGCCATGATTTTTCCTCCTTATTCTCTCCACACCTGTGCCGAATCTTGAAAAATCCGGTGTCATTTTATCATTATATAGCAGACTCGCGTTTTTGGCAATGCGCACAAAAATACGGCTGTACAAGCTCTCCCCCGTACAGCCGTATCTTCTGTATTTTTTATTCTCTGAATTGTTGATCAAAATATTTTGACCAACACGCTCTGCGCTCACAGCAAACCACATGTGTTTTTCTGCCTCGCACCGACAACTTCTACCCATTGGCACGAGCATACTTTTTCCGGGTGATGGAAAAAGTACTCAATCGCATGATAAATGACTGAGTAAATTACTCCTGCTCCTCGATCAGGTTCGTCATACTCTTCAGGCTGATCGCAAGCGTGGAAGTGTTGTGCAGAAGTGCCGACGTTGTCGGAGCAAGGATTCCGCCTACGCCTAAGAGGATCAGTCCAAGGTTGAAGCTGATGACAAAACGATAGTTGGAGTGAATTCTCTTCATCAGGCAGTTGCTCAACTGTTTGAGGATCACAAGCTGTGCAAGGTCATCCTCAGAAACTGTCACATCTGCAATCTCTCGCGCAATCTCCGCACCCTCGCTGATTGCGACACCGACATCTGCGGCAGAAAGTGCCGGGGAATCGTTGATGCCATCACCGACCATGATAACCTTGTGGCCATTCTTCTTCGCTTCCTCAACATAGCGGGCCTTATCCTCCGGCAGAACCTCGGAATAATACTCATCCACGCCGACTCTGCGCGCAATCGCACGAGCGGTACGCTCGCTGTCACCGGTCATCATGACAAGTTTTTTGATGCCTGCCTCACGAAGCTGACGCAGAACTGCCTCTGCCTCCGGGCGAAGCGGATCTTCGATGCAGATCACGGCTACGAGCTCTCCGCCGATCGCCATATACAGGTGAGAATACTCCTCCGGAAGTGCATCAAACTTCGCCTGACCATCCGCCGGAATCACACACTTCTCATCCTCAAATACGAAATGATGGCTTCCAATCACGACGCGCTCACCATTGATCTGGCTTGCAATTCCGTGTGCAACGATGTACTCCACTTTCGTGTGCATCTCATCGTGAACAAGATGTCTGCTCAGAGACTCCTGAACGACTGCATTTGCCATCGAGTGCGGGAAATGCTCCTCAAGGCAGGCTGCGATTCTGAGCATCTCATTCTTGTCTCTGTTACCGAAGGTCACAATGTCGACAACAACCGGCTTTGCCTTGGTCAGAGTACCCGTCTTATCGAAGACGATCGTATCTGCATCTGCAATCGCCTCCATGAACTTTCCACCCTTTACGGTAATGTGATGAACATTTGCCTCACGGATTGCAGAAAGCACAGCGAGTGGCATTGCAAGTTTCAGTGCGCAGGAGAAATCTACCATCAGGATAGACAGTGCCTTCGTCGCATTGCGGGTCAGCAGGTAGGTCAGAGCCGTACCGCCAAGACTCCACGGAACAAGGGCATCTGCAAGGTTCTCCGCCTTACCCTCTACGGAAGACTTCAATTTCTCGGACTCTTCAATCATCGTGACGATTCGCTCAAAGCGGGTAGAACCAGCTGCCTTCTTGACGCAGATCGTGATCTCTCCCTCCTCAAGAGCGGTTCCGGCATAGACATAGGAACCCGTTTCCTTCTTAACCGGAATGGACTCGCCCGTCATCGATGCCTGGTTTACCATGGCCTCGCCCTCTACAACGATACCATCAAGCGGGATCATTGTTCCGACATGGACGAGAACCTCATCACCTTCTTTAACCTGAGAGATCGGAACAAGGACCTCGGTGCCGTCTGCCTTCAGCCATACCTTGCTGACATTTAAGGACATGCTTCGTGCCAGATCACCGACGGACTTCTTGTGCGTCCACTCCTCCAGCAGTTCTCCGATTCCAAGCAGGAACATGACGGAACCTGCTGTATTAAAGTCTCTTCTCAGGATCGAAACCGTGATTGCCGTTGCATCGAGAACCTCAACCTCCAGCTTGCGCTTCCACAGGCATTTGATTCCCTTAATGATATAGCGAACTGCCTTGATTCCCGTATAGACCGCACGAACCGGTGCCGGAAGAACGGTCTGAGTCACAATTCGTGTGCAGACTCTCTGAATCAGCTTTTCCTTATATTCTGCATTCAGCTCTCTTCCGCTGTCCTTCGGAACGATCTCCTCGAGCTGGTTATCCTGGTAGCTGAATTTCTGCAATCCTTCCAGGATGTCTTTTCTGTCTCCACTATAACAGATCACAGCATCTGCTGTCCGCTCATATACCTTTGCCAGAGTTACTCCCGGCAGATTTTCCAGATAATATGCCAGAATATCCGCTTCCCGCATCGTCATGTTCTTCTGCCACATATGCACGCGGATTCGTCCGGCAAGCTCATGTTTTACTGCAAATTTCATGTTGTTCTCTCTTTCTCCTTCTGCACAGTTACGATTCCCAATTCACGCATATCACACAGTCAATCTCATCAGCGACGAATTTTGCATCATTTGCATAAAAGAGGGGGCAATGTACGCCCCATTGTGCGACAGCCCCCTTTTTCCGTCTGATTTCAAGCGATTGCCCGTCTGCCGTGATTACTCTTCCTCAGCAGTCTCCTCGGCAGCAGTCTCTGCCTCTTCGCTCTCGTCCTCGAATACAACGTTCTCTGCCTCTGCACGCTGACGGTTAATCTCCTTAGCCTCTGCCAGGATATCCTCAGCATTCTCCTGAATGTTGGTAGCGGTGTTCATTACGCACTCTTTAGCGCGCAGACCAGCTGCCAGGCAGTTGATGTAGCACTTCTTTGCATCACTGCTTCCCAGAACCTTCATACCAGCAGTTCCGAACAGAACGCCACCTGCGAATAAACCAATCTTCTTTGCGCAATCTACACTAATCTTCATGATAAAATCCTCCTTCTTTATAAGACCAATTATTTTTTATTTTTCGGGGTTCGTCTCTCTTATTCTTTATCTGTGCTTATATCCAGTATAAACCGTCATCGCCAGACAAAGCATCATCGCCCAGGCCCAGAATCTGTGTTGCTTCATCCCTTTCTCACACCTCTCTTCTGTCACCCAAAACAGCAGTGATTTTTCGGTTTGTCCGAACCGTTAAACAGATGTTAGCACTCAAGATCCCTGTTAGTCAAGCCCAACTTTTATCAATAAAAAATGTTGTTTTTTGCTAACTATTGTGTTGTTTTTTGCTAACCGCTATGTTGTTTTTTGCTAACCATTTCGACAATAATTTGGGCGCATACTTTTCCCAATTTTTCTGTTTTTTCTATTTTTTTGCCTTTTTTCTTTCTCTGTTTTTCTTTACAGTCCCCGTAATTCTGTACTATAATATTTCAAAGTAGGGATTGATAAATTACCCATTTCAGAAACAGATAGCTCAACAAAACAGGAAACAAAAAAACAAAAAAGAAAACAAAAAACGATAAACAGGACAAAGGAGATTATTTTCATGGCAACAGTCATTTTGAAAAAAGGCGAGGGCCGTACCATCAAAGCCGGCGGAGCCTGGATTTACGATAATGAAATCAATGAGATCAAGGGGGATTACGAAAACGGAGATCTCGTTCATGTAGAAGATTTTGACGGATACCCGATGGGGCAGGGCTTCATCAACACCCGCTCCAAGATCACCGTCCGCATGATGACACGGCGCAAGGATACCGTCATCGATGATGCTTTCCTTGAGATGCGCGTGCGCAATGCGTGGGAGTACCGCAAGTCCACAGTCGACACCTCCAGCTGTCGTCTGATTTTTGGAGAGGCAGATTTCCTTCCGGGACTCGTCGTGGACAAATTCTCCGACGTTCTCGTTGTGGAATCTCTCGCACTCGGTATCGACCGTCTGAAGCTGACAATCCTCGACCGTCTGAAAAAGATTCTCGCGGAGGACGGTATCACAATCCGCGGAATTTACGAGAGAAGCGACGCAAAAGTTCGTCTTCAGGAAGGAATGGAGCGTTTCAAGGGATTTATCGGCGAGCCATTTGACACAAAGGTTGAGATCATTGAGAATGGCGTTCACTATATGGTAGATGTTCAGGATGGTCAGAAGACCGGTTTCTTCCTCGACCAGAAGTACAACCGTCTCGCAATCCAGCGTCTCTGCCCGGGTAAGAAAGTTCTCGACTGTTTCACCCACACTGGCTCTTTCGCTCTGAATGCAGGAATCGCCGGTGCTTCCTCCGTGCTCGGTGTGGACGCTTCTGAACTTGGTGTCGCACAGGCAGAGGAAAACGCTTCCTTAAATGGTTTATCCGATCGCGTTAAATTCACCTGCGCAGATGTCTTTGATCTTCTGCCACAGTTGGAAGCGCAGGGTGAGCAGTATGATGTTGTCATCCTCGATCCTCCGGCATTCACAAAGTCCCGCAACTCCATCAAGAATGCCGTCAAGGGTTATCGCGAAATCAACCTGCGCGGAATGAAGCTCGTCAAGGACGGCGGTTATCTTGCCACCTGCTCATGCTCTCACTTCATGGACCCGGAGCTCTTCGCAAAGACGATCCGCGAGGCGGCAGCCGGAGTTCATAAGCGCCTGCGCCAGGTTGAGTATCGCACCCAGGCAGCAGACCATCCGATCCTGTGGGAGAAAGACCAGTCTTCTTACTACCTGAAGTTCTATATTTTCCAGGTATGTGATGAGAAGTAAGGGGTTGTATTGGTGACGACAAACTTGTTTTTTCTAATGCTACAGCACCTTAAATTTTTTATAATTTATTAATGGCTCACAAAAAAGAGCGTGCGAAAAATGATTTCTCATTTTTTCACACGCCCTTTTTTATAAAATCTTCCATTTTTCACCGAAACTCAGAATATAAATGTCCTGCCTGAAGACTTTTTCCTCTCGCATTTGCCATCTCGGTGACTGTCACCATCTGAAATCCTCTACGGGCAAGCTCTGGCACAATTCGCTCCACAGCATCTGCGGTTGAGGTATAAAGCTCATGCATCAGAACAATATCTCCATCCTTGACATGATTTAAGACGGCAGATGTTGTCTTATCAGCATTTCTTGTCTTCCAATCAAGTGTATCCACACTCCACTGAATCATCGGCATATGCGTATTCGCAACAACTGTCGCATTATGATTCCCCCCCGGAAGCCGAAGAAGTGTCGGGCGAACTCCGCAGGCACTCTCTATCGCATCGTTTCCCCGGTTGACTTCTTCCTGAATCTGTCCCGCTCCAAGTTTCTGAAGATACTTGTGATTCATCGTATGGTTCGCAACCTCATGCCCCTCTGCAACCATTCGCTGAATCTCCGTCTTGTAAGATCCCGCACGGCTTCCCACCATGAAGAACGTTGCCTTTCCTCCATACTGTGCCAGACAATCCATAATTCGATTGCCGACAGACGGCTGAGGACCATCATCAAACGTCAACGCTACCATAGGCTTCGACGGATCAATCTGTCGTCCTGTGCCTGTCTGATCCTGTGTCTCCTCCGTTGCAGCAGCTGTTGTATTCTCAGCTGGCTGAGACTCCTCCGTCGTTGTCTCACTCACTGCCTGCTCTTCCTGCGTAGCTTCACTTTGTACTTCGTCCGTCTGTGTATCCTCAGACTTTGTACTCTCCCCCATTGTGATCACACGGGAGGTTGTCTGCTCCTGCGGTGCCGATCCAACGCTCGCCTGCTCACTCATCGAACCTGTACTTTCAGAACTCTCCGGTGTATTGCCGAGACTAACCTCCCCCTGCGCTTCTGCGGACGTTCCTGTTGTCACACCCTGTCCAACTGTAATCACAGCAGAACTCGCCCAAGCCGGCTGAACAGCAATCATGGCACATACTGCTGTTGCCAACATCGTTTTCTTCCATTTTCTCATAAATAAACTCCTCCTGAAATTTTAATTATCACTGCCTACATACCGTGTAATCAACAATGAACTCCAACAAAACAGTCCCCCACCTGTTCCCTCAAGCATACCACAAATCTCAGGAAAAGCCTAGCGTATGTATGGAATTTCACCCCACCCATTTTCACTATATTTAAGGAACAAGGCAATCCAGTTCACAATACCTTTGCGTGGGGCGAGGCGGTGGGAAAGTGCAGGCAAACCCGTGTGAGACGTCGGTGCTTAGGTCACGTATTTTGTGACCTTATGCACTACTACATCGAACCCCCTATTCTCATTTACCTCACATCTCCCATTTCTTTACATGACAGCACAAAAAAGCAGACACAACTCGGAATCTTCTCCCAAATTATGTCTGCAAATCTAATCCATTTCTGTATTACATCTCTGCGTCTTATATGCGATACATGTATATCTATATTTTTCACCATTACACATGCACAACGCACCTTACATCGAACCCTCTTTTTTGAACACAACCAGAACGGTCTTGATCAAAATTCTGAGGTCCAGTCCCATGCTCCACTCGCGGATATACTTTGTATCCAGTTTTACAACATCCTCAAAATCTGTGATATTGCTTCGACCGCTTACCTGCCACATTCCTGTCACACCCGGGCGCATTGCCAGACGTGCGCGGTGATGAAGATCATACTTGTCCCACTCATCGACTGTCGGCGGACGTGTTCCAACCAGACTCATATCACCTTTCAGCACATTAAAGAACTGTGGGAACTCATCGAGACTCCAGTCGCGAATATAGTTTCCAACGCCCTTCTTGATCGTTCCATCCGGCAGTTTCTTCGTTCCAATGATACGCGGGTCCCAGTCGAGCTTGAACATAAAACCATCTTTGACACGGTTCTGTGCCATCAGTTCCTTCTTGCGCTCCTCTGCATCCATATACATACTGCGGAACTTGTACATCTTAAACTTCTTACCATTTTTTCCCACACGAACCTGCGAGAAGAACACCGGTCCCGGAGACTGACTCTTGATCGCCGGTGCAAGGAAAAGATAAAGAATTCCTGTGATCAGGCAACCTGCCAGACCACCCGCGATATCCATTGCACGCTTCAAGAATGCCTGCATCGGAGTTGCACAGTTGATGCTCGTCGTCAGCACCGTATAAATGCCAAACCGCTCCACAAACTGAATGTGGTCAGAAAAATCCTCCGACTTCGCAAGTCTTAAATGAACGACAACACCCATCTCCATAAACTGATCCATCAGCTTCTTCGGGCGCTCCTGTCCATCCGGAATATTTAAGAAAACCTCATCCACCCATTCTCGGCAGACATACTCTGCAACAGTATCCTTATTTGCGACAACCTGAATATCCCCGTCAAGCACATCTCCGACACGATCCGCATCGAGAATCACAACGCCGGCAATCTTGAATCCATCATAATTGTGATTGCGGATATTCGTAACCACCTGATCGACCATGCTGTTGACCGTCACAATAATCAGAGAACGTTTCGTCGAATCTGCCATATAGGCGAGAATGATCTTCTTCCAGAGGATTCTTGTAACAAAACCCAGGATTGCATACATAATCGCAATCATCAACATCATATACCGGGAATAAATTGAACTCTCCTTCGTCACAAACAGATAAAACGCCGTCATCAGAACCACGAGACAGACATGTTTGATCGTCGCCGTGAACTCGGAATAATAACCTCGCTTGAGCACATTTTTCATCGTCAGGAAAAATGCCATCACACACATATCAATGAGTAACATTGCAAGGTTTGTTGTCAAATAAATGCTGTCCCCATGTGCCGTGATTCCACCATGCCGAATCGCATAGGCGACCAGATAGGCAATCTGGAGGCAACAGAGATCAAGCGCAGCAAAGTCGAGATGCTTTAGCCAGCCTTGCATCTTTCTCTTGTACATAGTTTTACCCCCCCCCCCTAATTTTTTCTAATTCCCTTATTTTTATATTTCTGAAAAGTGATCTCTTGTCACTTTCTCAATAGACCTTATTTGATAAGGATTCTCTCTTAACAAAGAAAATGGGAAAGAACCTTGCAGGGTCCATTCCCACTTCTGCCTTCCTAACTTAACTCGTCAGGCAACAAGGTTTTTGATTTTCTCAGCTTACTTTCCAGTCTTTCCCTTCTTGCCTGCTTTTCCGTCATCTGACTGGCTGTTATCCCCTTCGCCGTATCTTCCATACTTGCCATAGTACTTTCCGTAACGACCATACTTGCCGTATTTTCCGTACTTGCCATAGTACTTGCCATGCGGGTCCTCATCCGGGCGAACCTTATTGAGCACAACTCCGAGAATTCGGCATCCACTCTTGTCGAGCTGATCCTTTACCTTCTGCTCCAGATGGTAACTGATGCTTCCGCTCTCAATCACCATGACGGCTCCGTCACACTTCGTCGCAACAATCGCACCATCGATGACAGCTCCCATCGGCGGGGTATCAAGAATCACATAATCATACTGCTCTGCACCGTAGTTGATCAGCTCTCCGAAAAGATCCTCCTCGAGAAGCTCTGCCGGATTTGGGGAGTACGGTCCTGCAAAAATAATATCAAAATTCTCGACATCCGTCCGATTGATCACATCCTCAAGTTTCTTCTGTCCGCTGAGGTACTGAGACAAACCGCCAACCTCTTTCTTCATCTGATAACGGCTTGCGAGTACCGACTTACGGATATCTGCATCGATCAGAAGAACTTTCTTTCCAATCTGTGCAAGAGAAACTGCCGTCACAACTGCAATCTGGCTCTTTCCCTCATCCGGAAGTGCACTTGTGAACATGATCTTTCTCACATTGCTTCCGCAGAACTGAATGTTGGTACGAAGTGTCTTAATAGCTTCGCGATATGCATAACTGCTCTCACCGGCAAGCTGTCCTGCCAGCTCTACGATCTGTCCGCTCATCACTTCTTTCCTCCATTCTCTTCTCTCTCATACTTTCCGTAATATCCGTACTTCTTTCCGCTTCCTGCATTCTCCCAGTCCGGAATCGATGCGAGAACGGTAAGACCGAGATACCTCTCTACGTCTTCCTCACTGCGGATCGTATCATTCATCAGAACGGTAAGCACAATCACACCACAAGCGATCACGATACCTGCCACTGCGCCGAGCATCGCATTCTTCTTATTATTCGGGCTTGTCGGATAATCTGCAATCGTTCCCTTCTCAATGATTTTCGGCGGAACCATCTCCATGATGTCACCAATATACTCAGAAGAGGTGGATGCAATCGAATCAGCAAGCTGTTTTGCGAGTACCGGGTCCGGATCGGTCACAGTCACGGTCAGGATACGGGTGTCAGACGGGTTGTCCGTCGTAATCTTTGATTTCAGCTGTTCATAGGTCATATCCAGGTGATTCTCAGAAATCACACTGGTGAGCACCGGACGGCTACTCAGGATTACCTTGTAATCCGCAGTCAGCTGGCTTCCGATCTGAAGATCTGCAAGTGAAGTCAGCGTCGTCTCCTTCGACAGGATGTACATCATCGCTGTGGAAGTATACTGAGGAGTCAGTACCAGCTTACTGTAGACACCGGCGATTCCGCCGCAGACAACTGCTGCCAGAATAATCGCCCAGAGTTTCTTCTTCATTGCAAGAAGAAGTTCAAGCAGGTCAATCTCTACCTCATCATTGTCATTATTCATCTGATTTTGGTTTTCCATTTTCTTCATCCCTGTTTTTGTATTTCCCCTATTGGTTCATTTCTCAACACTTTTATTGCATTTGTTCGCAGTAATCTTCGGAGCATCTCCTCATCCAAATGATTCTCAAGCCACTTTAGTGCCTCCTGAATCTTCGGTTCTCTCCAGTCAATCCGATGCATGTCCGTTCCCATCAGATGAATATAACCCTTCTTGACCTGGTTTCGACACCAACGGGTCTCTGCCTGAAAAATACTTCCATTCAGACTGTCATAATTCATCTGAAGCAAACATCCGCTTCGTCTCAAATCCTGAAGATTTCTCTCCTCTCTCAGGCAACGATATCTCTCCATATGTGCGACGATCGGCACATAACCGGCAGACAGAAGCTGACGGATTCCGCGATACAGATTCTGATACGGCACAGATGGATCAAATTCCACAAGAACATAACGGCTTCCATTTAAAGGCAGAGCACGCCCGTTTTCCAAATCTCTCAACAGTTCTTCCTTATAATAGGTTTCCTGTCCGAGATAAAGCTGAAAACTCGGCAGCTTCTGCTGAACCCGCTGTCTCAGTTCCTGAATCAATTCCTGATATCCTGTGATTCCACGCCGATGAGAATAATGTGGAGTTGCAACCACTGCACCGATTCCCTCTGCTGCAGCCATCTCCAACATCTTTAAGGACTCCTCCATAGATCCAGAACCGTCATCCACTCCCGGAAGAATATGCGCATGAACATCTACAATAACCGGCAGTCTATTCACGCCCTCTCCTCCTTTCTTTGATCGTGTCATGATGTTCTGAAAAGAATCTCGAAATGTGGCGGTTTTGCCACATTCCTAAGATAGCATGAAACATCTCAAAATTCAAGTTCTTTTCAGCATTTCCATTTTCTGCTTTGTTTTTCCTCAAAAACAAAGGATATTCCCGCCATTTCATCAAAAATTGGTGGAAATACCCATATATTTTACTCTATTATTTTGGTCTAAACTGACTGTAGGATTTTCCCGGAATCATTCCGCCGCGGTAAGATGCAAGTTCACTCACCGTCACAAGCTGGTATCCCCGGTTCACAAGCTCCGGAATCACGACCTCACTTGCATCTGCGGTCGCACTGTAAAGGTCGTGCATCAGGATGATGTCTCCGTCCTTCACATTGTCGAGAATCGTCTGGATTGTACTCTGTGCATCTCTTGTCTTCCAGTCGAGCGTGTCCACGCTCCAGAGAATTGCCGGCATCGAGATCGCTCCGACTGCCGCCATTCCAGCATCACTCTTCGCTCCGCCGACCGGACGCATCAGCACCGGAGTGATTCCACAGGCATCTGAAATCAGGTGGTTATTCTGCTCAAGCTGAGCCGTCAGTCCCGCCTGATCCTCCTTCGTCATTGCGACATGGTCATAGGTGTGGTTTCCGACCTCACAGCCCTGGGCAACCATCTGCTTGACGACATCCATATTTTTTGCAACCTGACGACCGACCATGAAGAACGTTGCCCGACCTCCATATTCTTTGAGTTTTGCAAGAATTCGCGCTGTGGACTCGGAAGAAGGACCATCATCATAAGTCAGGGCGATCATCGGCTTTGTCGGATCGATGTTTCCGGCGTAAGAATTACCGTCGGCAAGTTTCTTTGCCACCGAAATTCGGATTCCCTGAATCGGAAGACCGACACCATATGCACCTGCCTCTTCTCCATTTTTCATCCAGTCTGTCCACTGGTTATCCTGAAGAACGCTGTAAAGAATGTCATACTGCTCGGCAAGCTGACCCGTCAGCTCCATCGCGATTGCTTCAAGCGGTTCATTTCCATCCGCTTTTCCGGACTCATTGCCATCCTCAACCCAGTCGAGCCATCCAGTTCCGCTCAAGTTTGCGCGATAGGTCACAGTTCCCGTCATTCCGTAAGGCTGACCATTCAAAGTCGCACGAAATGCGGTCACATACTTGTCTGATGGTGTCATGCAGTAGGAATTATCCGCAAAGAAACGGCTCCAGCCAATGTTACTTACAGAAACTCCGTAGATTGCACTGACTCCGTCACCGCTCTCCTCGCTTTGTCCCTCTGCACCGCTCTGACCATCCTGCGCTCCGGCTCCAGCTCCGTCCGCTCCGTCTAAACTTACCGAATCTGCATCGGACTCACTCGCATTTACCTCGCCTGACGAGACAACCTGATCGGAACTTGCCTTTTTTCCAAAATGCCCGGCAACTGCCATGACGACAGAGCCGATTGCCAGACAAAACAGGATCACTGCCATCACCAACATGGCACGAATTCGTCTTGCACGGCGAATCCTCTGACGTCTCAGGCGCTCTCTCCTTGCCTGAATCTGACGTCTCTCCTCCTCGCTGAATCCGCCGTCTCTCCTCTTTTCACTCATCTGTTTCCCCCAAAGAATCGAATCAATTTTATCATTCTGTCTCTCCTTGATGCCAAATGTATGTAACGTTATTCGCTTCTTGTTTTTTCTATCATGAGAACAGTCTTTTCTAAATTTAAACACAGAAATCTTTTCCGAATTCAGAAATCTTTCCTATGCGAAAAGTCCCCGGCACTGTGTCCAAAAAGGCAGCACCGGGGACCTGTATTCTTGCTATATGATTCTATATAAAACTATGCATGATTCAAGATCGGAAAGCAAAACAATCGCTTACTCTTCCGGAGTGTTGTCCTCATCCGCACCGAAATCATCGCTGTCATCGTCGTCGTTGATGTCAAGAACCTCAACAGCCTCGGTATCATTCTCCTCAGATGTGGTTACGGTATCGTCATCATCCTCGTCCATCATGATCTCGTCATCCATCTCAAGCTCAGTATCCAGCTTGACATCGCGATAGTGCCTCATTCCGGTACCAGCCGGGATCAGCTTACCGATGATAACGTTCTCCTTCAGACCGATCAGATGGTCAACCTTTCCGTTGATTGCAGCCTCGGTCAGAACCTTGGTGGTCTCCTGGAAGGATGCAGCGGACAGGAAGGAATCAGTTGCAAGAGATGCCTTCGTAATACCAAGCATAACCTGCTTGCCCTCTGCCGGCTTCTTGTTCTCCTCGATCAGCTTCTCGTTCATCTCATTGAAGTCCAGAACATCCATGGATACGCCCGGCAGAACATCGCTGTCACCGCTCTCCTCAATTCTGATCTTCTTCAGCATCTGACGAACGATCATCTCGATATGCTTATCGTTGATTTCTACACCCTGAAGACGGTATACACGCTGTACCTCCTGGATCATGTAATCCTGTACGGCACGAACGCCCTTGATCTTCAGAATATCATGCGGGTTTACACTACCTTCGGTCAGCTCATCACCAGCCTCGATTACCTGCTCATCCTGAACCTTGATTCTGGAACCGTAAGGAATCAGATAGGTCTTGGTGTTGCCGGTCTCGGTATCGGTTACAACGATCTCGCGCTTCTTCTTCGTATCTTTCAGGGTAACAACACCGCCGAACTCGGAGATGATTGCAAGTCCCTTCGGCTTACGAGCCTCGAAAAGCTCCTCGACACGAGGAAGACCCTGTGTGATATCTCCACCTGCTACACCGCCGGTATGGAAGGTACGCATTGTCAGCTGAGTACCCGGCTCACCGATGGACTGTGCTGCGATGATACCGACAGCCTCACCAACCTGTACCGGCTGGCCGGTTGCCATGTTCGCACCGTAACACTTTGCACATACACCGACATGAGACTTACAGGTCAGGACGGTACGGATCTTCACAGAGTCACGACCCTGCTTGTTCAGAACCTTCATAACTGCTGCCGCACGCTTCGGGGTGCACATATGGTTTGCCTCGATCACAGTCTCACCGGAATCCGGATCCACGATGGTCTCAGCGATATAACGACCTGTGATACGCTCCTCAAGACTCTCGATGCTCTCCTTGCCATCTGCAAATGCCTTGATCTCCATGTACGGGATTGCCTTGCCTTCACAGCAGTCAACCTCACGGACAATCAGATCCTGGGAGACATCTACCAGACGTCTGGTCAGGTAACCAGAGTCAGCGGTACGAAGAGCCGTATCGGACAGTCCCTTACGAGCTCCGTGTGCAGAGATGAAGTACTCCAGTACGTCAAGACCCTCACGGAAGTTGGACTTGATAGGAAGTTCGATTGTGTGACCGGTTGTATCTGCCATCAGGCCTCGCATACCAGCCAGCTGTTTGATCTGCTTATCAGATCCTCGAGCTCCGGAGTCAGCCATCATGTAGATGTTGTTGTACTTATCCAGACCGCTTAACAGGTCATGGGTCAGCTGATCATCGGTGTTCTTCCAGGTCTCGATAACCTCTTTGTAACGCTCTTCCTCAGTGATAAGACCACGGCGGAAGTTCTTGGAAATACGGTCAACCGTTGCCTGTGCGTCAGCGATCAGCTTCGGCTTGGAAGCCGGCACAGTCATATCGGAAATGGATACGGTCATAGCAGCCTTGGTGGAGTACTTGTAACCGATTGCCTTGATGTCATCCAGAGTTACTGCGGTCTGGGTTGCACCATGCACATTGATAACCTTCTCCAGGATCTGCTTCAACTGCTTCTTACCTACGTGGAAATCAACTTCCAGAACAAGCTCGTTTCCTTCAATCGAACGATCCACGAATCCAAGATCCTGCGGAATGATCTCATTGAAGATGAAACGACCTACGGTGGACTCTACCACGCCGGTCTTTACGGTGCCATCCGGCATCTTGCGGCTGATGCGGACTTTTACTCTGGAGTGCAGAGTCTCAACACCGTTCTCGTATGCAAGAATTGCCTCGTTGACACTCTTGAATACCTTGCCCTCGCCCTTTGCACCCGGACGCTCCTGGGTCAGATAGTAGATACCAAGGACCATATCCTGAGACGGAACGGCTACCGGACCACCATCGGACGGCTTCAGCAGGTTGTTCGGAGACAGAAGCAGGAAACGACACTCTGCCTGTGCCTCTACGGACAACGGCAGATGTACTGCCATCTGGTCTCCATCGAAGTCTGCGTTGAATGCGGTACATACAAGCGGATGGAGCTTGATTGCCTTACCTTCTACAAGGATCGGCTCGAATGCCTGGATACCCAGACGATGCAGGGTAGGTGCACGGTTCAGCATAACCGGATGCTCTTTGATGACATCCTCGAGGACATCCCAAACTTCCGGCTGAAGGCGCTCTACCATCTTCTTTGCGCTCTTGATGTTGTGAGCGGTTCCGTTCTGAACCAGCTCCTTCATAACGAACGGCTTGAACAGCTCGATTGCCATCTCCTTCGGAAGACCACACTGGAAGATCTTCAGCTCCGGTCCTACGACGATAACGGAACGTCCGGAATAGTCAACTCGCTTACCGAGCAGGTTCTGACGGAAACGTCCCTGCTTACCTTTCAGCATATCGGAAAGAGATTTCAGAGCACGGTTACCCGGGCCGGTTACCGGACGGCCTCTTCTGCCGTTATCGATCAGGGCATCGACTGCCTCCTGAAGCATACGCTTCTCGTTGCGGACGATGATATCCGGTGCGCCAAGCTCAAGCAGGCGTGCCAGACGGTTGTTTCTGTTGATGATTCTGCGGTACAGATCATTCAGATCGGAGGTTGCGAAACGACCACCGTCAAGCTGTACCATCGGACGGATATCCGGCGGAATTACCGGAATTACAGTCATAACCATCCACTCCGGCTTGTTGCCGGAGGTGCGGAATGCCTCCACAACCTCCAGACGCTTGATGATGCGGGCACGCTTCTGACCGCTTGAATCCTTGAGCTCTCTGCGGAGCATCTCAGACTCTTTCTCCAGATCGATTGCACGCAGGAGTTCGAGAATTGCCTCGGCACCCATTCCTACACGGAAGTTGCCGTAGCCCCACTTCTCTACTTCCTCACGGTACTCCTTCTCAGACAGAACCTGCTTATACTGCAGGCCGGTCTGCTTTGCATCCAGAACGATGTAGGATGCAAAGTACAGAACCTTCTCCAGGATTCTCGGGGAGATATCCAGGATCAGACCCATACGGCTCGGGATTCCCTTAAAGTACCAGATATGGGAAACAGGAGCAGCCAGCTGAATATGACCAATGCGCTCTCTACGCACGCTGGACTTGGTAACCTCTACGCCACATCGATCGCAGATAACGCCTTTGTAGCGAATTTTTTTATATTTTCCGCAGTGACATTCCCAGTCCTTCGTCGGTCCGAAGATCCGCTCGCAGAACAGACCATCGCGCTCCGGCTTCAGGGTACGATAGTTGATGGTCTCAGGCTTCTTAACCTCTCCGTGGGACCACTCCAGGATCTTCTCCGGGGAAGCCAGACCGATCTGGATAGCGTCAAATGTCAACGGCTGATAAGTTGTTTCATTTGTCTCAGGCATGAGCGATACTCCCTTCTGTTATTCTAATTCTGTGGAATCGTCAAAATCATCGCCATCTGTGTAGTCATCATGGGTATACGCGTCATCGTTCGCATCCTCGCCACCTACACTTACCAGTTCGTCGCCCTTGAACTCCTGCTTCTGGTAACCGTATTTGCCATAGGAATCCTCATCGTCCTTGTAACGATGATCTCCCTCGATAACAGAACGAAGATCGGTATCACCGTAGTCGATGTTCTCGCCGATTTCAACCTCGCTGCCGTCCTCACGCAGCACACGCACATCCAGTCCGAGGGACTGCAGCTCTTTGAGCAGTACCTTGAAGGACTCCGGAACGCCCGGCTCAGGGATGTTCTCGCCCTTGATGATTGCCTCGTAAGTCTTAACACGACCTACAACATCATCAGACTTCACGGTCAGGATCTCCTGAAGGGTGTAGGATGCACCATATGCCTCAAGAGCCCAAACCTCCATCTCTCCGAAACGCTGTCCACCGAACTGTGCCTTACCACCCAGAGGCTGCTGAGTAACCAGAGAGTATGGGCCAGTGGAACGCGCATGGATCTTATCGTCAACCAGGTGATGCAGTTTCAGGTAGTGCATGTGTCCGATGGTTACCGGGCTGTCGAAGTACTCACCGGTACGTCCATCACGCAGTCTTACCTTACCGTCTCTTCTAAGCGGAACGCCCTTCCAGAGTTCTCTGTGCTCCAGATGAGATCCGAGATAATCCATCACTTCCGGTTTCAGGGTATCTTTATATTTCTCCTGGAAATCTTCCCAAGAGGAATTTACATAATCATTTGCGACATCGAGGGTATCCATGATGTCAACCTCGTTTGCACCGTCGAATACCGGCGTTGCAATGTTGAAGCCGAGTGCCTTGGCTGCAAGGCTTAAGTGAATCTCCAGGACCTGTCCGATATTCATTCGAGACGGCACGCCCAGAGGATTCAGTACGATATCAAGCGGACGGCCATTCGGCAGGAACGGCATATCCTCTACCGGAAGAACGCGGGAAACGACACCCTTGTTACCATGACGTCCTGCCATCTTATCGCCGACAGAAATCTTACGCTTCTGAGCGATGTAGATGCGAACCGTCTGGTTTACGCCAGGAGCCAGCTCGTCGCCGTTCTCTCTCGTAAATACCTTTGCGTCTACGATGATACCATATGCACCGTGCGGTACTTTCAGGGAGGTATCACGAACCTCTCTTGCCTTCTCACCGAAGATTGCACGGAGCAGGCGCTCCTCAGCGGTCAGCTCAGTCTCACCCTTCGGGGTTACCTTACCAACCAGAATATCTCCGGCGCGAACCTCTGCACCGATACGGATAATTCCGCGCTCATCCAGATCCTTCAGAGCATCGTCACCGACGCCCGGAACGTCACGGGTGATCTCTTCCGGTCCGAGCTTGGTATCACGAGCCTCTGCCTCGTACTCCTCGATATGAACGGAAGTGTATACATCCTCCTGAACAAGACGCTCAGACAGAAGAACTGCATCCTCGTAGTTGTAACCTTCCCAGGTCATGAATCCGATCAGCGGGTTCTTACCAAGTGCGATCTCACCATTCTTTGTGGACGGACCATCTGCGATAACCTCGCCAACCTCAACGTGATCGTTCTTGTATACGATCGGCTTCTGGTTGTAGCAGTTAGACTGGTTGCTTCTTTTGAACTTCGTCAGATGATATACATCACGATTGCCGTTGTCATCACGGCGGATGATGATCTCATTGGAAGCAGAGCGCTCTACCACGCCGGCATGCTTTGCGACAACGCAGACACCGGAGTCAACTGCTGCCTTTGCCTCGATACCGGTACCAACAGCCGGAGCCTCGGTGGTCAGAAGCGGAACGGCCTGACGCTGCATGTTCGATCCCATCAGAGCACGGTTTGCATCATCGTTCTGAAGGAAAGGAATCATGGAAGTTGCCACGGAGAATACCATCTTCGGGGATACATCCATCAGGTCTACGTTCTTCTTTAAGAACTCGGAAGTCTCCTCGCGGAAACGACCGGAAACGTTGTTATTTACAAAATAGCCATTCTCATCGAGAGGGGTATTTGCCTGTGCTACGATGAAGTTATCCTCCTCGTCAGCGGTCAGGTAAACAACCTCATCGGTTACGCGCGGGCCATTCGGATCGTTCTTATCAACGATTCTGTATGGAGCCTCGATGAAGCCGTACTGGTTTACACGAGCGTAGGTTGCCAGAGAGTTGATCAGACCGATGTTCGGTCCCTCAGGAGTCTCGATCGGGCACATACGACCGTAGTGCGTGTAGTGTACATCTCGTACCTCGAATCCGGCACGGTCTCTTGACAGACCGCCAGGTCCCAGTGCGGAGAGACGACGCTTATGAGTCAGCTCGGAAAGCGGGTTGTTCTGATCCATGAACTGAGACAGCTGGGAACTTCCGAAGAACTCCTTAACTGCTGCGGTTACCGGCTTGATGTTGATCAGAGACTGCGGTGTAATACCGTCCATATCCTGAGTCGTCATACGCTCGCGAACGACACGCTCCATACGGGACAGACCGATGCGGTACTGGTTCTGTAAGAGCTCGCCGACTGCACGGATACGACGGTTGCCCAGGTGATCGATATCATCTGCATTACCGATGCCACCCTCAAGATGCATGTTGTAGTTGATCGAAGCGATGATGTCTTCCTTCGTGATGTGCTTCGGGATCAGCTCGCTCATGTTGCGATGGATCAGATCCTTGAGTGCATCCTGATCATCTCCAGCTTCTTCCAGAATAGTCTTTAATACCGGGTAATATACTAATTCTGTAACACCAACTTCTGCCGGATCGAAGTCTACATAAGCAGACAGGTCTACCATCTGGTTGGACAGAACCTTGTAGTTTCTCTCCATACCCTCGATCATAACAAACGGAACTGCGGAGTTCTGAAGGGTCTCTGCCAGCTCCTTGTCCACGGTGGTTCCAGCCTCTGCCAGTACCTCACCTGTGGTCATATCAACAACATCCTCTGCCAGCTTCTGACCCTTGATGCGGTTCTTGAAGTGGAGTTTCTTGTTGAATTTATATCTGCCGACTTTGGCCAGGTCATAACGGCGCGGGTCAAAGAACATGCTGTTTAACAGGCTTTCTGCACTATCAACGGATAACGGCTCGCCCGGACGGATCTTGCGGTAGAGTTCCAGCAGACCATCCTGATAGTTCTCGGAGGTATCTTTGCCGAAGCTAGCCTGCAGTTTAGGCTCATCGCCGAACAGTTCGAGAATCTCTGCGTTCGTACCATAGCCCAACGCACGGATCAGCACGGTCACCGGTACCTTACGGGTACGGTCCACGCGCACATAGAAGATATCATTGGAATCCGTCTCATACTCCAGCCATGCTCCGCGGTTCGGGATTACCGTACAGCTGTACAGCTCCTTACCGATCTTATCATGTCCAATGCCATAATAGATGCCCGGGGAACGCACCAGCTGGCTGACGATAACACGCTCTGCACCGTTGATGACAAATGATCCGGTGTCGGTCATAAGCGGAAGATCGCCCATGAAAATTTCGTGTTCATTGATCTCTTCTTTATCTTTATTGTAGAGTCTTACTTTCACCTTTAACGGTGCTGCGTAAGTAGCGTCGCGTTCCTTGCACTCCTCTATGGTGTACTTGACCTCATCCTTACATAAAGTAAAATCTACGAATTCCAGGCTCAAATGACCTGCAAAGTCGGAGATTGGGGAGATATCTTCAAATACTTCTTTCAGGCCTTCATTGAGGAACCACTGATAGGAGTCTTTTTGAATCTCAATCAGGTTTGGCATCTCAAGAACTTCTTTCTGTCTTGAGAAGCTCATTCTAACGCTTTTCCCGGATGTGACCGGACGCATTCTGCTTTTCTCCATTGACGTTTCACCCCTGTTTTCTAATCGATATTCTAAAGCATTCTCAGGGCGCAAAAGGCCCATAATGCCACAATAGTGCACACTCCATAATATCATAGCCATGTCAAGGTGTCAAGTTTTTTATGCACAAAAATTTCAGGAAATCTTGCATTTTATTTGCAAAAATGATATACTAATGGAACAAGTCTGTCCTAATACAGAAAGAATTTACTGGAGGTAGCCCCCATGTGGTCGATTGTATTCAATGTGTTACTGGTGATTCTGGTCATCATGGCCATCGCTCTCGGTGTGCTGTATTTCTTTGGCCGGAAGCTGGAAAAGAAACAGGTAGAACAGCAGCAGATGCTGGAAGCTGCAAAACAGACCGTGTCGATGCTGATTGTTGATAAGAAGAAAATGAAAATCAAGGATGCTGTGGAAGCTGGTCTTCCGAAACAGGTTCTTGAGCAGACTCCTTCCTATATGCGCTGGGCAAAACTGCCGGTTGTTAAGGCTAAGATCGGACCGCGTATGATGACGATGATCGCAGATGAGCGGGTATTCGAGATTCTTCCGGTTAAGGTGGAAGCAAAGGTTGTGATAAGCGGAATCTATATTTCCGAGATTAAGAGCGTCCGCGGTGGCGTGCTCCCGAAACCGCAGAAGAAAAAAGGCTTCTTCGCACGTTTCAAGAAAGACAAGAACGAGAAATAATGACTTCAGGACAGAAATAAAACTCCCGATCGATTTTGCTGGATGCCGAATCGGTCGGGAGTTTTTTTCTTGCGCTCCTCATGCGGGTAAAGTCATGCAAACACGCTCTCGCTCCGGGTTTGCATGATCTTTCCCGCTTCGGAGCACTTCAAGATACATCCCTGCAAAAATAAAAAGCAATATATTACTCCTCATACATCGGCTCGTATGGCTCGCGGTCCTGGGAATCGAATTCCTCGCGGATCTTTGCGCGAAGCTCCGGCTTCGTGAAAAGGTCATAGGCTGTGCCTGCAAAAATTTTGGCGGCGTAGAATGCGCCCTTCTGTCCGATCGTGCTTCCAGCGGAGGCACAGCTCTGCCAGGTGTGCGGTCCGACACCGACCGGCCAGCATGCGGTTGTGAAGAAGTTCATCGGCATGATCTGGCTGACATCTCCGGTGTCGGAGGAAGCGGTGAGCGGTGCTTTCTCCCACGCGTCTCTTGATACAATGCCTTCGGCAAGAACTTTTTCTTTCGCCTCGTAGACTTTCTGGTCGTGTGCCTTGATCGCCGAATCTACGGTATCCTGAAGACTCTTCGCAAATGCAAGTTCCTCCTCCGTATATACAGGAGGTTCGATCTCGTTCATATTCTCCCAGGTCAGATCCTCGAACGATTTCTCACCGAGCATATCACAGCAACCATACTCAACCTTGATGTCAACTTCGGTCTCCGTCATCATTGCAGCGCCCTGTGCGACGAGACCAAGACGTCTGAGGATTTCTTTCACATCAGAGATGTGCGGAGCTCTCGTAAAATACCATGCGCTTGCCTTGTCCGGCACGATGTTCGGAGCAAAACCGCCGCTGTCCGTTGTGTAATGGATTCTCGCCTTGTCCATCACATGCTCTCTCAAGTAGTTTGCGCCGACACTCGTCAGCTCCACTGCATCGAGGGCACTTCTTCCGCGCTCCGGCGCAAATGCTGCATGGGAGGTGCGTCCTTTAAATTTATATTTTACAGATGCACTTGCAAGATAGCCCTCGTCGCAGACCATGTTCGAGGACATCGGATGCCAGCTGAGTGCCATATCACAGCCGTCAAACATGTGATAATATGCCATCTTTACTTTTCCGCTGAGAAGCTCTTCCTCCGGACAGCCATAGAAACGGATGGTTCCCGGAATTTTTTCTTTCTCGAGGAAACGGCGAATCGCAATCGCTCCAGTCACAGCACCTGCACCGAGAAGATTGTGACCACAGCCATGTCCCGGTGCTCCGGCAGTCACCGGCTCTTTTGTGATCTGACATTTCTGGGAAAGTCCCGGAAGTGCATCGTACTCACCGAGAACTGCGATCACCGGACTTCCGCTTCCATACTCTGCATAAAATGCATGTGGAAGATGCTCATTGTTCGTGATTGTGAATCCCTCTTTTGTCAAAAGTTCCCGCATCAGATCTGCCGAGCGTTTCTCATTTCCGCCTGTCTCCGGGTGATTCCAGAGATCCAAGCAGACGTTTGTACACATTGCTTCGAGATCCTTCATGTGATCCAGCATTTCCTTCTTGCTCATCTTACCTCGCTCCTTTTCATAGAAATTTCTAACCACTCTCAGTTTCCTTTCAAAATTGACAATGATCTTTTTTCTCATTGTCGCTCATTCAGCGTAAAATTTCAATGATCCATATTCTATATTAATGATCTGCCTGTTTCTTGTAAGTTGCAAGTGTCACTCCGATTGCGACAAAGACGCTTGCCAACGTTCCGAGATAGTTTGCTGCACCCGGAAGCCATGCAAAGATTCCTGCCTTGATTGCCACATAGATCAGAATCGAAAAAATCAGGATTCCGCTTGCAAATCCGACTTTGCGGATTCCAAACTGCATCAGAAGGGCTCCAAAAAGAGCCGGAAGCAGATAGTTCAGTGCCTCGATGACTCCTGCCGGCATTTTTGCAAGAACAGAGCTTCCAAGAATAACACCGATCGTGAGTACAGAGACATTGATGACGATCGAGGTTGCCATACCGAGAATCGAGATCACAGATCCCTTCTCTGTTCCCGGCTCTACACCTGCCGCAATCTGTGCCATGCTTGCACACGGAACTCTCATGTTCGAGATGTTTCCGGACAGGAATGCCATGTACGTTCCGATCGGACCAAGCACCGTGAAGTAGGAGATCGGCTCTACGATCCACAGAAATCCAAATGCACTCGCTGCCGCAATAAAAACAGTCAAAAGAGCTGCCGGATCCGGAAGTAATCCGTATACCACTGCAAGCATCACTGCCGGAAGAAACGAGCACACAACACCGAGAAATCCCGTGACTTTTCCGATTCTGTGCATCTTCGGCATATATTCGCTCTCATAAAAATCATTTTTTCCCATTGTCCATTCCTCCCTCAAATTCACATCGATTTGAACTTTCTAAATCTATCACACACCATGCATTTTTTATTTTGCAAACCAAACCATCTAAAAAACGGTTACGGAAGTAGTGCCGTGATAATCATTGCCGACAGAATCGCAATCGTCAGATTCCATTCTTTGAGCCATCTTAAATTCTCTTTCTCTGATAATTTCAGGAGAACCGCCATGAAAACAGCTCCAAGCACACAGGCAATCGAATATTTATTTAATTTAATCAGATGAGATGCTGACATCGAACTGAATGCACCGATGATTGCTGCCGTGGAGATCGCCATCAGCTTCGCCGGATCACCGCCGGAAATCTTGTGCTGTACCTTGTCCATGCGGTTTGCGGAAATCGTTGCAAAGATAATCCAACCGATTGATCCAAGCACCATCGTCCACACTGCCATATCAAGTGCAAGCGGAGTCATCGGATCAGCACCGAGCTGAACGCCAACGGAGGAAGTTCCAAATCCCGCTGCGATTGACTCAAACATAACTGAACCGATCAGGGAGAGTCTCATCCACGCCATCGGCGCTCCGACTGTAATCAGCAGAGAAAGCATTCCGCTCAAAATAACAATTGACGGACCAATCGATGTCGTCGCACTGCTCCTGACAGCGTGCTTCATCTGCTGGTCCGTCAACCCAATCTTCTCTCCTGCTTTCCACGCATTTCTCGCAAACACAAGCGCCTGCACAAGCACCAGCGCGACCGGAATTCCACATGCAATCCACATCGGAAGTCCATTTGCAATCTTCATAGCATCCATACTCAACTACCTCCTGTACCTTGATTTTTTACAATAGATTTTTCTTTGAAACGCATCCATGAACCGAACCGGTCACTGGCATTTCACAGGTGTAAAAGTATAAAAAAAGCGAAGTTGCCCTCCTCAAGGCATCTTCGCTTCTGAGCGTAATCATAGCAATATTTTTTTAATTTGTCAATAATTACTCTTCCATCAGCTGCAAATCTGCGCCGACACGCGGGCAGACATCGACCGTGATCTGGCAGTCTGAGACATGGTCGTAATTAATGTCAAGAGAATAATCGATTGCCACATGAAGGTGGTCCTCTTCCCATTCCTGCTCAATCTTGGTTGTCGTCAGCTGAACGAGCATCTCTCCCATCGGAGTCGCATAGCTCGTCGTGCTTCTCTCCCCCTCTGCGAACGAGAGAACCGCCGTCGCTGCACCGGTCTTCTTTACTTCCATGCGATTTTCCGAGATCTTGATCGTGTTTCGGATACTCTCCTCGATCCCGTCAATCACCTCGTCATAAAGGATATAATGTTTGCCGTTTTTCCAGAAATAATCTCCGGATGTGATGACTTCCACATCATCGTGCTCTCCATCGATCAGCTGAAGTCCGCTGATCCGCACCAGAACATCTCTCGTCATAATTCCTCCGTTCTAATACTCCTCGATGTTGATCTTTTGCGTCTCTTTCACCTCATCCGGAAGAATCGAGGTCGCAAAATCCGTAAATTTCTCCGCAAGGTCGCTGACATAGAACTGATACTTTTCTCCTTCAAGCGGATCTTCCGGATTTCGATTCAGTCCATGCGCCTTGAGAAGTTCCTTCAACTCAATCGCCGTCTCATAGGCAGGATTGACGAGCGTTACCTCATCGCCGAGCAGACGACGAAGCGTCGAGCGCAAAAGCGGATAATGCGTGCAACCCATCACAAGCGTGTCGATGTAGCGACCCTTGAGCGGTGTCAGATAGCGGGATGCCATCTCATCCGTCACAGAATCGTGCCAAAGTCCCTCCTCGACAAGCGGAACAAAAAGCGGGCAGGCCTTTCCGGTCACCTCGATGTCCGGTCTCATCTCCTGCATCACCTTCGTGTAGACTCCACTTCGGACAGTCGCCTCCGTTCCGATCACGCCGATCTTTCCATTGCGCGTTGCAGAAACTGCTGCCCGCGCCCCTGCATTGACCACGCCGATGATCGGGATATCCGACTCTTTTGCCACAATCTCAAGCGCATACGCACTCGCCGTGTTACAGGCAATCACGATCGCCTTGACTCCCTTTGTCCGAAGGAAACGGATGATCTGGCGAGAATAACGGACAATCGTGTCCTGAGACTTGCTTCCATAAGGAACGCGTGCCGTATCTCCAAAATAGACAATGCGCTCCTCCGGAATCTGGCGCATGATCTCTCTTGCAACCGTGAGACCGCCGATTCCAGAATCAAACACGCCAACCGGCGCATTTCTATCGATGCCAATCCGATCAAGATCATTTGGAATTTTCTTTTCCTCTGCTCCCATCGTCTGTCACCTATCTTTCAAATGCAAGATCAATCAAATGGTCAATCAGCTCTGTCTTCGGAATTCCAGCTGCCTCCCAGAGCATCGGATACATGCTGATCGCCGTAAATCCCGGAAGGGTGTTGATCTCGTTAAAGATCACCTCCCCGTCTGCGGTTACAAAGAAATCCACGCGTGCAAGACCGTAACCGTCCACTGCGTTGAAGATCTTTTCTGCGGAAGTCTTGACACGAGCACTCGCATCACCCGGAAGCTCCGGATTCACAACCGTTCTCGACTCCTGATTGTTATACTTTGCATCGAAATCATAGAAATCTGCCGCTGCCAGAACCTCACCGACTACGGAAGACTTCACCGGTTTTGTGCCGCCGCCGAGAACAGCACACTCGATCTCACGTCCAACAATCGTCTCCTCGACAAGGATCTTGCGGTCATGGCGACTAGCCTCTTTCAGTCCTGCGATCAACTCCTCGCGGTTCTCTGCCTTGGAAACACCCTTTGAAGAACCTGCATTTGACGGCTTGATAAATACCGGGTAAGCAAAACGGTCTTCCACGCGGCGCACAACGCTGTCGAGATCCTTCTCCATCTTCCAACGCATTACCGGAATATAGGCTGCCTGACGGATACCGAGATCGTCAACGATAATCTTTGTATACAATTTATCCATCGAAACTGCGGACGCCAGAACACCACATCCCACATATGGAATCTTTGCAAGCTCAAACAGACCCTGAACCGTTCCGTCCTCGCCGTAGAGACCGTGCAGAACCGGGAATGCCACATCGATATGCTCCTCCCAGGTCTTATCACCCTCCTGGAACAGAACACACTGCTTTGTCGCATCCGGAAGCAGGAACGCACTTACCTTGCCAGCTCTCCATGCGCCGGAACGAATCTCCTCAACAGAATCCGTCTTCACCCAATGTCCCTCTTTGGTAATACCAATCAGAATCAAGTCATACCTGGTCTGATCTATCAGTTCAATCACATTTCCTGCGGACATGCAGGATACCTCATGCTCAGAAGACTGTCCTCCAAACAGAACTGCGATTTTTTTCTTATTCATCTCTCTTTTCCTCCTGGAAATATGCTCATACTCACTCCGATCCCGCTTCCCCATTGTTCTCTTTCCCTTGTTTCTTCTTAATTTCTTCGATTTTCTTCTTGGATTTCGTTTCCACAAAAGACAAGTCTGGGAAAATATGGGATCTGACTGCGTCGAATCTGATTAATTATATCATATTTGTCAATACTTAAAAACAAGAATCATCCGACGCACCCAAAATGAAGTTTATAAAAAATTCTACAATAAAACAAGCCATGAATTTAACAGAAAGGAGAATTTTCTTGAAAAACTCATCTTGCTCCACCCGTCCCTACTTTCCGGGAGTCCTCGCTATCATTCTCCTCGTCTTTCTGCTCTGCCTCACAGCGCTCCAAAATCAGCGGGAGACACTTGCCACACACATTTCTCCTGCCATTCTGCGTTTTCATGTGCTCGCAGACAGCGACCGCAAGGAAGACCAGCGCGTTAAGCTCGAAGTCCGCAGTCTCATTCTCGACCTGATCAAAGAACACCTGCCAGAACACGCTGACAAGCAAGAAACGATTCAATGGATTCTCTCATCCAAACCATTTATTGAGCAGACCGCCAACTCCTACCTCTCCGATCACGGCTTTTCCTATGAGTCCCAGCTCTCCCTTGAGCACACCTACTTTCCGACCCGGACTTATGACAATCTCATCTTTCCATGTGGAAATTACGATGCCATTCGCCTCATCCTCGGAAGTGGACAAGGTCATAACTGGTGGTGTGTCCTATACCCTGCCTTCTGCTTCACCGATGAGGTCTGCAAACCACTCGCCGCCAAAGAACTCGCCAGGCTGAAATCCGTGATCCAAAAAGACGATTACCCCGCCCTTGTGGATAATCGTCCTGATCTGGAAGTTACTTTTTCATTTTTATTTAATCCGGATTCACAAGTCCCGTGACTGCCCACTGATACGTCTCAATCGCCTGTCTTAAAGCCGTATCCGCATTCTCGTAGGAAGCCTCCTTGCTGTAATAGCTGAGCATTCCTCCAAGATACTGCGTCTCCGACATCATTCCGAGTTCTTTCATCTTTGCGTAGCTGTCCGCACTCTTCTTTGCCGACTCAAATCCATCTTTTGCACTCTCATACGCGACAAGTTTTGCCTGCACATCGTTGTAGAGTTCCTGCATCTTGATCGTCATCTTCTCATCGCTCTCATTGATCGCGTTGAGACGGGCAGTATCTCCCGCATAAGTGTTTGCGGAAGCAGAACGGCGCAACTGCTGAAGCTGGGTATTGTTTCCGATCGCCTTTCTCGTGTCCTCCTCAAGATTCATCTGAGCAATCTTGGAAGTATCCACGGACGGAATCGATGCAATCTGCGGGGTCGCGTCTGCCGGCCATCCGGTCATCGTGCAGATCTTCGGCAGGATCTGGGTGAGCGCACTGTCAATCGTCTCAATATTCGACTGTGCAGTCAACTGGTTCTTCTGTGCAGTCAGCACATCTGTCGCCGTCGCCATTCCAAGTTCCTGCTGTTTGAGCGCAAGCGCATACTGGCGATCGTAGAGTTCCTTCATATGAACCAGAACGGCGCGCTGTTTTGAGAGGGAATCATACGAGAGAATTGCAGACTGCGCATACATCGTGATCTGCTTCTCTGCCTTCTCAAGCTGAATCAGATTGCTCTTGCTTAACGGATTGACCGCCGCCGAGCTCATCGCCTTGACCACGGCACTGAGCACCGTCTTCTGGATCGTGCTGTTGATAACTGCGGAGAGATCCCCGTCATCTTTTGCGTTGTCAAGACGGTCAGACGCTTTTCGTCTCGCGCTCTGGAGTTCCTCGAGGTTGTTTGCGAGATCCTGTCTCGTCTCGTCGAGATTATCCCACTGTGTTCTCATCGTCGTGTTGAACTCGTGAATCAGATTTGGAACCTCATCATACTCGATCACATCGTCAGTCAGCTTCGCCCAGGTCGCATCATCGTATCCGGAATTCACACGGTCACTCAAAGGACCGGCTCCCGCCCATGCCTGATTCGGAAATGCTACTGCCGTCGAGGTGCCAAGAACTGCCGTGGCGAGCATGACCGTCAGCAGACGAGAAAAACTGCTTTTCGCATTCTCTCTTCTTGTTTTTATTCTTCTCATGCCCTCACCGCCTTACGTTCCTGCTAAACCGTTGATCGTCCACTCATAGTTCTGAATTGCCTGAAACAGCTTGTAGCGGTTGATCTGCACCGTCAGCTCTGCGGTCTCCGTCGTGTTCTGCTGAGTCTTCAAGGACAGGTTGTCAAGCTGACCGGTCTGTGCCTTTCTCTGTGCAATCTGAAGGTTCTGCTGTTCGAGCGTTGCCTGCGTTACAGAGAGATCGTAAGCGGTCTTTGCGGAGAGTACAGACTGATAACTGCTGTTCACAGAAGCCACGATCGCGCGCTCATTGTCCGCTACCGTCGTCGTCAGATCATCTTTCTTATCCTGACTTCTCGCATTCGAGAGCTGACGCCTGTTGATCAGAAGCGTATAGTTGTTCTCGAGTGCCTTATCCTTATCAACTGACGGATTCATCTCGGTAATCCGCGCATCGTCGACATCCGGAATCGAACCGATCTCCGGATTCGCATTTGCTGACCAGCCGAGCATCACCTGAAGCTTCTGTCTTCCGGTATCAATTGCGGACTGGTCATTGATCAGCGCCTGATCGGTACTGCGAAGCGACTCACGCGCACTCAGAACCTCAATGTCTGTCGCCATGCCCGCATTGCATCTCGCCTCAACTGCCTGATAATTCTCCTGTGCAAGCTCCTTTGCCTTCTGATCAACCTGAAGCTGGATCTGGTTCTGATACCAGCTGATCATCTCACTCTGCGCACTCTGCACGATGCCGGCCTCCGTCTGGCAGTTCGTCATGTACTTGACATAACTGTCCTCAAGAGCATCATCCGCCTTTTCCTCATACGTCTTTGCGGTCTGATTGTTATTGATAATCTGTGCCATCATCGAACCATAGTTGGAATCATCGACATCCGGATAGGAAAGTGCATCTCGCAGATCAGCCGCCAGTTTGCGATACTCATCTGCAACATCTTCCTTTGTATCTCCGTACTTTTTGCGGAACTCATTGTAATCAATCTGATCTTTCTGAACCGTCGCATTGTACTCGTGCACAAGACCGGCAAGCTCTGAATACTCGATCTTGTCATCCCGCAACTGCGCCCACTCCTCTGCGGTCCGGGAAAATTCCGGACTTGAGGCGTATGCCACTAAGGGGGCGGACACCGCCAGGACACCGGCGATGCCGGCCGGAAGAATATATCTCAATAATCTCATTTTTCTCTCCTTATCATGTTGGTGGGTAATTCCGCACCCGTTTCATTACAGTTTTATTACATTTCGTTTTCCCACGTTTTTTCTCACTGCACTTCATGAGGGTGACGCTCTTTGAGCGCACCATACTTGAGAAGATCAAGCTGTTTGTGAAAGACCATTCTCACAAACTCCAGTGAATCCGGATTCTCATAGTACTGCTTGATTGCGAGCAGAATCACCGTTGTCCCAAGAGGCATCAATGCTGAGAAATCCTCGACGGTCTCCACACGCAGTTTATTCTTGTCGACCAGATTGAAAAACCACGCCGACGGACTGTCCTCCCCTATCATATTGCACGGTTTCGACCAGTCTTTAAAACCAACTCCATTGATATTTTCCTGATATGAGAAGAGATTTTTTGCCATATGAAGCAGACCTTCTGTCTTCTGAAGCGTCCTCACAAAATATTCAAACATCTTATCGAGAAGGGCGAAATAATCTCCGCCACTTCTCCTGATCTCTCTCTCACAGAATTCCTGCAATTCCCGTCTCATATCTTCCATTAAGAACTGCACGACATCTGACTTATCCTCAAAATAGGTATAAAAACTTCCTCTTGAAATTCCTGCATTATGAATAATCTGGTTGATTGATGCTTTTTCAAAAGGAACTCTCGCAAATTCCTTCATTGCGGCTGAGCGGATCAGAGCCTTTTTCTGCTCCGGAAGTCGCATAAATCTCTCTGTTGGCATCTTTTCTTTCCCTTTCTTGCTTCCCCGAATGGATTGATCGTTACTGTTTGCGCAATGCGTGAACCGCAACGATTAATCTGCCATTGGTTCTCCGTCTATCCACTTTCTTCCCGCCATGTATACAAAACGGTAGAACGTCGGCAGAAGAATCAGGGTCAGAATCGTCGAAGTTGTCAGACCACCTACGTTTACGAGTGCCATACCCTGCATCATCGCACCTGCTTTACCGAATCCAAATGCATTCGGGATCATCGAGATGATTGTCGTCAGTGTTGTCATAATCATCGGGCGGACACGAATTGCTCCGGCTTCCACGAGTGCCTTGTCAAGCGGGGTTCCCGACCCGATCATCTGGTTTGCCGTATCCACATATAGGATACCATTGTTTACTACGGTACCGACAAGCATCAGGAATCCAAGCATGGACGTCATACTGATTGTGCTGTCCGCGAGGAACAGAAGACCGAACGAACCGATCATTGCAAACGGGATCGTCGCCATCACCATCAGTGAGTACTTCGGAGACTCGAACTGGATTGCCATGACGATGAAGACAAGGAAGATACCAGTTCCAAGTGCTCCGCCGAGCGCTCCGATCTCCTCACCCATCATCTCATCCATGCTGTTTGTCGCCATCTCGACATCTGCCGGCATGTTCCAGTCGTTTCTTACATAGTCATTGACCGCCTGTTTCGCAGTCTTCTTTGCGTCAGCCTGTGGCTGCATCGTGATTGCCACCTGATACTGCTTATCTTTTCTCTTGATCTGCTGTGGGCTGTCCTGATAAGAAATCTCTGCGAGATCCTCAAGCGGAAGCGTTGCGCCTGTCGCTGTCGTAATCATCATGCCCTGCAGCTTATCAATCGTGTCGTAACGGTCGGAAGCATATTCAACCTTGACATCGACATCCTCTCCGTTGATACGGATCGTCGATGCCTTCACACCACTCAGGTTTGAATAAATCACCGAACCGATGCTTGCCGGGGTCAGTCCTTCTGCCTCTGCGGTAACCGGGTCAACCTTTACCTTGACAACCGGCGCTGCATTCTCGATCGAGGAGTGTACCTGCATGACATCGTCACGCTGTCTCAAATCCTCAACAAGCTGATCGGCTGCCAGCTTCAGCGCATCGTAGTCTACACTCTGAAGATCGACCTCAATCTGATCTCCGCTCGACATTGAGCTTGAGGAGGTGGAACTTCCGCTCTCCATCGAAACGGTGCAATCCTTATAATATGCAGTCTCATGTCTCCACTTATCCATAACCTCATCGGTCGAGAGCTTGCGATCATCCTTCAGATATGCGGTCAGCGTCACATCGGAACCTGCTCCGACACTCAGTCCACTCGCTCCGTAAGTCAGCAGATAGTGATCCACTTCCTCATCACCTGAGACAAGCTCCTCAACATCTTTCACCGCATCATTGATTGCATCAATCGTCAGACCCGGCTTTACCTGAATTGTCATGTCGACAATTCCCTCATCGGCAGATGCCATCAGGTCCATTCCCAGACGGCTCGCCATCATAAATGCGAGAACGAGAAGAGCGATTGCCGTGGCAAATACGGTCTTCGTCTTCGGAATAATGTTCGGCATCGTCTTGCGGTACCATGCCTGGAAATGCTTCAGAATACGGTCAGCCGGTGCCGTCTCTTTTGCCTGCGGATGCCAGTGCAGATAGCACAGCGGTACGATCGTGACTGCGGAGAACAGGGATGCAATCAAGCTGAATACGATCGTATAACCGAGCTGTTTGAACAGCTGTCCACTCATACCGGAGAGCAGTGCCAGCGGAATGAATACAACACAGGTCGTCGCCGTACCACCGATGATCGAACCGATCATCGTTCTTGTACCTTCGATTGCTGCCTCATAGAAACTCGGCTTTTCTTCCTTCGCACGGAAACATCCATCGAGAACGTTGATCGAGTTATCTACCATCATTCCGACACCAAGTACGAGGGAGGTCAGAGAGATAACGTTCATCGAGAATCCCATCGCATTCATACAGATCAGTGCGATCATAACGGAAACCGGGATCGAAGTACCTACGATGACGGAAGCTCGAAGCTCTCCGTAGAAGATGAACAGGATGATCATCGAGAGGATGATTGCCATAACCATCGTCTGCACAACATTCTTGATTGAGCTTGTGATCATCTCACTGCTGTCGTTTACAATCGTGAACTCCAGATCCGGATACTCTGACTGAAGTTTGCTGATCTGTTTGAGTACCTGCTTCGATACATCAATCGCAGTACTGCTCTGCTGTTTCTTGATGCCGACAGAGATAACGTCATGACCATTATAACGACCGATTGAGGATGCCTCCTCGAGTGCATCATAGACCTCTGCGACATCGGACAGGTGAATCGTGTCACCATCGGCAAGCGGAAGCACGATGTTCTTGAGTTCCTCTGTGCTGTCATAGTCGTTGCCGACGCTGACATCAAGCTTCTGTTTTCCGACTGTTACATCGCCTGCCGGAATCGTAAAGTCTGCGGCACCGATAAGCTGTGCCACGGTGTTCATGCTCAGATGGTACTGTGCCATCTTCTCCGGATCAAGCTGAATCCGCACATAGGACTGCTGACCACCGGAGATTGATACCTCACCGACGGAGCTGAGCTTCTCAAACTCCGGCACGATGTTGTTGTCTACATAAGTATATAAGTTTCCGCTCACATCTCCGCTGATTGCAAGAGAAATGACCGGCTGAGAGTTCATATCGAGCTCCATGATCGAAGGCGTATTTGCATCATCCGGCAGATCGCTCTGAATTCCATCGACCGCCTTCTTTAAGTTGATGTATGCGGTATCCATGTTGGTTCCGTACTCATACTGAACCAGCACAATCGAAACGTTTTCCTGAGAATAGGAAGTAACTGAATCCACGCTATCCAGAGTCGATATCGCGTCCTCTTCCTTCATCGTAATCAGCTCATTGATATCATCCGGACTCGCTCCGGCATAGACCGTGGAGATGATCAGCATCGGCATCTCCATCTCCGGAGTCAGCTCTACTTTCGCCCCGAGCAGTGCCTGTAAGCCGAAAAACGCGAACGTAATCAGGCACAGGATGACTGTCACCGGACGGCGCAGAGAAAATTTTGTCAAATTAATCATTTTGCGCTCACCTCGCTGTCAGCTCCTGCCTCATTGTCTGCACTGCTCTCTGCGCTCTCCGCAGAAGAATCACTAGAAGAATCTGTGGTCATTTCAGCAGAATCCGTTCCATTGTCAAGAAGGACTTCCTGACCTGCTACAAGCTCATTGCTCCATGTCGTGATGACCTGATCGCCTGCATTCAGCCCGGAAACCACCTGCATTCTATCGGAATCGTAGATACCAGTTTCAATCTCCGTCTTCTCTGCGACACCATTGTTGTATACATAGACGAACGGAACACCTGCGTCGTAGTTGACTGCATCAAGCGGAATTGTCATCACGTCATCCGCATGATCCATCACAACGGTGATCTTAACGCGGGTTCCATTGGAAAGGCTTCCGTCCTGCGGAAGAGATGCCTTCACATCATAAAGACCTGTGGAGCTGTTTACCATTGAACCGATCTCGGTGATGCTGCCCTCTCGACTGCTTCCATTCTTCTCAACAGTCAGGATATCACCAAGAGACATATTCTTCATCGTCTTCTCGGTCACGCCGAACTTCACCTCAAGCTGATTCTGACCGGATATCTCACAGATTGCGGTCTGACTGTTTACATGGTCGTGAAGCTCAACATTACGGTTCTCAATCACACCATCCATCGGAGCAGTCACAGTCGTGTACCCGACCTGAAGATCATACTGATGCTTTGCAGAATCATAAGAGATCTGCGCACTCTTTGCGGAATTCTGTGCCTGCTCAAGTGCCTGCTGAGAGACAAATCCATCTACTGCAAGCGCCTGGGTACGGGTCAGGTTATCGTTCGCACTGTCAAGAGCGACCTTTGCAGCGTCGACCTGAAGCTGAAGGGATGTCAGAGCGTCCGAATCGATCTTGATTAACGGCTGTCCTGCCTTCACCGTATCTCCTGCCTGGAAGTAAACCTCCAGAACCTCACCGTCCATCTTCGGCATTACCGATGCTCTGGACTGGGGCTCCACGACACCGGTTACATCCGTATACAATACAATATTTCCCTGCTGAGGCTGTTCCACAGCAACAATCGGACGGTTCTCATACTCCACAACTGGCTCTTTCTTGAAAAAGCGGGAGTAAATCAGTCCTCCGGCAAGAATCACTACGATTCCGCCAACAATCCACTTCATCTTTCCTTTCATTTCTCTTCCTTTTCCTTCCTTTTTGTTTGTCTCCGATTTCTGACACCTGTTTCTGATTGTTATGCGACTGTCCGCCGACAGATGCAATCTGACTCATGTTTTTCTGCCCGGTCTCTGCATTCAAGTCAACGCTCCCAGAGCATCGGCTCAAACTTAAAACCGGTCATCCATCACCTCACACGAGCCCAGACTTTCTGGTGACAATCTGTCACTCATTATAATGACAACTTGTCACTCTGTCAATAGGTGGATGGGAACTTTATACTTTTTTAACACTTTAAGAAATACTTGGTTTTTCTTTCCCAAAGTCGTTTTATTTATCTGATTTTATTATTAAATATCTTGATTTTTTATTTTTTTGTAAAAATACAGAAAAATTTAGGAAAGAAAGAAGAAAAAAATCATAGAAAAGAAAAAGAAGCGGAAAATGCGTCCAGCACACATCTTCCACTTCTTCCAAGCTAGAGGGTTTGTTGTCGGCTTTTTTCATCGCCTTCATCATGTTCTTATTATATGCATTTTTTCTCGATAAGTAAAATACAGGATTCCAATAGACCTATCAGTTTTTCTAAGAGTAGTGAGTCGTATCTAGTAGTATCTAGTCGTATCCGTAAATGAGAATCTCCGAGTACCTCTGACGAAATATTTATGTTATACTAAAATATATTTTTTGTTAAAAGGAGTCGATCGCTTGGATACCAAACAGATTGAATACATTTTGAAGATTGCAGAAGAAAACAACATCACTCGCGCAGCTGAAAAGCTCTTCATCTCCCAGTCCGCCTTAAATCAACAGCTCTTAAAACTTGAGCAGGAACTCGGGACTCCGCTTTTTCACCGCTCCCGCACCAACTGGGGACTGACTGAAGCCGGCAAGATCTATGTCGAGGGCGCAAAAGCGATGCTGAGCATCAAGAAGGAGACTTACAACCGAATCTATGATGTCTCAAACATCCAGAAAGGAAAGCTCACGATCGGTCTGACACCGGGACGCGGACTTCGGATGTTCACAAGCATCTACCCGGAACTTCACAAGAACTGTCCCCACCTTCAGGTTGTTCCGATTGAGATGCGCGTCTACCTCCAACAGCAGGCCGTCGCCCGCGGAGAGATCGATCTCGGCTTCATCACGCTTCCGCTCAGCGAGCGGACGAGCGACAACCACATCCTTCTCGGCACCGAGGAGATGAGCGTCATCATTCCGTCCGGTCATCCGCTCGCCGTCCGTGCCTCCGCCCCCGGCAAACCACTCTCGATCCTCGACTTAAAAGAGCTCCAGTATGAGCCTTTCGTCCTGATGGACAAGAACTCCACACTCAGAGCTGTCTGCGATCAGATTTTTGCAAAGGCGGGATTTACCCCAAATGTCCTCTTCGAGACGAACAATACCGCAAGCATCGTGCCGATGGTCGAATCGACACTCTGTTGCGGTATCATCCCTCATTATTATGTTCGCAATCCCTCGGCGCGCCTCGCCTGCTTCGCCCTCGAAGACCACCCAACCTGGGATATGACGATCCTTCACAAGAAGGGAAGCTATTTAAGCTCCGGCGCAAAGGAATTCGTTCGCCTTGCAAAAGAATACTGGTCAAAAGAGGAGTCCTGGTAAGTCAGGTCTAAATCTTATATCTTATCGTTTCAGGTAACGGTCAAAGAACTCAATCTGCAGTTTCTTGACTGAATCCTGGAAGAACTCTCTTGAACCGTGTCCGGCACCCGGGAAGGTATAGAATTCTACTCGATCCTCCATTCCCGCAGACACGATCTTCTGATAGAGCACCTCACTGCTCTTCTCGATCGGGACGAGCGGGTCATTGTCACCGTGCAGAATCTGGAGCGGACACATCTTCGGATTTACCATGTTGACCGGGCTTGCAAGCTCCGCTCTCTCCTTCATCGTAGCCGGATCTCCGCCGATCAGCGCACCGCCGTGGGTGTCCTCAAGACGATGCCAGCGGAAATTCGGATCGGAGAAGCGGGCTTCCTCGCCCTCCATCAGCGCACGCACATCGACCGGTCCAAACATGTCACAACTTGCCTGAATCTCGGAGGAGTAGCCAGCCCACTCTTCACCGTCAAATCCGTCCTGATTCATCGCCATCATCGCAGAGAGGTGACCGCCCGCGGATCTTCCAAACACGCCGACCCGCTCCGGATCAATCTCGTACTTCTGTGCATTTGCACGCAGGAAACGAACTGCGGTCTTCACATCGAGTAACTGGTCCGGATAATGTCCCTGTGCACTGCTCCGATAGTAGATCGATGCCACAACGTAGCCCGCATTTGCAAACTCTGCCATCTCGCCGAGCATCAGGTTCTTGTCAGCCCCTCTCCAGCCACCGCCCGGAATCCACACGAGTGCCGGCTTCGGGCTGTGATCCTCCTTCGGATCATCTTCGCCGACTGCCAGACGCATCTCGCTGTTTCCATTCTGAAGCAGAATCGACATCTTCAATTCCAGAGGATTTCCCTCGAGATCTTTTACATTTGAATATACGACATTGTCAATCAATGTCAGAGTTTTCTTTTTTGTACCTGGATCAAATACTTTTCTCATTGTATGAGCTCTCCTTTTTTTCTTTTTCAAGCTGACATAGACAAAGCATTTTGCCATCCTGCCAATAAAGCCCTGCCTCAGCAAATGAATGATGAAGCAGGACTCGATTTTTTAACCTCATCCGTAAATCAGTTTTAGCCGTAAATCGGGAAGAAGATATTAATTCCGATAATCAACGCAATCAGCGTGAGCACAAGAAGCGGAAGCGTGAACTTCATCGTCTTGATCGGGTTCTGATTGCCGATACCAAATGCCATCATCGTTCCGGAACAACCGGTCGGCATTACAAATGCGAGCCATGCAGATACGCAACAGCAAAGAACAACTGCCTTCACATTCATTCCACCTGCCAGTGCGGTCGAAGCTGCGATCGGGCTCATCAGAGCCATCGTTCCCATGTTGGACATGAAGTTTGTCATCAGCGCGCAGGCAACACAGAAGACGATGCTGACAAAGAGTCCGCTCGGATGACCACCAAGGATATTCAATACGGTCTGACCGATCAGTTCGCCGACACCGGTCTTGGAAAGGGCGGTGGAGACAACGCTCATTCCGGCTACCATCCATACCATATCGCAAGTCAGAGTCTTCATAACCTCCGGAATCGGAAGTACTTTAAACACGATCAGAATCAGAAGACCGGCAGACGGAATTACATTCGTAATGTCGCTTCCGAGCTGTTCGGTAAATGCAAATCCCAACATGATTGCGATAAATACTGCAAAGATCATGAACTCATTTTTCTTGGAGATCGGCTCTACATCCTTGACATCCTTAACCTGAGACTTGTCGATTGAGCCATTCGGGATCAGTTTATAGAATAACACACAATAGATCGTTCCTACAATCAGAGGAAGAATTCCTGCCTTGCAGAAATCGGTAATTCCAAGATAATCCTCCGGTCCTACCAGTCCCTGATAATAGGAAGTGATGGTGCCCGGCATCGTTGCTCCCATACCGATCGGGAACTTGGATGTTGCCAGACAGTTGATCGTTGCTACAAGAAACAGCAGTCTCGACGGAGAGTACTCGCTGTCATCGTCAAAAGTCTGAATAAAGAGAAGCATAACGGAAATGCAGGCAACCTGTCCCATCAGCTGAGACAGAACAATCGTCATTCCACACATACCAAGGATCAGAAGCAGACCGCTCTTTCCCTGAAGTTTTCCCATCACCCCTCTTAACCGGTGAATCAAACTCGTCTTTCCGAGTGCGCTTGCAACTACAATCATCGGTGCGATCATCAGTGTCGTACTGCTCGACAGACCGGAAAACGCAGTTTTCAGATCCAGAACGCCTGTGAATACAAAGAGAACACAGCAGATCATTGCGGTCACACCATACGGCAGAACATGCGTCAACAGCATGACTACCATAAATACCAGAATACACAAAGCCATTATCATCTGTACATTCATCTCAAACTATCTCCCATTACATTTTTGCATGCAAAAAGAATCCAGTTCGCCCTCTGCTCATGATATTCGGCCGTGCAGAATGTTCACAAAACCTTTTTCTTCCCACTTGTTATGTTAGTATTTTATCATTGTCTTTGTAAATACACAATCCAACTACCGCTATATATATTATTACAAAAAGCTATACTTTTTCTTGACTTTTCGCCCCACATCCACTATTCTGTCCTTATCCAACTCACTTCTCGCTTTTCTTGCACAAGTCGTTTTTCGCCCTGTGCAAAACCAGAAGTCATAGAAAGGAATTCCATATGAATATTAAAACCCTGTCCTACCTTGTCGCAATCGCCGAGACCGGTACTCTGTCCGGAGCCGGAAAAAAACTCGGGATCTCCCAGCCGACGTTAAGCGCCTTTCTCTCCAACTTAGAGTGTGAACTCGGAATCGACCTCTTTGTCCGAAACAAGAAACAGATGATCCCGACGCCTGCCGGACGCATCTACCTCGATGCCTCAAGAAAGATTCTCGCTGTGCAGGAACAGACCCTTCAGTCCATTCATCAGCTCAGCGTCAAGCCGACTGAGACGATCCGCATCGGTGTGACTCCCCTGCGCGGTTCCGCGATGGCAGCGCAGATTTTCTCGAAATTTTCTCAGCGTTTTCCCACCGTTCGTCTGGAAATGCGCGAGGGCTATATGCGCGACTTAAAAGAAATGGTAAGAAACGGCAGTGTCTCCTGCTCTCTCGGAACGTGTTTTGACACGGAATCCACCGAGTTTGACTATGTGACGCTTTTTCGCGAAGAGATCGTCCTCGGTGTCCCGTCGTTCCACCCGCTTGCCGGGCGTGCAAGCGAACGAAATGCCGGGCAACGCTTTGCCTCTGTCTCGATCAACGAGTTTTCTGATTCTCCATTCATCATCATGTCCCCGGGAAGCTCGGTTCGCGCCGTCTCCGACTATATTTTCAGCCAGGCTGGTTTCCATCCCACCGTTGTCTTTGAGAGTGGAAATAACATCGTCATCCGAAATATGATCTATGGCGGAGCCGGTGTCGGTTTTCTTCCTATTTCATTTGCAATCGAGCACTCCTCCGATATTGTTTACCTCTCGCTCTCCCCACGGATTTCCCTGGATCTTTGCGTCATTCTTCGGAAAAATCATGTCCTGTCAGCGAGTGAACGCTACTTCATCTATCTGATGATATGTCATGATCTCTCAAATCCGATTTACACTCCGGATTTCAACGCAATCGCGCGCTCGATCTGGGAAGAGTTTGCCCCCAATTCCCCACTTGAGCGTTCCCAACCAAGCCCACTTCTCACAGGACTCTAAGAGAACACCCAAAGGAACTTCGAGAGCACATTTTCAGAAAAGGAGATACTATGAACACCCAAACTCTTGAATACATCATCGCGATTGCGGAAGAAAAATCGATCTCCCGCGCCGCCGACCGCCTTCTCGTCTCACAGCCCGCGATCAGCCGACAGCTCAAGCGCGTCGAGGAGCGCCTCGGCACAAAGCTCTTTCTGCGCGAGCGGGGCGAGATGATTCTCACCGATGCCGGCAAAATCTATGTGAACGGGGCGCGATCCGTCCAAAGTATTTACGAGCACGCACTTGAGGAGATCCGAAAACTCGAACAATCCGGAAAACGACAGATCACTTTCATCTATAATAATGCGCTTCTGCCGGATTTCTCCGTCGACATCCTGTCTGAGTTTCGCAAGCTCCATCCGAATACAAGAATCAGCACAATCGATGGCAATGCCTCGATCGCAAAGGATTACCTCTCAAATGGAATGGCAGATCTCGCCGTCATCGCGACGAGGGAGGCAAGCCACACGATGCTCGAGTTCATGCCCCTCAGAGATGAAGAACTCATGCTTGCCCTGCCCGCCTCTCACCCCGCAGTCTCCTCATTTGAGAAACATGGGGTTGATCTCTCCCTGCTTCGAGATGAGCCCTTTATCTTAAACCAGCAGAACAGCTATTTCCGAAGTCTTGAGAGAGAGATCCTCTCCCACTGTTCGTTCACCCCGGATGTCCTCTGTGAGATCCGCGACTTGAATGCATCGAGCAACATGGTCGCAAACGGTAAAGGCATCGCCTTCCTTCCGCGCTCGGTCTACGATCACGCGGAAGGATGCCACCTGTTCTCTCTGCCAGAGCCGATGATCTTTCATGTCGTCATTGCCTACTCAAAAGGAATCATCCTGACCGGTCCAATCCGCGATCTGATTATGCTTTTGCTCAAAAATGCCCCGCAGTAAACAAATAACACCGATGCCTGATTTATCCCCAACACCCCACATATTTTGACACAAAAAACCTCCTCTGTGGCTGACCCAAAACCACAGGGGAGGTTTCTTCTTAATTTTTATTTCTTATTTATCTCTGATTTTATTTCCAGATTGCGCTCAGAATCAACAGTTCTACAATGCCGACACCGACCATGATCAGGGAAACTGCTGTCTTACACTTTACCTGGTCTTTCAGCTCCGTCAGACCGAACATTCCATTGAATACCCAGAATCCACTGTCGTTGAAGTAACTGAAGGCGATTGCGCCGATACAGCTTGCCTGTGCCATCAGAACCGGATTCAGTCCAAGCTGGCTGATAAGCGGAGCTGTCAGGGAAGCTGCGGTTGTGATCGATACGGTTGCAGATCCGAGTGCCAGACGCATCAGAGCACCGATGATAACCGGGATCAGGATTGCCGGGATCGGAAGAGCCATAACGGTTGCACCGAGTGCATCACCGATACCGCTGACTTTTACGATGTTACCAAGAGAACCACCGGCACCGGTGATCAGCATGATCATACCGGTATCCTTAATACTCTCGTTCATGATGCCGATGACTTTCTTCTGGTCCATATGTTTTCCAAGACCGTAAACTGCCATCGTCGTACCAATTCCAAGTGCCACGATCGGGGAACCGAGCAGGCTGATGATCTCATAGACAGCACCACTGTCGAGAGAGGTCAGACCGGCAACAGTCTTGCAGAGAATCAGAACGATCGGAACCAGAATCGGGGAGATGGAATCCCACAGACCCGGAAGCTCTTTTGCGTTCATGATCTCATCAAGCTGATCCATAGACTTGATGTATTCTTTCTTGAACTCCTTGCGATCAAATGTGCCATCGGTGTTCGGAACCTGATAAATTTTCGTTCCAATCCACTTGGAATACAGCATTGCTGCAATAAAAATCGGAATGGACAGCAGGCTTCCTGCGATGATCATCTGACCGACATCAACGCCCATCATTCCTGCAGCAGTCAGAGGACCCGGAGTCGGCGGAACAAGTACATGAGTACATTGAAGACCACATGCCATTGCAAGTGCCAGACCGATGACGGATTTTCCGCTGACGCGGGAAAGTGCTTTACACAGAGGTGCAAAGATAACAACTGCGGAATCTGCAAATACCGGAATCGAAACCAGCCATCCGGTGATACCAAGTGCCCACTCTTCTTTTCCTTTTCCGATTGCCTTGATAAAGGTGTAAGCGAGACGCTCGGCAGCTCCGGTTTTCTCCAGAATTCCACCCATCATAACGCCAAGTCCAATAATGATACCTGTACTCTTTAATGTGTTACCAAATCCGTCCTGAATCGCTGTGATCGCATCAGACGGAGTCATTCCTCCCACGAGACCGCAAATCAGTGCAGCCAGAAGAAGTGCAATGAACGTATGTGTTTTCGTCTTCATGACCAGAATGATCATAATTGCAATTCCAAGAACTAATCCCAGAAGCATCTGCGTTTCCTGTGACATACCCAACTCCTCTTTCCTTGCTTTCTTTGCTAATTTTCTTTTGTGTCGTATCTTTTTTTGTGTCTTTTTTGTTTGATTTGTTGTCTGAACATCGCACCGGTTACGATCGTTTCATTCACGATTGTCATTTCGTTGACGATGTCATTATAGCGAGTTTTTCTCTCTAAGTAAAACGCGTACTTCTGATAGATCTATAAGTTTTTTGAATAGTATTTTGACGGTTTTTGATACACTTTTGTCATTATATACAAAAAAGACCCGGTAAATCCGAAGATTTACGAGTTTTTTTGTGCGTTTTCCCACACCTCTTTTCTTAATCTTAATATAGCCTTTATGTTATGAGTCCTGGTTTTCCACGCTTCTATTTCTCATTTTCCAAGATTTTTTCAGGCTTTCGACTATTTTCTCTCAATCCTTTTTCTCAGTCTTTTTTGTCAACGCTTCTCGTGAGAATCACATCACTCTCAAGACCGAGCACATTCGCGATCACAACCTCACCTTCTATAACCGGAGCATTCAGATGAACCTTTCGGATCTCTGCCATCACATCAAAAATCCGGTCTTTCGGAATCGGCTTCGTCAGCCGGACACTTGCGAGTGGAAGCTCTCCGCCTGTCACAAGCACCGAGGTTGCAATATTTCTCATCGGAGCGATAAGCTCCTGCGTCACATATGCTTTTCCTTTCGGACACTTATTTCCACAGATGCTCAAAATCTCCATTTTCCCCTGATTTTCTTCGAGTTCTGCCGTGATGTCACAGCCCTGCGGACACATAATACAGGTAAATGTTCTCAGCATACCACTCTCACCTCCAGATCATCCTGCTCGTTCAACTGCTCTGCCTTCAGTTTCATCTGAATCATCTCTGCCGGAAGCGCCTTCGGGAATTTCTGCTTCTTCACGACCTTATCGCCCTGACAGATCTCCACGGTACAGCCTTTCAGCGGTTTTCTCACCCGGAAGGAAACCGTCACATCACTCGTTCCACTGATTCTCGCCGGTACGAGCTGACCGACAAGCGCATCGCCTTTCACGGCGAGCTTACACTCTGGAAGATTTCCCTCTCTGACATAACGCACTGCGCAGTCTGCAAGCGCCTCCGCCTCCATCGACACAAAATCGACGAGATCATGAACGTGAAGCACATTTCCTGCGGAAAATATTCCCGGCACCGTCGTCTGGTAGCTCTCATCTACCGATGCGCCCTTTGTTCCCGGATCTTCTTTGGCTCCCGCTCCCCAGGTCAGCTCATTCTCCGGAATCAGTCCAACGGAAAGAATCAGCGTGTCACACGGATATTCTTTTTCGGTTCCCGGAATCGGCTGTAAATGCTCGTCCATCTCGGAGATCACAACCGACTCGAGTCGGTCTTTTCCGCGGATATCAGTCACTGAATGGCTCAAATACAGCGGAATGTGGTAGTCATTTAAGCACTGTTCAATATTTCTCGGAAGTCCGCTCGCATACGGCTGAAGCTCAAAAACTCCGATGACATGTGCGCCCTCGAGCGTCATTCTGCGCGCCATGATCATTCCGATGTCTCCGGAACCGAGGATCACAACCTCTTTTCCGACCATCTCATTCCTGAGGTTGATATACGCCTGGGCGACACCTGCGGTGTAAATGCCTGCGGGGCGGGTTCCCGGAATGCTGATCGCTCCTCTCGTTCTCTCCCTGCATCCCATTGCGAGCACAACGGCTTTCGCCTGAATCTCGGCAAAACCCTCTTTTGCGGAAGATGCATAGACTTTCTTGTCCTTTGTCACCTCGAGCACAGTCGTGTCGGTCATGCACGGAATTCCGAGTTCTTCTGCCTGATGCACAAACCGGGAGGCATATTCCGGTCCGCTGAGCGTCTCCCCGAAACGGGTCAGTCCAAAGCCGTCATGGATACACTGTCTCAAAATTCCGCCCGGCTTTTTCTCGCGCTCCAAAATCAAAATGTCGGTTACTCCTTTTTTGTAAAGTTCAATGGCACTTGCAAGTCCGGCAGGACCACCGCCGATGATCACTACATCCACATTTCTCATTTCGCGTCCCTCACTCTCCCTGTAAACATGTAGGAATCTTTCTTTGAATATCGCACATCTTCCGGTTTCTCTCCAAGTTCTTCCTCGATCATATCGGTGATTCTCGTCTCACAGTAACCACCCTGACAGCGTCCCATCGTCGCGCGCGTCCGGTTCTTGATTCCGGTCACAGTATGAACGCCGAGAGGATTGTGAATCGCGGAAAGGATCTCTGCCTTCGTCACAGTCTCACACCGGCAAACGATCTCGCCATAAAGAGGATTTTTCTCGACTGCCTCTCTCTGCTCCTCGCGCGTCATATCGTAGAAACGCTTCGGCGCCGGGCGAACCGGGTTAAACGTCTCATTTTTCTGCGGATTTTCTTTTGCGACAAGTCGTGCGACTGCGCGCCGTGCAAGCGGAAGCGCACAGGTGATTCCCGGCGACTCGATGCCGACGAGGTTGACTGTGTGTGGATGCGCCTCATCCGACTCGAGCAGAAAATCGAGGATCTCGCCAGTCTCCGGATTATACCGCTTCCAGCGGATTCCTGCAAAGTTGCGAATAAAATACTCTCGCTTCATCTGCTTGAACATCCGGCTTCCATCTGTAAACAGACCGTCGAGATGTGGTTTTGTGACCTTGTAATCCTCACGATCCTCAGTTACATAGGAATCCGGACCAACAAGCACATTTCCATCAACCGTAGGGGTCGCATGGGTGGAAAATCCGCCCTTGTCGTTCGGAGCCGGATAAACCGGAATCGAGAGATACTTTCCAGCTTTCTTGTCAAGCACATAGTACTCGCCCTTGAAGCCCTTCGTCGGATAATTCGGATAGCCGAGCATCTCGGAAATCTCCGGCGCATACATACCCGCACAGTTGATCACCCATCTCGTCGCATACTCGTTCTCCTCGGTGTGAATCCGGTAATCGCCATCTTCCGAGTCTGGACGGTCAATCTTTACGACTTTTTCTCCAAAATGGAACTTCACACCGTTCATGCACGCATTCTCGGCAAGTGCAATCGTGTACGCCATCGGATCGAGAATTCCGGAGGATGGCACATACATTGCGAACTCTCCACCGGCATTCGGATCGATCTTCTCGATCTCTTCCTTGTCGATCATCCTCATGCCCTCGACACCATTCTTCTCCCCGATCACCTTGTACTTTAAGATATTCTCGCGGTCGTGCTCGGTAAACCCGACAACGAGCTTTCCGGTACGCTTAAATGGAACACCAAGCTCCTTTGCGACCTGATCGAACTCCTTGTTTCCCTCAACGGCACACTCTGCTTTTAAGGAACCTGGCTTGTAGGTAAATCCGGCGTGAAGCATACCAGTGTTTCTACTGCTGTTTCCGCATGCCACATCGAGTTCTTTCTCAAGCACACAGCTGTTTAAACGGTATCTCGCAAGCTCTCTTGCGACCGCAGAACCGACAACCCCCGCGCCGATCACGATGACATCAAATCGTTCCATTCTCTCTCACTTCTCCTGTACTTCTTTTTTTCGCGTTACTGTTCACACGTTGCGCAAACAGCAACGGATTTTACCGATGCTTCGCATTCCAGATCGGCAAATTCTACTACCACCGCCACTGTATCATACGGTATTTTCAGTTCAGAAAATGCCTACCCATATACAATAACTTTTTCGCCATTTTTTTGATAATTTTTCTCTTGAATTCTTCTGTGTTTTATTATATATATGGAGTATATGTTAGTCAAATTGATGTTTCTTACTTATATGTTAGTTTTTCTAATGTTTATAAGTGAAAAATTCGTTTGCGATCGGCAGATAATCACGATCAAATCATTATCATGAAAGCAGGTATCATACTATGGATTTAAAGCAAATTGAATACATCATTGCAATCAGCGAGGAACACAGCATCACACGCGCAGGCGAAAAGCTCTTCATCACCCAGTCAGCGCTCAACCAGCAGCTTCAAAAACTGGAAAAAGAGCTCGGCACTCCTCTTTTCATCCGCACCCGCTCCGACTGGCAGCTCACACCGGCGGGGCAGATCTATGTCGATTCCGCAAAAGAGATTCTGAATATCCGAAAGGACGCATACAGCCGGATTCACGACCTCGCTGAACAGTCGCATCGGCAGTTCACAATCGGTCTGATCCCGGAACGCGGGGTCGATATGTTCACCGCAATTTATCCTGCTTTTCACCGCGAACTCCCGAATGTCATCCTCGAGCCGATCGAACAGAACGTCCGCACGATGCAGAAACAGATCTCAAAAGGAAACATCGATCTCGGTCTGATCACACTCATGCCGGACCAGAAAGATGACAACACTTACCTGCATATGGCAGACGAGGAAATCTTTCTCGCTGTTCCCACCTCCCATCGCTTTGCAAAGCTCGGAAGTCCAGACCGAAAGACGGCTCCGGAGATTTCTCTGACACAGTTTCAGGAAGATCCCTTTATTCTGATTGCCCAGACTTCCACGATGTACCCGCTTGTGGAGCGACTGTTTGCGGAATCCGGATTTGTACCGAAAGTGTTGTTTTCGACCAGCAGTAATGTCAGCAAGTATCGGATGGTAAATGCCGGGGTCGGATGCGCACTTCTTCCTGCAACCTTCGCCGTCCCGCTTGAAAATGTCGTCTACTTCCGCCTGACCCAGCACCCGCACTGGGAAGTCACGATCTGCTGTCGCAAGGATGCTTATTTAAGTTATGCGGAGAAGAGATTTTTAGAGCTGTGTCAGGAGTATTGGGTGGAGAAGTTGGATTAAAAATATCAAAATACAACAAAATACGCCCCGCCAGGGAACAGGCGGGGCTGATGCATCTTCGATGTACAATTTCCTGTATGCTTTTACGTTTCGTTCAACTCAACACTCGCAGAGCATACATATAACATTCAAATAACGCAGGTTTTTAAATAAACATATTGATAATCAATAGCTCGACGACTCCGACTCCTGCCATGACCATCGAGACGGCAGTCTTACATTTCAACTGATCTTTCATATCTGTCAGTCCAAACATTCCATTGAATACCCAGAATCCACTATCATTGAAATATCCAAAGGCGATTGCGCCGATACAGCATGCCTGTGCAAGCAGAACCGGGGATACGTTGAGCATCGGAAGAAGCGGAGCTGTCAGGGAAGCAGCGGTCGTGATTGCAACGGTTGCAGATCCGAGAGCGATTCTCATCAGTGCTGCGATGATAACCGGAATCAGGATTGCCGAGATCGGCCAGCTGACTACCATGGAACCGAGGACATCACCGACACCGCTGACTTTTACAACATTTCCCAGAGAACCACCGGCACCAGTGATCAGCATGATGATACCGGTATCCTTGATGCTGTCGTTCATGATGCTGATGATCTGCTTCTGATCCAATTTTGCGCCAAGACCATAAACAGCAAGCGTCGTACCGATTGCAAGAGCCACGATCGGAGCACCAAACAGATTTACCACATTGTAAAGCAGTCCACTCTCGATGGAAGTCAGGCTTAAACCAGTCTTGCAGAAGATCAGGATAAGCGGAACAACGATCGGAGAGAGGGAGTTCCAAAGACCCGGAAGCTCTTTTGCGTTCATAATCTGGTCGAGCTGATCCATCGTCTTGATGTACTCTTTCTTGAATTCTTTGCGGTCATAGGTACGAATCTGATGAATTACCACGCCTGATGGCGTAGGAAACGAAGACTTCAGACGTGGTAATTCATGTGGAGTATGGTCAGAGAATCTGTTTTCTCAAGAAAGTAGCCTACAACATCATTAATGATCTCGCTGAAAATAAGGCCGGCACGCTCTCGATCGGGCTGACTCCGGAACGTGGAATCAATATGCTGATGAGTATTTATCCGGAATTTCACAAACAGTTTCCGAACATCAAAATTGAACCTACCGAGATTGGTGTCCACAAGCAACAGAACATGGTCAATAAGGGCGATCTCGACATTGGCTTCGTAACCGTGACTCCAAAGGACAAAAACAGCGACGATTACGACCACATTCTCTACGAGGACATTTTTCTCGCCGTTCCCCGCTCCCATCCGCTCGCCAAGAACGCCTCTGCGCCCGGAGAACCGTTCACCACGATCGATTTGAAAGCATTTCGGGATGAGTATTTTGTGCTGATGTTCAAGAGTTCGACGATGAGGACACTGATTGATCCGCTGTTTGAGGAAGCCGGATTTCAGCCGAAGATTCTGTTTGAGACAGCAAGCAATGTGACGATGAGAAACATGGTAAAAAACAATATGGCATGTACGCTTCTTGCTCAGAGCTATGTAGGCGATCTCTCAGACATTGCCTATTTCTATCTGCCACAGCGCCCGCGCTGGGAGCTCTGTGCCCTGCACAAGAAGGGGTATTACCTGACAAATGCCGCCCAGAATTTTATCAGCCTGGCAATGCGTTATTTCAAAGAAAAAAGCCTGGAGATGCGGACTCAGAGTTTCTGAGTCCGTCCCCAGACTTTTATCAAATAAAAGAATCATTTATTCCGGAATCCTGTCAGTCAGGTTGCCCTCTTCATCAAACACAAGCTCCTGTGGCTCGTCGAGAGCCTCCACACCCGGATATCTGCCTGCCTTGACATCCTCATAGTAGGACTCGGACAGCATGATCTCTCCGATATGCAGGCTGTTTGCGATTCGCACCATTCTCACATGATCCTTGTCGATCTTGTTGCAGGTCTTGATACAGATCTGGATTGCCTCTTTGTCGTTTGCAACGACACATGGAATCCGCGCGGACGCGAGAACCGTGCTCGTGATACAGTTCGGATACATTTTTTCAATATCCATCTCATCAAAGATCTTCTTCGTGATTGCGGAGGCAAGACCACAGCCGAGCGCATTTCCGTGCGAAGCCTCACTCAAATTCAGAAAACACGTTCTCTGCACCTTGATTCCGCCGGTTGCATACGGGGTTGAGAATGTTCCGGTGATATTCGGGTCAACACCGGTTCCACTGTAATTCTTTCCGACCTCATCGACAACGAGGACATCGGTCTCCCCGACAATAAGTTTCGGCATATTCGTGAATGCATATTTCAAAAGTTCCGGCTCTCTTGTCATGATATCCTTTGCAAGAATCGCCTCGATTTTACAGGTCTCATCGTAGGCATTCTCGATACACGGGATGGCGAGAAGAATCTTCGCTTTCTCGAGAACAACCTTTGCCATCGTCGGAATGTTCTGGGCAATCACATCCATACCATCACTGTGCACGAGGGAAGCTCCCGCCTGCTTTCCAAGACCGACCGTCATCATCTTACACGGACCGCTCTCGTAGCGACCGCGGAATGCATTATGCGGTTTCAGACGACAGGACACGATAATTCCGTCTGCCTCGTAGGCATTCTTGTCCAGATAAACCGTTCTTCCACGCTCCGACACGCCAAGCTCCACGACCTCCATCGAAGACTTGATCGGACATCCCATCGTCTCCGGTGTGATGTTGTAGCTTGCGAGAATCTCAAGCTGTCCCTCCGCAGTCGCTCCACCATGGCTTCCCATCGCCGGAACAATAAATGGCTTTGCCCCTCTCGATTTCACAAAATCCACGATTGATTTCGTGATAATATCCACGTTTCGGATTCCACGGCTTCCCGCTGTGATTGCGATCTCCATTCCCGGCTGAATCAGGGATGCAAACTGCTCCTGTCCGAGTTCACGGTTCACAACTGCCGGAATCTCCTCAGCCGTGATGACCTCACGCGGAAATGTCTGCTTTGCATGAAACATCTTCGGAATCTTTGTGTCTTTCAAAAGTTTTGAAACCGTGCCTCCAACTGTTACTTTCATTTTGTCCTCCTTCTCCCGCACTCCTCCATATATCTTCGATCAACGATGCTTTTTCATCATCCGTGATCCATGTATACAGATCTCCTATGTACTCTGTTCTACGCAAGTTTCTTTCTGCCATTATTATAAAAAATCCTCATAATAAAGTAAATTTAATAATTCTTTGAGGTGTGTTAATAAAACTAAGATTACGACAAACCATAACAAAACGAAGGATTGAAGGATGTGGCATCAACTTGATCTTAGCCAAAAGGGGCAATTTGTTCTCGAAAAAGCGTATCGACGCACATTTTTGAGAGAATTTTTTACCCTTATACAATATCCAGATAAACTTTTCTCGTCGGTGCCGGGAACTCCTTATCGATCATTGCCAGCTCCTCTGCACTGAGCACAATCTGATCTGCACCTGCATTCTCAAGCGTGTGCTCTGCATGACCACTTCTCGGAATTGCGATCACATCTCCCCCACGAATGACAAAAGCGAGAAGCACCTGGGAAACCGTTGCTCCATGTGCCTGTGCAATCTTATTTAAAACGGCACTGCCATAGAGACCACGGCGCAGATCTCCGCCCTGAGCAAGCGGACAGTATGCCATAACCGGAACATGATGCTCTCTCATCCACGGCAGAAGATCATACTCGATTCCACGGGATGCCACATGGTAGAGCACCTGGTTGACCGCACAGTTCTTTCCGCCCGGAACGCTCCAAAGCTCCTCCATGTCAGCCGTATCAAAGTTGGAAACACCCCATCTGCGGATCTTTCCTTCCTTCTTGAGCTGTTCCATGCATGCAACCGTCTCCTCAAGCGGAATCGCACCGCGCCAGTGAAGCAGGTAGAGATCAAGATAATCAACCCCCATTCGCTTCATGCTCGCCATACAGCTCTTAAAAATGTTGCGTCGTCCTGCATTGTGCGGATACACTTTAGAAACGAGAAAAAGCTCTTCCCGCTTGAGTTCCGGAAGCGTCTTTCCAATCAGCTCCTCCGCCTTTCCATTTCCGTACATCTCTGCGGTGTCAATCAGCGTCATTCCGGCTCCAACACCAGCGCGAAGTGCTTCCTCCTCCTGCTTTAAGCGAGTCGGATGCTCTCCGAGAAACCAGGTTCCCTGTCCGATTGCCGGTACCTTTGCACCATCCGGCAGTGTTACCATATTTTTCATTTCTTACACCTCATTCTTTAATTCTATTTTTTTTACCGTCACTTGTTCAAATCAACGCTTACAGCGACTTAGCGCAAATTCAGCCCCGCGACAGCCCCGGATTTTCGGATAAACCGAAGCCCGAACCTGATCACAAGGCTGATTTCGCACACCCGTCTATGTTTTGTCCATTCCGGGATTTATTTCATTTATATAAAAATTACTTAAAATTACATTTCAACTTCAACTCTCACAGATCGACCCAAGATCCATGATGGATTAGCTTTGAACGCCTTCACAAAACCAAAATTTTCAATCATCGATATCGATACTCAAGATTTACCATCTACCTACATCGCCATGCACCAGAGCGGAATCGAGAGCATTGAGAGCAGCGTGGAGACAACCACACACTTTGTTCCGAATACATAATCGCAGTTGTACTTCGATGCCAGAATCGGAGCTGTGCTTCCAGCCGGCATTCCGGAAATCAGGATGCAGACGCCTGCAACAATTCCGCTGATGCCAAAAACACGACATCCCACGAGAACAAGGAACGGAACAAGCACCAGACGCACCACGGTGATTACCATTGCATCTCTGTTCAGCATATCTCTCGGCTTCACTTCCGCAAGCATCATACCGATCAGGATCATTGTGCTCGGCGTTGTGCAGGCTCCAGCTGAATTGATTCCTTTTTGCAATGCCTGAAGCAGGATCTTCACAATCAGTCCGACCGGACCGAGGGAAGTCACCATCCAGGTATACACTGCTCCGAGCGGCTGCTGAAACAGAAGCAGTCCAAGTCCAATGTATACCGCAATGATACACGGATGAACTGCAATCTTTTTCATAACCGTCTTAAAATCCGGACTCTCCGTAAAGCACGCAATTCCGGCAGACCACATCATAACACGCATCGGAATGATGAAGACAGAGGCATACATCATGCCCTCAGCTCCGAAGACTCCCTCCGCAATCGGGAGTCCCAAGAATCCAGAGTTTGAAACCAGGGTGCAGTAGCGCATGACCCGGCGCACTCCATCCGGACGGTTTCGATAAAACACCTTGCTCATTCCATAGCAGACTGCCTGCACAACCAGAGAGGTCGCCAGAACAACCGCAAATTTTTGCAGAATCGACACGTCAAACTGCATCTGAAAGGAATGAATGATGTTGCAGGGCAGGAAGAAATACAGCACGAGATCCGTGAGCATTCCCTTTCCCTCTGCCTTCAAAATTCCAATTTTTTTGAGAATGGCACCCGCAGCGACCATGAGAAACATCATGCACTGCAACGTCCACAGCCCGGTAATGTCCATGGATTACGCCTTCTTTCCAATCTCCATTCCTGCACGAATCAGGCGGAACGTGCGCTCTGCTGCACCGCGATACAGCTCCTCCGCACGGTCAAGGGCTTCCTCAATGTCCATTGCGCCGTTGATCGTAGACATGATACTGTCCACACCAAACTCATAAATCTTCTCAGCGCCATCTCCCATACCGCCGACAATCGCAACAGCCGGAACACCGTGGTTCTTGCAACGCAGACCGATTCCACTCGGAACTTTTCCGAATGCGGACTGCCAGTCGATTCTTCCCTCTCCAGTCACAACCAGATCGGTTCCCTCAAGCAGACCGTCAAAATTAATCAGATCAAGCACGGTCTCAATGCCGGACTTTAAGGATGCATGAAGGTATCCACAGAGAGCTGCTCCAAGACCACCTGCTGCACCTGCACCTGCCATCTGCTCGACATCCATGCCATTCTCGCGCATCATCTGAGCATAGTGCTTCATGCCTGCCTCAAGCCGGTCAAGAATCTCCGGGGTACCGCCCTTCTGCTTGCCGAAGGTGTAAGTCGCGCCGTCCGGTCCGGTCAGCGGATTGTTGACATCGCACATAACGGTGATCTCTGCCTCAGCGATAGCCGGATGAAGACCGCTCATATCGATTTTTGCAACTTTCTCAAGGTCTGCGCCACAGCCAGAAAGCTCTGCGCCATCCACATCGAGGAAACGAACTCCAAGCGCACGCATTGCGCCCATTCCACCGTCGTTCGTTGCACTTCCGCCGATTGCAATCGAGAGCTTGCGGTATCCCTGATCCAAGGCATCCTTGATCAGCTCACCGGTTCCGTAGGTTGTCGTGTTTAACGGATTGCGCTTCTCGGTCGGAACCATCGGAAGACCAGATGCGCTTGCCATCTCAATGATTGCGCTGTCGCCGTGGAATACACCGTAAGAAGCCTCCGTCTCCTCCATCAGAGGTCCGTGAACCTTCACCTTGCGCAGAGAGCCTTTTGTCACTGCAATGACTGCATCAACCGTTCCCTCACCGCCGTCTGCGATCGGAACTCCGCTTGTCTCACATCCCGGGAAAATTTTCTCTGCCGTCTCGGTCAAAAGACGAATGATCTGCTCTGAGGACAGGGTCCCCTTAAAAGAATCAGAAGCAAACAGTAACTTCATAATCACCCTCCTATTATACTCTTATCTTATATCGCATATATCCTATATGAAAAAGAACCGACACCGGACATTCGCCGGTGCCGGTTCACTCGCCGTTTTTCTCTATATTTTTTGGAAAAATATACCTGTCAAAAAACTCGTCTGTCAAATTAATTAAGTCTATTAGAAATAAGAATGATTAGATCAGACCTGCGGTCTTCATCTCTTTCTTGATCTTGTCAAGAACTGCACCCTCCGGAGTCGGCAGGTTCGGCTTGTACGGAACACCGATCTCTCTTCCGCGCAGATTTGCCATATCCTTTGCTGCAACCGGGAAGCTGGCACCATCCATGGACAGACGTACCGGATTCAGCTTGAACTGAGCCTCAAGAGATCCCTGAAGATCACCTGCAACGTACTTGTTGTATACATCGGTGATCAGCTCCGGCATGAAGTTCGCTGCGGTGCATACACCACCTACTGCGCCGTGGCACATGGAAGCGTACAGCAGAGTATCCTTTCCACCGAATACCTTGAAGTTTACGTCTCTGGTACGACGGATGAACTCAGAAGTCTGGGTGATATCACCGCTGGTATCCTTCATACCTACAATGTTCTTAACCTCATGAGCCAGACGCTCTACAAGGTTTCCGGACATCGTGTAACCAACACGTCCCGGGTTGTTGTACAGAAGCATTGGGGTATCCGGAACTGCCTCTGCGATCGTCTTAAAGTGCTCAAACAGCTCAGTCTCAGTTGGCTTTAAGAACATCGGCTGAAGTACAGAGATACCTGCTGCACCGTTTGCAACTGCCATCTTTGCAAGACGAACACATTTCTTGGTGCTGATTGCACCGATTCCGAAGTATACCGGAACACGACCAGCTGCCTGATCTACCATGATCTTTAAGCCACGCTCCATCTCGTCCTCTTCGATCACATAGAACTCACCGTTGCTACCGAATGCAAGGATACCACTTACACCGCCGTTGATTACGAAATCAACCTGCTCACGCATCTTCTTCTCATCAATCAGCTCATTCTCATCAATCGGGGTCAGAATCGGAACTACTACACCCTTAATAAAATCTGTATTCATCGCCATTCTCCTTTTAAAAAGGGTGCCTCCAGATAACGTTATCTGTTTTTCAGCCTGTTATCATTTGGCACCCTCTGTTTTGTTAGAAATTTATTGTAATTCTGTAATTACTCTAATTACTTGTTCTCTTTTACTACGCTGGTACCAGAGATCTTCTCGTAGTACTTTACGATGCTGGAATGATCTTCCTTGTCGCATCCCTCTGCTCTCAGGAACTGCATAACCTCCATCATCTGAGCGGTCAGCGGAGCCGGGGAGCTGATTGCATGTGCTGCATTCAGAGCGTTGTTCAGATCCTTGATGTGAAGCTCGATACGGAAGCCCGGCTTGTAGTTGCCATCAAGCATCATCGGTGCCTTTGCATCCATAACGGTAGATCCAGCCAGACCACCACGGATTGCCTTGTAAACCAGCTCCGGATCGGTGCCAGCCTTCTTAGCGAAGGTCAGAGCCTCTGCAACTGCTGCAATGTTGATTGCAACTACCATCTGGTTAGCCAGCTTTGCAACATTACCGGAACCAAGATCGCCAACGTATACAACAGAGCCAGCCATTACCATCAGCATGTCATAGTACTTGTCGAACAGATCCTTCTTACCACCTACCATAACAGACAGGGTTCCGTCGATTGCCTTCGGCTCACCACCGGATACCGGAGCATCCAGCATCTCGATGCCGTACTTTGCGCACTCCTCACCGATCTTCTTGCTCTCGGTAGGATCAATGGAGCTCATGTCAATCAGAACCAGACCCGGCTTAGCACCCTCAGCAACGCCATCCTTGCCCAGGACTGCTGCTCTTACGTGCGGGGAATTCGGAACCATGGTGATAACTACATCTACCTGGGAAGCTACTTCCTTACCGCTCTCTGCTGCCTTTGCACCGCAGGATACCAGATCTGCTACTGCATCTTTATTAAAATCGAAAACGACCAGCTCGTAACCTGCTTTTACCAGGTTCTTTGCCATCGGTCTTCCCATGATACCAAGTCCAATAAATCCAATTTTCATTTCAATTTCCTCACTTTCTTAATATATGATAAGTTTGGTTGTTACTTCTTATTTGGTCTGTCAAGGAATCTCTTTCCTTAACTCTGACCTGATTATAAGAAATTTTTTTGCGGTTCGCAATCGGCTGTTTTACTAAATTCGAGTTTGTTTTCTATACAAAAAAGACAATATTTCATTTTATTTTATTTTTATTAAGAGTCATTTCATTTTTATTCAAACATTTTTGCTACGCTATACTCTTCTGCCTGATCTTTTGTCAGCTGGTGCGTCCAGTCAGGACGATTACTAAGGTCTGCACCCTGCCCGAAGCATCCGTACTCTGCAAAAAACGAAGTCTCGTGCGCAAGCTCTTTTCCCCAGTCATTCCATCCCTCCGCACGGATATGAGCACCGATCTCGCAGTTTAGAAGAACAACCTTCGCCCATTCTCTCCACGGACGACCGAGATAAACAGTTTTCTCCGGGCAGTTACTCTCAAACCGACAGTGGCTCATCACATAGCCGAACCGCTGATCTTCCGGCGTGGACGGGGCTGTCACATATCCCTTGATCTCGCGGTCGACGTTCTTGGAAAACAGCGTGCAGTTCTCAAACCACGCCATTGCGCCTCCAAAGATAAAGTCAACCTCGCCCTCGATATAGCAATCCTCATAATACTGGCGTGTCTTCGTTCTCGGCGCAAACTGCTTCGGTCCGATAAAACCGTCCTTCTCGATCTCCTTTGGCGGAAGCGGAGCTGTAAACAGCGTGTCCTGCCATCCGAGCAGTCGACAACCGCGCACACAGAGCCGATCTCCGTCCGCATAGAGTGCAATCGCCTGTCCGACCTCAGTTCCCGGACCGGCGCCATTCTCGATTGTCAGGTTTTCCAGTGTCACATCCGGAGCGTCGACAAACATCGTGTAAGTCCGAAATGTCCCTCTCTTCTTTCCGTCGTCGAGGATCGTTCTCGCTCCGAGCGCGCAGGTAATTACGGTCTGCTCTGCCGTCTCACGGCTCTCCCCGCAGATCGTCACTCCTGGCACACGCACCGTCACCTGCTCCTCGTAGATACCCGGATGAACGAGAATCCGGCGCACTGTATCAGGATGATGCTCCAGATCATCAAGTGCCTCCTGAATCGAAGAAAATGTTCCGTTCTCCGTTTCCACCAATCCTTCCATCGGCATTTCTGTGCCCTTTTTCATCTCAATCTCACTGTCACAGTGATTCTTATTGTGTTTTTCGCTGTTGTTTTCCATCATATCGTTCTCTCTGACCTCCCTGTCTACCAGTTAATATTGTATTTCTTCATGAGTCGCCACAGCGTACTCTTGCTGACTTTCAGTTCTTTTGCCGTCTGTTCCCGGTTCCCACCATATTTTTTCAGCGTGTCAAGGATCACCTGTGCACGCGGAGAAATCGGTAACGCTCCCACACTCTGATCTTTCTGTGTCGTCTGTACCATCTGTGTCGTCTGGGAGTTCTGTAAAATCTGTGAATTTTGTCCGGTCTGCCCCGGGATTCCGATTCCGGAAGCCGAGAAATTGGCATCTTCATTCCCCCAGACTTTTCGGTGCGTATTTTCCGGGTAAAGCTCATTTAAGAGTGCACGCACCACATTTTCATCAAGACTTCTGCGATCTGCAGTCAAAATCAGGCGCTCAAAAAAGCTCTCTATCTGGAACAGATTTCCACGCCATGGATAATGAATCAAAAGCTGTTTTGCCCCGGCTGTCAGCACATGGTATCGCGAATAGCGGTCACAGCAGTCCTGAAGCGTCTCCTCAAGTTTCTCACTCAAATCTTCCGGTCGCTCTCTGAGTGGCGGAACCGCAAGCTCCAGACCCGAGAGCAGGTAATAGAGATCCCGGCTGATTCTTCCCTGATCTGCAAGAAGCGCCAGCGGTTCTCCGACCGTCGCCATAACGCGCACGCTGACTTTTCTGAGCGAGGCAATGTCCGCGCCGTAGCAGACGCGAAACCGGATCAACTGGTAGAGGCGGTATTGATTTGCCGAGGTCAGATACTCAAGATCCCGAAGAAGCAGGGTTCCGCCCTGAGCCTGAAGCACCGCTCCCCTCTCCCCGAAAATCATATTTCGCTGTTCCTCTCCGGTCAGTCCCTCACACGGCACATCGAGAAATGGACCTCTGCTCCGGCTTCCGCTGTTGTGAATGCTCTCCGCAATCATGCGTTTCTCCGTTCCCGGCTCCCCGGAGAGCACAACCGGATGCTCTGAGAGCGCGTAAAGCCCTGCCAGGCGGATACACTCCTGCATTGCAGGCGATTCCTGAAGAATATCGTCAAAACGAACGAGTGGCGGAAGCCCTTTCTGCCCCCTCTCCTTCTCACTGCTCTTTGGCAGAACCTGTACGCTCCTTCTCACGCGGTGACAGCTCATGATTGCACCGTCCACCCGACTCTCATAGAGCACAGGTGCAAGGAGGACATAGAGCGGAACATGACCGATCTCCATCGTCAGCGAATAATCTTTGCCCTCACCGAGCACTTTTCTGAGTGCTTCCTCCCCGATCGACGGAAGCAAAGTCCGAACATTCTGACCACAGAGTTTCTCCTGAGGTTTTCCGAACAGATCCTCCATCACCGGATTCACCGCCGCGACAAGCCCGTCTGCATCCATTCGCATAATTCCGCTGAACGAGTAATCCGAAATCGTCTCAATCTGGGCAGCTGTCTTCTTCTCCACGCTCATCGCATAGTCCATGCTCTCCGCCATTGAAAATGCCTGACGCATCGAATCCTCAGTCATCGAGAGAAACAGTGACGGTACTCCCGCCTGCGTCGCAAGTGAAACCGCCGTATCTCCTCCGATAATCAGATCCGCCTGATCCTCCATCGCCGAGCGCACCGCCCCCGGAAGTCCCGCTCCCTGTCTTGCAAAATACGTCCTCAGCTCAATCCCATAGAGTTCATCAAAGTAGGACATATCACAGAACATATTCTGAAATCCCACAACCGCGATCACCGGTCTTTGCTTTTTGACGATCTGTTTTGCCTTCATCACAAGGAGCGCCATCTCCTGAGCGGTCAGCACAATCTCGACAACCGGAATATCCGTGTACTGCTTGATTAACGACGCCTGAAGTCCTCGCGCAATGATGATCGAAGCCCCGTCCGCAATCGAGCGTCTGGCTTCTGTCACCGCATTCTCCGTCCGGATCACGCGCATTTCCTGAATCTCAAGTTTCTTCTCCTGCAAAATATTGTGCGCCTGATGAAGCATCTCCTCCCTCGAGACCAGAAGTGCTATCTTCCCCATAAAATCCCCCTTTAAATTTTCTGTAAGAAATAAACAATTCCTGTAAAACGAAAAACAGGCTGTCGCAAATGCTGGAACTGTCTCTCAGTCCGCCTTGCGACAGCCTCCTCATTTAAAGCATGTCTAATTTAACTGTTCAATATCTTCACAATTACTTCGTCTCTTTTTATCTCTTCATCTATTCTCAGTCTTCCACATCAAATGTCATATAGGTATCTTTCGGGATCGTCGTCTCATACATCGGCTTTCCATCCGGATACTCAGACTCCTGATAGATCTTTAAATTTACCTCATTATCCTGATACAGACCGCCGAATGTATCATCCCCAGACTCACCGTAGGAGAAATCCTGTACAGCGACCTGATCGTTGATGCACTTGAGCGCATCGCTTGCGTATTCCGCTGCATCTGCTCCGCTCGTTCCATCCTTCACGACAACCTCAACATCGATGTACTCCTGATCGAGATGAAGGGCAAAGTCTACCTGTGATGCCATCGGATAGTCATCTTCCTCGAGAATCACGTCATTCACATCGTCGTGAAGCTGATCCTCATCAATCTCGATGTTCATATACATATTGAAATCCGGCGCTCCGTCAGAAGCCGCTTCATCCTGACGCACAATGTTGCTCTTTGTACAACCACCCAGCAGAAGTACACAGGCAGTTGCCAGAAGAAGGGAAGTCAGTGTTCTTTTTTTCATAATTCATTTCCTCCTGATTTTCATCACTTTTCAAAACTTCATCCATATTTTTATCTTCGTCGCCAGCTCACTCTATCTCTTCAAATTCCAAAACACAGTATCACAAACGGTCACCACTTTTTCCCTCACCAGAGAGGGATCCCAAAATTTTATGGAGCAGACGACGCAATACGATGTATTATATACGATTCCTTTTCATTTGAACAGGTTTTTCAAGAAAAAGTAAAGAAAATTTCACAATTTCGTTCCTGTTCATCTGTTATGCAAACAGGAACCTCTTTTCATTTTTTATCTACCATTTTCATTCTTATTTCACATAAAGAAATAAAGAATGTACCTTGGCACATTCTCGCGCCGAGGCACGGTTGCTTCGGCCAGATTCCTCCCGCAAAAATGAAAGCGCTTACGGCATCTTACGGCATAAAAACATGAAAAACTTTCGTTAAAACTGCGACAAAATCACTTGCACATTTGTGCGCTCCATTTTATAATATACTGTATACAAGAAATATGTGACCCGTATCATTGCAGGTATGGATCGAAAGCGTCACTGGAAGCCCCCCACACTATTCACGAAATCCCGCAAACAGTGACCAGACAGAACACGATGATACGATGCAAAATAATGTTCAGACAGACCCATAAACACCTGTCTGTTCAACCTTCTAAGGAGGAATTTATGGCCAGACATCTTGCTCTGAAAGCATATGGAAAAATTAATCTGGGACTTGATGTCCTGAAACGCCGAGAAGATGGATACCACGAAGTTCGCATGATTATGCAGACCGTCGGCATCTTTGACCGTCTCGATCTTGAACCGAAGCCTGAACCGGGCATTTCGGTGGAATGTAACCTCTATTATCTCCCTACAAACGAAAACAATCTGGTTTACCGGGCTGCCAAGCTCCTCATGGATGAATTCGACATCAAAGAAGGACTCTCCATCCGTCTGAAAAAGTTTATTCCGGTTGCAGCGGGAATGGCGGGCGGAAGCAGCGATGCGGCTGCCGTTCTTTTTGGAGTCAACCGGATTTTTCGCCTCGGACTCTCGATGGAAGAGCTGATGGAACGCGGTGTCAAGATCGGCGCAGATGTTCCCTACTGTCTGATGCGCGGAACGGCACTTTCCGAGGGAATCGGAGAAATTCTGACTCCTCTCCCGCCGGTTCCCCAGTGTCCGGTTTTGATTGCCAAGCCATCAATTAATGTGTCTACAAAATTTGTCTACGAAAACCTGCACCTCAATCAGCTCTCCCCGGCTGATCACCCGAATATTGACGGCATTCTCACCGCGATCCGCGACGGTCAGATTTCCGGAATCGCGGAAAATCTTGGAAATATTCTTGAGACCGTCACCATCAAGGAATATCCGATCATTCAGGAGATCAAGGACACGATGCTCCGTCACGGCGCGATCGGATCTCTGATGAGCGGAAGCGGACCTACGGTCTTTGGTCTTTTCCCGGATCAGGAAACCGCCACAACCGCCTACGAACACATGCGGTTCGGCGAGTCCTCCAATCTCGCTAAACAGGTTTATCTGACAAACTTTTACAATCTGAATCAGTAAGGAGAGTGCATTATGAATCATGAACTGAAAGTCAATATGAACGAATATCTGCCACTTCGAGATGTAGTCTTCAACACCCTGCGCCAGGCAATCTTAAAAGGCGAACTTGAGCCGGGTGAACGTCTGATGGAGATTCAGCTTGCCGACCGCCTCGGCGTAAGCCGTACCCCGATCCGCGAGGCAATCCGCAAACTCGAGCTGGAGGGTCTCGTTCTCATGATTCCGAGAAAGGGAGCAGAAGTCGCAAAGATTTCCGAGAAGAGTCTGCGCGATGTGCTTGAGGTTCGCCGTTCCCTCGAGGAACTTGCAATCGAGCTTGCCTGCCAGCGTATGACCGAAGATGACATCCGTGAACTTCAGGAAGCACAGAATGCGTTCCGCATTGCAATCACCTCCGGCGATGCAATGAGCATGGCAGAGACCGATGAACGCTACCACGACATCATTTACAACGGAACCGGAAACAACCGCCTCGTTCAGATTCTGAACAATTTGAGAGAGCAGATGTACCGCTACCGCCTCGAGTACATCAAGGACGCTGACAAACGCCAGATCCTCGTCGTTGAGCACGACAATATCCTCAAGGCAATCCGTGGTCGCCACGTCGCAGAGGCAAAGACCGCAATCCGCGAGCACATCGACAATCAGGAGATCACGGTTTCCAGGAATTTAAAGGAACAGCAGTAAATAAAAAAAGCGATGAATCAGAAATTAATTTTTTCTCCGATTCATCGCTTTTTTCATCTCATTATCTTAACCTGACTATCTTACTTACTACTAAAAAATTTTCTTACGCTTCCGCTTCATCCCAGAAGACCTCTCCTCCATACGGGAAACCATCCTCTGCCTCCGCATTCAGGTTCTGGACGGTCACATTCTTCGCCCCGCGAATGTATGCGCCGTAGATCTTACCTGCGAGAAGTCCCTCGCCGTCACACGGTCGGATGTCGTAACCGTCACAAGCCCACTTGCTGTTTTTGAGCAGATGAACCGAGATGTCCTTCATCGAGATTCCATCGATATGCCCTGGCTTTGATCCGTACACGAAGACTCCGCTCTCGCCGGTGATCTGAATGTTCTCAAGCCTTACATTTCGAATTTTTCCGAACGGGCGACCCTCATGGCGCTCCTCTGCGGTGATATAGATGCCCTCCGCATTGCCCCAGTACTGGTCAATGAAATTTCTCGTCTCGATCATCAGATTGCGGATCTGCACATTCTCGATATTTCCCTTGTCGCGAAGCTGAAGGGCTACGCCACGGTTCGACTTTCGGATGATGCAGTTGTCAATGAGGATATTTCTAAAATCACCCTCGCTCTCCGTTCCGAACTTGATTGCCGCACTTGTGGATTCAAGGATACAACCACTGATGATTACATTTTCAGTCGTCCCGTATTTCTGTTCTGCCTCAGTTGTCTTGAGCACAATGCAATCGTCCGCTGACTCGATGTAGCAGTTCTGAATTCTCACATTCTGGCAGTGATCCGGGTCGATTCCGTCACAGTTTGCCATCTTCATATTGTTCAGAATCCGGATTCCATCGACGAGAACATCCTGACAGCCGACCATGTGGAGCGTCCAGAATGCGGAATTCTGAAGCGTCACGCCGGTGATTGTGAAGTGGCGGACATCCTCGATATAGAGAAGCGGAGTTCTCGGATACCACGCACCCTCGATGTGGTACTGGGTCTCGGTTCCGTAGTAGACCACCTCATTTCCATCGATCGCTCCGTGACCGGTGATCCGAATATTCTCACCGGTTGCATAAATAAAATAATGAGCCGGCTTGCCATTGTATTCACAGTTGATATACGAGGGAATGTCCGTCTCATTGTTTGATTTTTCCACAACCGTAATACTTCTAAGATCCTCGATGCGCTCGCTCTGCCTGAGCACTGCCCCGCTCTCAATATGAAGTTCGGTGTTGGAGTAAATTTGAATGGTTCCGATTTTGTATGTTCTTCCGCCCGGGACAAGCACAACGCCACCGCTTTCACGGCAGGAGTCCAGCGCCTGCTGGACTGCCTGCGTATCAAGCGTGACTCCGTCGCCCACGGCTCCGAAATCAAGAATATTAATCATTTTACTTGTTTACCTCTGCCATTGCACATTTCCAAAGTGCCTTGATGTAACCCATGCTGTATGTCCATGCGGTCGTTGATCCACCCGTGCCGACTCCCTCGCCCCACAGCGGAACGTGGTCAGCGTGAAGCACGCCGTCGTAATCTGCCTTGACAAACTCTTTCATGACTTTGTACATATCCATGTAGCCGTCCTCAAGCAGAGTTTCCTCGAATCGCGGTATGGTGTTGCTGACATTTCTGAAATGTACGCAGAGCACTTTCTTATTCTCCACGAAGTACTTGATGTCCTCGAGAACATTTCCGAAATGCTCTCCGCCCTCAAGCCAACATCCGATACACATCTTCATGCCGAGATACGGGCTGTTTCCCGCAAGCTCAAACGCATGCTTGTAATCTTCTGCGGAGGTAATCAGGTTGGAGATTCCACACAGGCAGTCTACCGGCGGATCGTTCGGATGAAGAGCGAGCTTCAAGTCGATGTCCTCACACACCGGAAGTACCCGGTCGAGGAAGTATTTGAAGTTGTCCCACATCTCCTCCTTCGTGTAGAGTCTTCCATGTGTGTACGGCAGTTGTGCAAGCTGATCGGTGTCGACGATTCTTGCGACGGCTCCTCTCGTCTTCTCACCAACTGCCCACTTTGAGGTCAATACCTTGTTCGGCTCCCAGGTCATGTATCCGATGTGGATGCCTGCCTTTGCCAGAATAATGTTGAACTGGTTGAATTTCTCGATCGCCTCATCCCTTCCCGGAAGTCCGAGATGAATCTTTGCGTTCTTGTAAATTCCCACATTTCCCGCATCGGTACAGGTCAGACCAAACTTGTCCAGTCTGTTCATGAAGCGCATCACGCTGTCATAGTTGCTGTCCTCATCGGAAAAGATTACATATACATACTTGATTCCCATCTGCTTGATTAAAAGCAGTTGCTCGTCGGTGTAGTCGGAATTGACTCTCGACTGGATCTTGATCTTCTCTCCTAACATAGTCCTACCCGCCTTTTTCTAATTTCTCCCCGTCTTTTTTGTCGTCCGGCGTTACTGTTCACGCATTGCGCAAGCAGTAACCGTCCGTTCTCTCTTGCTGTCTCTGTCTCTAGTCTATCTCTTTGGTCGTTTTCTTCGACCTTTTTATTCGGTCCAGTGTACTGCTTCCGGAGTCCACTGCTCAAGGCTTACATCGTAAATTCCAGTATCTGCAAGTGCCGGATCTGCAAAGGACTGATAGTAAATGATAGCAAGAGGAGTGATCATCACATAGTCATGTGCGAGTGCAACAGCTGCTTCCTGAAGTTTTTCTTTCTTCTCATCCTGAGTCTTTGCGGCTCTTGCTGCAAACAGCGGGTCCTCAAATTCCGGCGGATCAAGCATGATGCCATGGTTCTTGATACCCTCGGTGGAGTACAGGCGGATATAGTTTGCGGTGAAGTCCATCTTACTTGCGCCACGGTTTGCAATGAATCCATCAATATCATCATCCTTCTGCATTTCAGCCAGAGCAGATGCGTCCATCGTTACAACCTCTGCATTGACATTGACGGAAGACAGGATTGCCTGGAATGCGGTAGCCGTATCGTTATCCTGAGACTTGCAGTAAATCTTAGTGTCAAATCCATCCGGATATCCTGCCTCTGCAAGCATCGATTTTGCGAGATCTATGTTGTACTCATAGAACTCGGTTCCCTCTTTGTATGCCCAGGAGTCCGGTGCTGCGAACAGCGGGGTTGCCTCACCGATACCACCGGAAAGTGCACCTGCTACATCGTCCCACGGAATTGCATGCATGATTGCCTGACGAACCTTCAGATCTCCCATCGGGTGCTTGTCGGACTTACTGTTCCAGATGATGTGCTTGATATCTGCAACGTTTGCGGTCTTACGTCCGATTGCTGTGAATCCTGCATTCTGGAGCTGTTTGATGATCGAATCGCTCTCAAACTTCAGTGCAACACCGACTTCCTTGTTCAGCATTGCGGACATCATCGTGTTCACATCCGACATCATGTCGATCTCGAGCTTGTCGATATGCGGCTCGCCCGCGATACGGTAATCCGGATTCTTGTGGTAGGTTACCTTGTTATCGGTTACATACTCATCAAGGATGAACGGACCGGTGCCGACTGCATGTGTCTTGCACCACTCTTCACCATTATCATCATAAGCCTTCTTGGAAGCGATGAAGACACTGCCGATTGCGCTGTCCCAGATGTTTGACCACTCATCAAACGTGATCTTGACCGTCTTGTCATCCACTACCTCGATGCTCTTCGGGTTGCAGACCTCAGATCCTTTTCCGTTGTCCACATACTGCTGAATGTTCCATGCAACAACCTCTGCATTGCAATCACTGCCATCGCTGAACTTTACCCCATCTCTCAGCGTGATCGTGAAGGTCAGGTTATCCGCATCAGTCTCAAATTTCTCTGCAAGCCACGGCTCATATGAACCATCCTCAAGTTGTCTGCCGAGCTGTTCGAGAACCGGCTGTGCTGCGAACCAGTCACCGGTTGAAGTCGACTGTGGCATGAAGAAAGTCTTCTGGAACTGCGGAATCGCAATCTTTAAGTCTCCGCCCTCTTTCAGAGTGCCTGCCGGCTTGCTCTCTGCGGATGACTCAGCACTTGCAGTGGTCTCCCCAGACGCACTCTGCTGTGCGGTCGTCTCCGCGCTGTCTTTTGCAGATCCCCCACATCCGCTGAGTGCACCTGCACACATGGATGCTGCCAAAAACATCGATAACACTTTCTTGAACTTCATAAATTGCCTCCTCCTTTTTTCTCCTTTTTCCCTTAATTTGCTCTTATCATTAGCGGTCGGTCATCTCACCGACCGCTATAAGAATCAACTTTATAAGAGGTACTGCTTACTCATACAGGAAACATGCAACCTCATGTCCGTTTCCGACATCCTTTAACTTTGGAACTTCCTTCCGGCACCGGTCAGTCACACAGTTGCATCGATCGCTGAACGGGCATCCTGTCGGACGGTTCGTAAGACTCGGAACCTCACCGCGGATCTCCACGCGCTCTCTCGTCTTCTCGACCTTCGGATCTGCGACCGGAACTGCCCCTAACAGAACCTTCGTGTAAGGATGAAGCGTGTTGCTGTAAAGTTCCTCACACTCCGCAATCTCCACAATTCGTCCGAGATACATGACGAGAATTCGATCACTGATATGTTTGACAACTGCAAGGTCATGGGCGATAAACAGGTACGTCAGTCCCAGTTTCGCCTGAAGTTCCTCAAGCAGGTTGATGATCTGCGCCTGAATCGAGACATCGAGTGCCGAGATCGGCTCATCGCAGATGATCAGATCCGGATTTGAGGAAAGTGCTCTCGCAATTCCGATTCTCTGTCTCTGACCACCGGAGAACTCGTGAGGAACACGGTTCTTCATCGACGGGTCAAGATCAACCATCCGAAGCAGTTCATCAACTTTCTTCTCATACTCCTCTCTCGTCTTGACGAGCTTGTGAATCAGAAGAGACTCCCCGACAATCGACTCTGCGGTCTGTCTCGGGTCAAGTGAGGAGAACGGATCCTGGAAGATCATCGCCATCTGCTTGCGGTACGGATACATCTGCTTGTCGTTGAACTTTGCAATGTCGACTCCGTTGAAATTGATCTCACCGCTGTCCGGCTGGTAGACTCTCATGATACATCTCGCAAGGGTTGTCTTTCCACATCCGGACTCACCTACGATTCCGAGGGTCTCACCCTTTCTGACGCGGAAGCTGATGTCCTCGATCGCCTTCACATCTCCGATATGCTTTCTCATCATTCCCTTGTAGATCGGAAAATACTTCTTCACATCTTTTACATCGAGACAGATCTCATCGCCGATCACAGCTCTCTCAGCCTTCTTCACCGGCTTTGCATCGATCTCCGCCTTTTTGAGTGCTTTCTCTGCCTCCGTCAGATGGCAGGCACAGAAATGATCTTTTTCAAGTTCTTTGAGAACTGGCTTTTTCTGAGATTTACACTTGTCCATGTGGTACTCACACCGGTCATAGAACGGGCAGTACTCTGGACGCAATGCCGGGTTCGGCGGAAGTCCGTCGATCGGAATCAGGATTCTGTCACGGTCATCGTCCAGTCTCGGAATCGCACGAAGAAGAGCTCTCGTGTACGGGTGTTCCGGATTCTCAAACAACCTCTCGGCGTCCGTCGTCTCCACGATTCCGCCTGCATACATGACATAGATTCTCTCTGCGAATCTTGCGACGATTCCAAGGTTATGGGTAACGATCACGACAGCCGTGTTCGTCTTCTTTGCGATGTCACGGATCATCTCAAGGATCTGAGCCTGAGTCGTTACATCGAGAGCCGTCGTCGCCTCATCTGCGACAAGGACAGATGGCTCGGAGGACATTGCCATCGCAATCATGATTCTCTGACGCATACCACCGGAGAACTGCTGAGGATAATAGGTGAATCTCTCCTCTGCATCCGGAATGTTGACCATCTTCATCATCTCGATCGCACGTTTCTTTGCCTCTTCTTTGCTCAAATGAAGATGTTCGATGATATTTTCCTGAATCTGAAATCCGACTGTCAGAACCGGGTTTAACGAAGTCATCGGCTCCTGGAAGATCATGCTGACTCTTCCACCGCGCATCTTTCTCACTTCTGCACTGTTCGGTCCATAACTGAGCATGTTTTTGTCGCTTCCGTCGAGATAAACCTCTCCTCCGGTGACCTTGCCCGGCTCCTGAATCAGCTGAAGCGCACTCATCATCGTGACGGATTTTCCGCTTCCGGACTCTCCTACAATTCCGATGATCTCTCCGGGATTCAGATAGACGGAGACATCTTCGACTGCCTTAAACATTTTTCCGTCGGTGCGAAAACTCGTCTCAATATTTTTGATCTCGTATAAATGTTTTTCTGCCATCCTATGCTTCCCCTCTCAGTCTGGGATCGAGAGCATCTCGAACACCGTCACCCAACATATTCAACGAAATAACCAGAATCGCAACGCAGACACCCGGAATAAGTGCAAAGACCGGATTGTCCATCAGATAGTTTCTTCCCTCACTGACCATACTTCCCCAGGAAGCTGTCGGTGCGCTGATTCCAAGTCCGAGGAAGCTAAGGCCTGCCTCTGCAAGAATTGTGGAACCAACCTGCTGAGTCATCATAACGATGATCGGGGAAATACTGTTTGGCAAAATGTGTCGAAACATCAGGCGGAAATCTTTGTTTCCCTGAAGTTTTCCTGCCATGATGTAATCTGCCTGTTTTATCGTAAGCACCTGACCTCTCATCATTCGGACATATCCTGCCATTGAGGAAATTCCAAGGATGATTGCAAGGTTCTTGATTCCGCTTCCAAATACTGCGGTCAGCGCCATCGCCAGAATGATCTGCGGTACTGCTCGTACCGCCTCCATCAGTCTTGTGATCAGATCATCGATCCAGCCACCGAAATAACCGGCGATCATTCCGAGCACCGTGCCGATTGCACATGCCACAACGACTGCGAGAACGCCAATGATCAGGCTGACTCTCGTTCCGTAAATAATTCTGCTCAAGACATCTCGTCCAAAGTTATCGGTTCCGAGAAAATGAGCGGTACTCGGCATCTGAAGAAATGCCGCAAAGTCGGGCTTATCCGGATCATACGGAGCGACAAACGGAGCGAATAGTGCGAGAAAGATGAAGAGCAGGACAATGATCGCATTGATGATCGTCACCTTTCTTGCAAATACCGTTTTGAAAAATTTTTTGATGTTCTTTGTATCTTTCATTCTGCCCTCCCAATTTACTCAAACCGTACTCGCGGATCGACTACTGCGTAGAGGATATCCGTTGCCAGATTCACCAGACAGGATACCAGCGCGATTGCCAGCACACAAGCCTGAACAACCGGAATGTCTCTTGACTGGATTGCCTTTACCATCAGAGATCCCATTCCCGGGATGTTGAAAACAGATTCTACAAACATCGAACCGGCAATCAGGTTTCCAAGTCTCATACCGAGAATCGTGATAACCGGAATCAATGCATTTTTCAGAGCATGAAGATAAATAACCTTGTTGTTTGCGATACCTTTACTTCTTGCGGTTCGGATGTAATCCTGACGGATGACTTCAAGCATACTCGATCTCGTCTGTCTCGTCGTGGAAGCGATACCTCCCAGGGAAAGACAAAACAGTGGCATGATCATCTGTTTCCATCCCATCGCATTCACCCACGGCCAATCAAATCCGTAGGAAGGCAACCAGCCTAGCTTCATCGCAAACACGAACATGATCAGCAAGGCGAACCAGAATTGAGGAAGACATGCCGTCACGTTTGCGATCAGCGTCACAACCGTATCAAGTGGCTTTCCACGATTCACTGCACTGATAACTCCAAACAGAATTCCGAATGGAACGCTAATGATAAACGCTGCAATCGAGAAAAACAGAGTGATCGGAATTCTCGATGCAAGTACTTCCGAGGTCTTCATGTGGAACTGGGTGGATTCTCCGAGATCTCCACGGAGCGCATCCGCAAGCCAGCTGAAATACCGGACAATCACCGGCTGATCCAGTTTCAGTTCATGGAACACTCGATCATATTCTTCCTGTGATACTTCCTCTCCAAGCATCGCATAAACCGGGTCGCCCGGAATCATGGATACCAGAAGGAAAATAAAAATAGAAAGAAGAAATACAACTAATAACATCTGTCCCGTTCTTTTTGCTATATATCCCTTCATCTTTGTCTGTCAGAACAAGTTCTGCACGTCCTCCCCTCCTGTTGATGATTCAATTTTAATCGTTTTTGATAACAAATACCAATTAGTTCTAGCACATTTTTTATAGTCCACGCCTATGTATCCAATATTTTGTACGATTTTTCCAGATATTCCTCTTGATTTTTGAATCTATATCGTGTATTTTATATATATTATTGATGTTGCCTATAATTATTATTAATTTCCCCATCAATCTATTATTTTCACACATTTATCCATGTGCATACAATTTAAGAGATTTTTTACCCATTAAATCTGTGCGCACATCATTAGCATCAGGAGGTCTTACAGAATATGGATATTCGATATATGGAATACATTCTCACACTTGCAAAGACAGGAAATATCACACAGGCTGCGAAAGATCTGTACATCTCTCAGCCGACGCTAAGCCAGTTTATCCGAAACTATCAGACTACGACCGGAATCAGTCTGTTCAAGCGGATGAACGGGCGTTACACCCTGACTCCCGCCGGGGAGACGTTCTGCAAGTACGCCGAACAGATCATTGAACTTGAGAACACGATGAACCAGGCAATGCAGGGATTTAAGAATACCCGTATTCTCAAGATCGGTACCTCCACGACAAAAGCGATCTCGATGGTCACCCACCTGATTCCACTTTACCGCAAGGAATTCCCGAATATTGATATTGCGATGTCTGAGGGAAACTCTTTCACAACGATGGCAAAAGTCGTCAACAATGAACTGGATCTCGCGTTTGGCTCCATCCCATCGACCGATCTCTACAAGGGGCAGATGATCACGCTCCGAAACGAAAAGATTGCGCTCGCCGTGCCAAGCCGGATGGCTCTCTGCAAGAATGCAAATTACAACTATATTCATCAGCTCGACTTGGAGACGTTTGCGGTGGAACTGCACGACGCACCGTTTATTCTCCAGCATCCCGGCTCCTGCATCCGCTACCTCGCCGACGGAGTCTTCCGCGCCGTGCACATGACGCCAAGTGTTATTCTGAATACAAGTAACGCTTCCGCGATTGTCAAGTCAGTCTCCTCCGGCATGGGAATCGGCTTCATCCCGGTCAGCAACATGGTGCTCGATCCGAATATTGTGTACTTCCTGCTCGATCCACCGCTTTACCGGATTCATTGCATGGTTTACCGCAAGAAAATGGAGAAGGATCTACCGTTCCAGCGACTGTTTGAGATGGCACAGGAATACACCGAGCAGTGGAGCGACTTAAATCCGGAAGTCGGAGATCTCATTCCCGGAACACAGGGCTAAAAAAATGTCAAAATATAGTATAATGCCGAAAATTAACAGTGTATATATCTATATTTATTTTTTTGAATGAATTTTCTGAACGCTAACCAAACTTTCCCTGCGTGTACATTGCATTTTTATTCTCACTCCTGTATAATGAAAGCTAATATGTGCTCCCGGAATCTATCCTGAAAATGGATTATTGTGAGAAATGGATCTCAATTACATTGACAGTGCCAGATGCCGGAAAAATTTTATGAGCGATGAGCACCTCAACATGTATGGAGGAACAAGATTATGCTTTCGGGACTTTTTAACTACGATAACCCCGTCTGGCGGTTTATCGGCAAATTTTTTGATATTCTGATTCTGAATATCCTGTGGATGGTGTGCAGTATCCCGATTTTCACGATCGGAGCTTCCACGACAGCCGTCTACTATGTGACTTTGAAACTTGTCCGCGATGAGGAAGGTTCCACCGTAAAGGCTTTCTTCAAATCATTCCGCGAGAATTTCAAGCAGGCAACCGCAATCTGGATCGTTCTTCTGATCACCGGAATCATCATTGCAGGAGATCTGTATTTCTTCATCCGCGTGCAGAATGTTTCTCCGACTCTGCGCATGGTGATGCTCGCAATTTTTGCTGGATTCGGTCTGATCTGGAGTGGAATCGCACTGTTTGTCTTCCCGCTTCAGTGCCGTTTTTACAATCCGGTGAGACGGACGCTGTTCAATGCATTTTTTATGTCAATCCGCCATTTTCTTCAGACAATCGGAATTCTGGTGATTGACCTTGCGATTCCGGCACTCGCATTTTTCGTTCTGCCGATAATCCAGCCATTTTTGTTCCTGTTCGGATTTCCGCTGTTTGCATTTATCAATTCTTTTATGTTCGTCGGAATTTTTGATAAATACATGCCGAAACAGACGGAAGAGCATGTGACAGATTCGGAAATGTAAAATTGGGTTGAAGCAAAAGAAGCAAAGAAGTGAATTAAAAAGCTGAATTAAAGAATAAAAAACAGTATAAGGACTTAAAATCACTATGCGAATTACGGAAGAATCCATGAAACAGACTTCCGGCGAGATTTCTGCCGAAAACCAAAATATTAAAAAACCGGAAGAGCCTCACCTGACGGAGCGCGAAAAACTCCGCTCGATGAATTTTCAGGATAAACTGTGGTATATCTGGAACTACTATCGCTTTCATATGGTTGCCGCCGTTCTCGCGATTGTTGTCGCCGTCAACGTCGGAACCGTGGTTTATCACGGCACGTTTCACACCGCTTTGCACTGCATGATTATCAACAGCCGGGATGAAGAGGGATTCCAGGCAGAACCACTCGAGCAGGATTTTGCATCCTGGGCCGGGATGGGGAAGAAGGACGAAATTATCTCCGAAACTACCTTCCTTGCGTTTGGGGATGATGCATCTGAGTATATTTATGCATCGATGGCAAAGATCTCCGCTCTCGTCGCCGCAAAGGATCTCGATGTGATGATCTGCGATGAGGAAACGCTTGATCACTACTCTTCGATGGATGGCTATCTCGATCTTGAAGCTGTGCTTCCAGAGGATCTCTTGAATGTAGTCAAAGATCGCCTGTATTATACAGAAAATGGAGATGGAACCCGCCATGCGTATGCGGTTGACATCTCTGGCACTGCATTTGCAGAAAATTCTAATATCCAGCTCTCACCGGCATTGTTTGGAATTGTCAGCAACAGTGTGCGAACGGAGACGTCGTTGGATCTGTTGAAGTATATTTTTGAGGTTGCAAAATAAAGCCAAGAAATACACCAATCAATGAGATTAATGTTATTAATGCCATTTTGTTATTATGTTATTGTCATTTTGTACGGCTCCGACAGCGGACAAAGTCATGCAAACTCGTTCTCACTCCGGGTTTGCATTAACTTGCCCGACTGCGGAGCTTGTTCCACCCTTAATTTTGGAAATTCTACAAATATAAATACTATCCATATAACTCAATATTTTTCAGTCATTTTGGATACCTCATAAATCTAACTTTCTCACTTTAGAATCGACAAATAAATCCCTATTTTTTTCAAAAACAGCCCCCGTACTAAACTATCATAAAATTTAATTTCTTTAAGAGGTTCTCTGAGGCTGTATTGGATGCCTTTGTCACTGCAAAGATTTCATATTCATCTCCATACCACTCGCCTACATAAGAGAAAATCAATTTACATGCTTCCTCTGCATATCCATTTCGGCGATATGGAGCGAATGTACGGTATCCTAGTTCTAATTGTAAAACAAAATCTTCCGCGGTTTCTTTTTCCGGATTTTTCTTATTCCATCTCCACACATTCTGCGGTTCGCGGATTTTCACACGGTTATTTCCTGTGCGTTTTGGCTCGTAATTCCAGACTCCAGCTGTTCCGACAAGGATTCCATCTTCACGACGTTCTATTCCCCAGAGTCCATACTCATAAAAGCGATACTGGCTATTTAAGTATGCGAGATATTGTTCCTCATCGGAAAAGGCATTTTCTTCTTTGCTGACAAACTTATAGTCTTCCGGTGTGAGTTCACGGATTAACACGCGATCGGATTCTATGATGTTCCAGGGCAGACCGAGGTGACGACGGAGCACCCGTTCTAAGTATTTTTCATCGACTGCCTCAAATGATTCCACTGCATATTCTACACCGATTCCCGAAAACATCTCATCTCCGACTGCGACAAAGGCTCTCCCCACCGCTTTCGCGGTAAGGAGAGCCTCCCTCTCATCGGATACAGTAATCCCGTATAAGTTTCCGTCAATCAGCAATTCGTGCTGACGAGTCATCAAGCCTTCTCCGGCTCGTCGTACTCTGCACCGAAAGTATCTACGGTGATGCTCTTGATCTTCTGCTCTTTCAGCGGACGATCGCTGTAATCCGTGCGGGTCTCTGCGATCTTGTTGACAATATCCATACCCTCAACAACTTTTCCGAATGCTGCGTAAGCGCCATCCAGATGTGGAGCGGATTTGTGCATGATGAAGAACTGAGAACCTGCGGAGTTCGGCATCATGGAACGTGCCATAGACAGAACACCCTCACTGTGCTTTAAGTCGTTCTTGAAGCCGTTCTGAGAGAACTCACCCTTGATGGAGTAGCCCGGACCACCCATTCCAGTTCCCTGCGGGCATCCACCCTGAATCATAAAGCCCTGAATAACACGATGGAAAATCAGTCCATCATAAAAGCCCTTCTTTACCAGGCTGATAAAGTTCTTTACCGTATTCGGTGCGATCTCCGGATAGAGCTCTGCACGAATCTGATCGCCATTTTCCATCGTGATCGTAATCTCTGGATTCTTGTTCATGTTTGTTTCCTCCTGAATAGTTAATTATTTATTCTCCTCCACCTATAATATAAAAGTGAGAGTTATAATACATCTGAGAAATGCGGTCTGAGACGTTTAAAGACTTTCAATCCGATCAGTCCAATCACAATTGTGAACACCCAGAAATAAATCGTCAGGCGCGGACGCTCCCAGAAGAAACTGCCTGTCAGCATACTGTCACGGTAACCCGCAACAATGTAGTAAAACGGATTGACTTTGAGCACAGAGACAATCCACGGATAATCTGTCGCAAACATGCTCTCGTCATACATAATCGGGGTCAGCCACATGCCAAATTGAAGACAAATGCTAACAATCTGAGCCATATCTTTGAAAAATACATTGACTGCCGAAGTGAAATATCCAATTGCAAGTGCCAGCATCGATGCGGAAAAACTGTAATAAATGACCTGAAGCCAACTGATCGCCGGCATTCTTCCATAACAGAGGCACATCACAAACATGATTGCCACGAAGAATGCATGAACCAGAAGACAGGAAATCAGCTTAATCACAGGAAGAATCTCTACCTGAAATACCACTTTTTTAACCAGATAGCTGTATTCCTGAAGGCATCCCGTCACACAGTTAAGTGCCTCACTGTAATAAAACCACGGCACAATACCCGGCACAAGCCAGAGCACATACGGAACTCCCGGAACCGGCGGTGCGCTCTTAAATCCAAGCTGGAAGATGAAAAAATAAATTGTCACCGTTACAATCGGCTGTACAATCATCCACACCACACCAAAGTAGGAACCAACAAAACGCTTTCTAAAATCTGCCTTTGCCAGATCCCAGATCAATCTCCGCTTCCGGATAATTTCTTTTAAAAGAGAAAGCACATACATCATATAAATATGGCCCTCACTTAAAACTTAAAGGTTTCTTTGAAACCACCCCATTTCTGATCTTTCTCAGAAATGATCAGCTCCACACCATCCTGAAGTGGCCACTCAATGCCGATCTCCGGATCGTTCCAAGCCATTCCGCCCTCATCGCCCGGATGATAGAAATCAGTGCACTTGTAAACGAACTCAGCCTCATCAGAGAGTACCAGAAATCCGTGTGCAAATCCCTCCGGAATGTAGAACTGCTTCTTGTTCTCTGCACTCAGCTCCACGCCAAACCAATTTCCATAGGTCTTAGAACCGGTACGCAGATCAACTGCAACATCAAATACCGTTCCGCGAACAACGCGAACCAGCTTTCCCTGCGGGAACTGCTTCTGATAGTGAAGACCACGCAGAACACCTCTCGTAGACATAGACTGATTATCCTGAACAAATACCATATCCAGTCCAGCTTCCTTGAAATCATTCTGATTGTAAGTCTCCATAAAATAACCGCGCTCATCCTTGAACACAGTCGGCTCAATGACACAAAGTCCCTCAATCTCACAGGTTGTCACTTTAATTTTTCCCATTGTGTTTTCCTCTTCTTTTTCTGACCATTTTGGTCATTTTTGCTCTACTTTTCTGTTACTTTTTCATTCCTGTCTTACATAGCGTTTCGCTCCGTTTGCAAGTTCCATCAAAATCGTTTTACATTTTTTGATTTGTAAATTTTTTATGCTTGCCCATTTACTTTGCAATGGCGACGCAAACATACGCTAAGCATTTTCAAATTTACACCCTCATACTCACAACGCTGTACAGGCGAATCAACGCATATGCATCCAGACAGCACATCAGATACAATATACTACGATTTAGATTCTTTGTCAAAACAACAGTATCATTTTTCAGTGCAAGAAGAAGCACCGGCAAGAATGGCAAGAAATACCTCCCCTGCACTCCATTGATGACTCTCGAACTCAGCGGAGTCCACGCAATCAGCATCGACAGCATCACAAGCCCCGCGCACCCTGCACAGACAACACCAATCCAGATCCTCTGTCCTCCCGAGAAATACAAACTTTCTCCAGGATTTCTAAATGCAAGTCCAAGCAGACAAAGCGAAAGCGTCATAACAACGACATATGGCACATCAAGCACCGGATCGAGATTTCCGAGACTCGCTCCAATCATCGTCAAATGATACTGCTGTGTCTGCCAGAGAATCGTCTGGTAGAAAATTTTCACGAGTCTCTGTGGCTGATGAATCAACAACGTCAGTGTGTACCCCGGCTCTGACGCCCATTCCACAAAGCTGTCTGCTTCCGTCGCAACCGCATAGGATGCAATCACCTGACAATTGACAAAAAACATCGCCAGTGCAAACGCCAATCCCACGACAAGTGCTGAGATCAGCCAGCGTTTCCAGTTTCCAAATTTTGAAATCGGAATCAGCAGACAAAGTCCCATCATCGGCGCATAGACCATCTTACACGGACCTGCGACTGCCATCAGAACTGCCAGAAGTGCAACATCCCGCTTCCTCACATTTTCCCGTGCACACGCAAGGTCGAGACAAACCGCCGTGAACACGAAGAAGCAGCTCATAATCATCACGTCATACGAGTACGATGCCGAGAGATGAATCGTCATCGGAAGAAGCGCCACTCCAAACAGCACCTCTTTTCCAAACGGCAGTCTCCGCATCGCAAGCGTCGTCATCACAACAAAGAAAATCAGGTTGCAAATCCGCCCCAGATACAAGAGCGGAAGCGTCCCAAGTCCGAGAAGACGCGCAGCTGCCATTCCGATCGCCTGCGGAAGATACGCAAGCGGAGTCGTCGTCACCGGCGGAAACAGCGAATCTGCCTCAGTCTCCCCAAGTTCCGTGTGCAAAAGATATTCCGAAACTCCACTCTCAAAAATTTCATGAATCTGACGGTAAGATCCCTCCTCAAGCGGTTGAGCAATCACACGATTCTCCCCGGATACTGAGACATCCGCCTTCCAGGTTCCATCCTCTCCGATCTCATACACATGGCTTGCATCCAGATCCTCAACCCAGACATCCTGAGGGCGAAGAAGCACACGACCATAGCGATCTGTCGCCTGTTTCCCGATCAAATGACTCGAGAGCTGATACGCACTCACATAGTGGCTGATCTCATCCGGTGCTGAGAGCGGAGGCAAAATAAAAAGTGAGAGAAGTCCCAGCAAAAGACCTGCAACCGTATAAACTCGTTCAAGTGCAATCGGTGAAGACGACTCTCTTCTCTTTCCAAAGAAACCATAGCCCAGCACAAAGACCCCTGCGACTGCCACAATTGCAAGCACAAGATACCAGAAAATCAGCCAGCGATCCCCAGTCGCAATCGCTCCTGCGCGCACATCTTGAACATGATACCCGGCAAACAGCGCCACAAGACCTGTTCCGACAAGAATTCCTTTCCAATTAATCTGACCAAAATGACCAGCCCACTTTTCTTTTTGTCTTTCCGTCTGTTTTCCTGTCTGTTTTCCTGTCTGTTTTCCTGTCTGTTTTTCTTTCTGTTTTTCTTTCTGTCGTTCTCTGTTTTTCTCAGTGCTCTTCTTCATGCAGTTTCTCTTCCTCATGAAATTTCTCCTCCAGTGCCATCTGTTGCACCAGTTCCTTGACTCTCGTCTCGAGCTGGGAGATATGAATTGTCATATAGAAAACCTTTACAATCAGCACAAAGATCGCCAGCACAAACAGAAAGTTCGTCGTCGCATAAATTCCGAGAAGACGCGCACAGAAATCTGCAACCGGTGGAAATACACTGTATACAACAAGGACAAGCGCAAGCACAATCCAAAAGATCGAACTCTCAATCTGAACCTTGGAACGACGAATCTTATGCATCATCAATGCAAACGTACCAAGCGATGCCAGAATCAGCAACACTCTCAAAGTTGTTGTCATCATGCCTGTCTCTCCTTCCATCTGCGCTCCCAGTATGCCGGGCTCATGCTACACCACAAAATTACTTTTCTCGGAAGACTGCGATATTTTTTTCCCATCCGGTATCCGAGATACTTGCATCCACTCGAGACAATGAGCGATGGAATCAACCAGAAGCGTCCTTTTTTCAGGAGTTTCACCGCCGTCTGCTTCACAAGGCGAATTCCCTCTCCCTCTGACGGCAGACCCTCAAACACTTCCGGGTGATCCGCCTGAGACACCGCCATGTCAAAATTTCGGTGGAACTGCTCTAAGGGACTCAGGTTGTGGGAGTGAATCACCTTTGCCGACGGCACATAAGCGATTGCATATCCATCCTGAATGATGCCTCCCGCATAGATCATATCCTCATTGAAGATCGTACTTGTGATAAATCCCTCCCGCGCCTCGAAAATATCTTTTCGGTATGCACAGCAGACATTTGATGCAAAATAGGTCTTGATCCCAAGCCTCTCCAAATCCGCCTTTGTCTTGACCATCGGCTGATCCGGATAATTGAAATCCCTTGTCAGGCGCTCAATCAGATGGCAATTCTTCGCCGGAAGCTGTCTCGCATACGCCTGGGCGATAACCTCACCATGCGGTCCGGTCTGTTCAAATGCTTTCAGAAGCTCCTCAATCAGATATTCATCCTGCGGAACCGCATCCTGAGTCATAAAAATCATGATCTCTGCCTCAGAATACCATGCCGCCAGATTTCTCGTTCCGCCGTGATCGAACTCCGCCTTCGTCACATGATGGACTTCCAGACCGCGAATTCCCTTGTATCCTTCCTCATTCCAGTAGGATTCCTCTGTGTTCACTACAATGATCCGGCGTGGCTTCACTGTCTGCTTGGAAAGCATCTGCAAAAGTCTCGCAAAACGCCGGTCCGGCCGATACGCCGGAATCAGCACATCTACCGTCATTCTTCATCCTCCTCCTGCGCCATGCGCTTCCCGCAACGCAGTCCATACCAGGCACATACCGCAAATCCGCACGCCATCATCACCATCAAGATCAGGTAGGCACGCGCACCTCCGTTGATTCCATTTCGCTTTACCATCGCCGGTGCAAGTATCATCCCTGCTCCGGTCATCACCATATAGACTCCAAAAATCTCTTTCTGCCGTCTCATAATCACAAGCACATAATAGCAGAGATTTAAGAGTGCATAGAAACCTCCGCCCGCCACAATCATCAGAAATGCAAGGCTGTATCTCGTCAACATTCCCTCATAGGAACTTCCAAGAAGCATCTCCATAATCCAGAGCACCGGTTTTCCAAGAATCGCCGTTGCAACTGTCGCAAGCAGGGCAAGTCCACTGATGATTCCGGTCAGCATCCGCAGTCTCGAGACAAAGGAATCAAAATTTTTCTCATTCCAGTCATCCGTCAGTCCATTTAAGAATGGTCGAATCACAAATCCCGCTGCCAGATTGATCACCGAAGTCGGCATAAAGACGATATTGAAAAATCCAGAGGCTGTGTCATCCATGTGTGCGTCAATCGCATATTTGGCAGACGAAAATACATAGAAATCAAGAAAAACGGAAATGCTCAAAAGCACCGTCGCAAAAAACAGCTTTTTGATCCGTCGTTTCGACCAGCGATAGTCGATTCGATAACGCCCAAGCACCGCAATATCAAATACATACAGCCCGACAAGCTGAGCCAAAAGTGCCATCATACATGCGAGCAGAAGATTTTTCCCGGGCGTCAGCACAAGAACGGCAAAGAAGACGCCAACGCTCAGAATCGTGCGGAATGTATTTGACTTTCCGGTCAGATACAGCCTGCCGATTCGCTGAAACTCCGTCTCGTACACATCTGCAAATCCATCGATCACCTTGTATCCGATCAGGAGAAAAATCACCATCGTCTTCTCTAAATCGTACCGATTAAACAGGACATACGCACACCCAAACAGGAGCGCAACTGTGCATGTCAGATAGCGAAAATGAAGGTAATCTCCAAAGAGATACTCCTGTCTCGTATCCGTAATCTGAAACGAGCGAACTCCGAAATATGCCAGAAGAAACATCTGCTGTCCCACCGTGCTGTATCCAAATGCAAAGATTCCACCCTTCTGGCTTCCCGCCACACGCATGACGAGAAATGCCAGAACCATGCTGGCAAATGCATAGCAGAAACTTCCGAGCATATTCCAGTAAAGATTCATCTTCTGCCGGTCTTTTCCGGTGTGAATCAGAAGATCTGTGATATAGTTCATCATAAGAGAAAATCCTTTCCTCTATTTCTTCTATCTTTTGCTCTTGCGGAAATTCTGGATAAACAGAATTGAAATCAGAATCCGCGACATATAGCTGACGGCAACCATTGGCTTTAAATAGCTTTCTCCGCCTGCGCGCGGTGCGATCTTTACCGGCACCTCCGCAATCTTTGCGCCCTGTTTGAGCAGATAGGAAACAGTATCCGGCTCCGGACCGTAGTTCAGATTCAGAGCAAACTCGCGGATCATTTTCTGACTGAACATTCTCATTCCCGAGGTCGGATCAGCCACCTTGACTCCTGTCGTCAGATAGATTGCACCCTCAATCAGTCGACTTCCGATCATCCGGAAAGAAAAATCCTTCTTCTGATTCACAAATCGGCTTCCGATCACAATATCATAGCCCTCTTTCATCTTCTGCATCATCGGCTCAATGTATTCGGGACGATGCTGTCCATCCCCATCAAACTGGATCGCATAGGCATATTTTCGATAATAGGCATACTTCATTCCCGCCTGAAAGCATCCGGCAAGTCCGAGATTTACCGGCAGATCGAGCAGATTATATCCATGTTCCCGGCAAATCTCCTCCGTCCGGTCCGTTGACCCGTCATTCACAACAAGATAATCATACTGCGGATACTTCTCCTCAAGCTCTCCGACAACCATCTCGATATTTGCTTCTTCATTGTAGGCAGGAATGATCACCAGTACCTTATTTCTCATCTCACTTTTCTCTCCTGTCACTCTCCCGTTACCTTTCTCTATCCCGTCGAAAACTCAGAATCACGTCGCAGACCTCATCCACAATCTCCATCGACAGATCTGCAAACAACGGCAGAGTCAACACCTCCGAGGCAATCCGCTTTGCAACCGGCGTATCATCCGCACTGAAACGGTCGCGATAGCACGCATAATCATTGATACACGGGTAGAAATATTTTCTTGCAAAGATATTGTGTCCCTTGAGCGCGGAAAAAATCTCGTCGCGACCTGCACCATATCCCTCAAACACAACCGGCATATAGGCATAATTGTAACGGACATCCGGGTTTTGCGGGCAGAGACGGATTCCCGGCACACCGGAAAGTCTCTCGCGGTAATGCTCTGCAAGTGCCTTTCGTTTTGCAATCTCCCCGTCGATATGGCGCAGATTGCACAGTCCCATCGCTGCCTGAAATTCGTTCATCTTGCCATTTGCTCCGACGTACTCGACGCTCTCATATCCGGTAATTCCAAAATTCTTGAGCTGATAGAGGCGATCCTTTAACCAATCCTCATGAAATGCGACTGCTCCTCCCTCAATCGTGTGGTAGACCTTTGTCGCATGAAAACTCAGCATCGACGCGTCGCCAAACTGAGTTACCCCGCGTCCCTTCCATGTCTCTCCAAATGCATGTGCCGCATCATAGATCACGCGGAGATTATGGCGCTTTGCGATCTCCTCGATCCGCTCCACATCGCAGAGATTTCCGTAGACATGAACCGGAACAATCGCACACGTCTTATCCGTAATCAGCTCCTCAATCTTGTCCACATCCATTGTATAATCTTTCTCATTGATGTCGCAAAATACCGGTGTCAAGCCATTTCGCACAATCGCATGTGCCGTGGAAGCAAAGCTGAACGGGGTCGTGATGACCTCTCCCTCAAGATCAAACGCCTGAATCGCAAGCTCGAGCGCCGTGTGTCCATTCACAAAAAGCTCCAACTGCGGAACATCCAGATACTCCTTAAGTTTCTGTTTCAATTCCTCATGATAAGCGCCCATATTCGTCAGCCAAGCGCTCTCCCAGATCGGTTTGAGCATCTCGACATATTCCTCAAGCGGTGGCATCGATGAGCGCGTCACCATCACCGCCTGCTCATGCTTTTCCATGCAAGTCTTCCTCCTTTTTTCGAGCCAATTTCTTTATCATCGATCTCTATTTCATCCGATACTCCGTGTAGCGTCTGGCAATATACTGATTCTCCACAACAACCGTTTTTTCCGGTGTTTTTCCCATAAAACATGCCAGATGTGCCCGAATCATATCATAGCCCGCCATGCAGGAAAACGCAACTCCCCCCGAGAAACGCGGGTTACACTCAAGGAAACAATAGCGGTTCTTTGCCTCTATTCCTTCCCCACACGCAGTATCAATAAACTCAAAATTCACACAGCCACAGATATCAAGTGCCTTTGCAATCTCGCGACACTCTTGCTCAAGCATCTCATCGTGATAGACGTAGACCGATGTTCCAGCACCATTTAACGTCCGCAGAAGCTCCCTGCGCGCAACCGCTGAAACGATTCCACTCTTTGGATCGCGGGCAACATCGACAGTCACCACACTTCCGTCAATCATCGGCTGTACAAGAAAACGACCGCCGTGTTCCACACATTCCAGAACCGCATACGTCATCTGGCGGGCATTCTTCACACGAGCCAGTCCCTGACTGCTTCGCCCGTCAACCGGCTTGATAACCAACGGATAAGAGAGATTCTCATATCCAGATCCCGCTTCTGCCTCCACAACCTCAGCAAGTTCCCTTCCCGGGATTGTCCGGCAAAGGCCACGCTCCGACAGGAAATTCTGCATCTTCTCCTTATCTCGGCACAGGCGAATCGTCTCGACTCCGGACATGCAGAGCACAGCATGAAGCGGGGCAAATTCTGCCGTCACCTCAGACTCTTTCGTCGCATCCATAGACTCCATTCTCCACTTTTGAAGAACATCAACCTCGACATCTGTCAACGGAAGTACGAAATCTACATGCTCCTTCTCGCAAACCTCCGCAAGAAATGCGCAGTATGCAGTCTCATCTGTCGCATAAGGCGCCCGATAACACACATCCACATCTGCGGAATCTGCGACCCACTCCGCCGGATAAATATCACAGCCGATAATACGCATTCCTTCTCTTCTGCATCCTGCAATCACCTCACGCGCAGAAAATGATCCGATCGCCGTCACCAGTGCGGTCTTTCTCTCATCCTCTCTCGCCATCTCCATTTTCTATCTGTCCTTCCTTATTTATGTCTATATGATTTCCCTTGTTTTCATTTATAACTCAGAGCGAATACGCAGTGAGTTTGATAAAAAAGAATGTGCCTTGGCACATTCTCGCGCCGAGGCGCGGTTGCCTCGGCAACCATCTACTCCTGCGCCGAGTGCGCATCCTTGCGGAGCATTTATTATTTCATAGGACGCAATTTCCTATGAAATAAGAAGATGTCAGCAAAGCTGACCAAAATCACGCGCCAAGTGAACTTAGACCCCCTTGCGTTTCTGAATCATCCCACACAGGTACCGGAAACTCTCTAACTTAAATCCCCATGCAAGTCCCGCATAGATCACAATTCCCGCCATGATCTGAATCACGAGCTTGATCCACACAGACATCGCTCCCATCCAGCTTCCTAATGCCATGACTCCTGCACACATCACTGCCGAGAGCAAAACCGGAGGCATCACATCCATCCACTGATGCAAAACGCTGTATCCGAGCAGTTTCTTGTTCGGATCTGCATTGATAAACGTGCAGAGAAAGTCCTGAAAGGCTTTCAAACATACCATCACATAGACGTCAAACTGCATACCGATCACGAGTGCCACCACACTCAGAAGTTTCTTCACAATCTCAAGTTTCAGGAAAATATCACTGCGCCCAACCGCATTGATCGCCTGAAGGTTCGCGATGTGAATCGGCCAGAAACAATACGAGATACACATAATCCTTAGAAACGGCACACAGATCATCCACTTTTCTCCAAGCAGTGCCAAAACCAATGTATCCGCGACCGCAAACATTCCGAGAAGCATCGGAATCACCGCAAAAGAGCTCAGCTGGATCGCTCTTCTCATCATCTGGTGAACCTGCTCGCGGTTTTCCTGTTTCTCCGCAAATGCCGGCAGAAGCACCGCCTGAATCGCCGCTCCGAGATTCGTCGCAATCAGTTTCGGAAACTGTTCTCCGCGGTTATAGCTTCCCAGTAATTCTTCATTATATATCTTTCCGATCAAAAGTCCATACAGATTATTAAAAACATTGTCGAGAAGGGAAGCACAGAGAAGTTTCCATCCAAACGAAAACATCTCCTTCACCCTCGATAATGCAAAGCACAGCTTCGGTCTCCACGTCACTGTGAAGAACAAGGTAATCATCAGCGCCAGATAATAGGTGATCTGTTGCCATACCATCGCCCAGACGCCAAAACCTAAATATGCCATTGCAACACTGATCGCACCGGAGATGATCGATGCCGTCAAAGTAGAAAGAAAAAGCCCGCGAAATTCCATATTTCGGGACACATAGGAAGTCTGTACGGAGATCACTGCGCCCGGAAACAATACAACCGCAAGCACTCTCACAATCTCTGTCAGATGATCAATCTCATAAAATCCGGCAATCACTGGTGCCGACAAATACAAGAGCACATACATGACTGCCGACATCGCAAGCTCAAAATAGCAGACTGAGGAAAAATCCAGCTCATCTGCATGGCGTTTTTGCACCAGAACGGTACTGAATCCACTCTGGACAAACACATTTGCAATCACAATAAAAATGGAAATGATTCCGACGACTCCGTATTCTGCCGGACTCAAAAGGCGTGCAAGGATCACTGCAATCACAAACTGTACGCCCTGCGCACCTCCATTTTCGAGGACTTTCCAGAAAAGTCCCTTCACTACTTTTTGTTTCATTTCTGTCTCTGCCACACCAAAACTCCTTATTTCCTGCGGTCTCGACACGATAAAATCCGCAATCTCTATCTTTCCTTTATCCGATTTTGCCTAATTCAATTTTTCCTGATTCAATTTTGCCCGATTCGACTTTATTCTGCCCGATGAAACCGTTTCTGCAACATCGCGTAAAATCCGGGTGCCATCGTCTCTAACCGGATGAAGAACCGTGTTCTCAGATTGAGTTCCCGATAAAACCGACGGTATTTCCGGTCAAATACCTTCTCATACTTGCGCGTATTGACCCAGGTCAGAAAACGAATCCGCGCAGATGCTCTCTCCACAGTCTGATGAAAACGCTCCCCGCTCTCTCTATCAAATCCGCGGTACATCTCCTCCATCGCACGGGCATAATTTCTTTGTTTTTCTTCATAATTGCCCTGTTTCATCAGCGTCGTCCACGATGCCGAACCGCCGAGGCGATAGACACACATACACCGATCCATATAGTATGCCCACCCGCGATTCGCACTCATCAACTGAAGCGGAATATCCGCGATCGGAGCGTTCACATAAAAGTCCGGCAGATGCTCGACCATACTTTTACGAAACATCAGCGATGCCGTCGGATAACCCGATGTCTTGTCAATAATCTCCTCCGGACGAAGCTTCCTGCTTCTGCGGTACGGACGCATCATGTGTTCCGTTATAGCCTTTCCCTGAACCTCAATCCTTGCGCTGTGCAGGCAGAGCGAACATCCCGGATGTGCCTCCATGAAGTCGACCTGGCGCTGGAGTTTCGTCTCATCCGTCCAATAGTCATCGCCCTCACACATCGCAATATATTTTCCTCTCGCTCTCGGGAAATTAAACGTTCCACTGATGTTCGTGAGTCCCTGCGAGTACTGATTTTCTGTCTGAAGAACCGGGAAAATCCGGTCCGGATAGCGCTTTGCATACTCCCGAATGATCTCAGCTGTGCGATCTGTCGAAGCGTCATCGTGAATCAAAAGTTCCCACTGAAAATTCGTTTTCTGTTTGATAAATCCATCCAGAGCATCCCGAATATACGCCTCCTGATTGTAGGTGATACAGCAGATGCTGACCATGATCTCCCTTTTATTTGAATTCATGATTTCTTTTCCATCCTATTATCTATCTTCCACGGGATAACCGTACAGAATTCTCTGTTTGGAAAATTCCTGCTCTGTGTACGGCAACTAACCGTTACAATATCCTTACATTTTTCTTGCTAATCCCTTGTATTTTACAATATCCCCCATAAATTGTAAATCAAATATGGAATTTTCCTCTCATTTGTGTTAGATTAACAATGTATATGAATTCATTTTTCAGGAGGATTTTCTCATGTATAAAAAACATATATGCAAAAAATCTGGTCTCGCACTGATGCTCTCCGGCATCCTTGCAGTCGGATCTGTTTTCCCGGCATTTGCCGAGACTGTGACATTCAACGCTCCCGGTTCAACCACGGAAGGCACCTCAACGGAGCAAACCACCGGGACAACAAGTGCCACAGCCGAGACGAGCGGAACGATCCATGCAGGATCTACTCAGGTTGAGACCGGTGGTCCGGGCATGCCGACCCAGTCTGCTTCCACTACTGAGGCAGCTCCGGATGGCGTGACCACAAATGCACCGGACGGCACGACGGAAATTCCGACCACTACGGATTCCACTTCCACCGAAACTTCTGCTTCCTCTGAAGTTTCTTCCGATGGAAATGCGTTGACAGAGGCTCAGGGTGCAGAGCTCGAGGCAGAGCGCGCAGCAGCAGAGGCAGAGGCTCAGGAAGATTCCAACAACCCGTTAAAAGTTCCTCAGCGTGAACCGCATTTACAGACAACCGTTCTTCTGATCGCAGATGGAATGACCTGGTCAAACCCATACGTCAACGATCAGCAGATCGAGGGCGCTTCCGCAGGATTCAGCTCAATTTCTACCTTCCTTGAGAACATTCACGGTGATCTTCTCTACCGTGTATACAATTCTCAGACCGGATGGACCGGATGGGCGATGAACGGTCAGCAGACTGCCGGTGCTTCCAATCCGATCCCGGTTGAGGCAATCCAGTACCGCTTCGCTGGAATCGTCGGCGATCAGTTCGACATCTACTACTCCACGATTCTGAGCGATGGCACCCAGACCGGATGGGCAAAGAACGGTGAGAGTGCCGGCTCGATGAACAAGGGACTTTACATCACCGGTTACCGCCTTGCATTCTTCCGCAAGGGCACAAACGGAGCAGAGGCTCTCGACACGACAAACGCTCTCGTTTCCGACCATTCAGACGGCATCCAGATCGTTGACGGTGCAATGAGATACATCCACGGCGACGGCTCGAACTACACCGGTTGGGGCTGGCAGGGAAGTGATCGCTACTACTTTAAGGACTCCGTTCCGGTAACCGGATGGCAGTACATCGACGGTCTCAAGTACTATTTCCAGGAAGATGGAAAACTTCTGACCGATGTCGAGTCCGTTCTCGGAAGCGACGGTCCGTACCTGCTTAAAGTCAACAAAGAGATGAACTGCTTAACCGTATACGCTCAGGATGGCGGAAACGGCTACATCATTCCGGTCAAGTCCTTCTTGACCTCCGTCGGCGATGACACCCCGATCGGTACGTTCAAGACTCCGGAGAAATACCGCTGGAGACTGATGATCCACGACGTTTACACGCAGTATGCAACCCGTCTCGGTGCTGGTCTTCCGATCCTGCTCCACTCAATCATCTACGATGCTCCAAACTCCTATTCCGTTTGGGCAAGTACATACAACAACATGGGAATCGCCCGATCCGCCGGATGTATCCGCCTTGTCAGCGGAGATGCAAAGTGGATTTACGACCACTGCCCGATTGGCACGACCGTTACGGTATATAACAGTGAGATCGCAGGTCCGTTTGAACGTCCGACAATCAAGGAAGAAATTCCGTTTGAGCAGACCTGGGACCCGACTGATCCGAACGTCACCGAGGAAGGCATCGCTCAGGCAACTCAGCAGATCCTTGCAAAGTTCGCTCAGCAGTAATCATAAAACAGCTATCATAAAATACCAAACATAAAACGGCTAACATAAAATGACAAGCAAAAACAGCCAGCAAAAATGGCTATCGCACAAATCTGCGGTAGCCATTTTTTAGGATTAAGAACCCTCTATCAGAATCTTATAAGAAAGAACTGATCTCTTTCAACATCTTGTCAATCTGAATCGGTTTTGCCAGATATCCGGTCATTCCGGCTTCTTTCGCCAGTTCCCGGTCTTCCTCAAACGCATTTGCTGTCATGGCGATAATCGGAATCGTCTTGCAGCGCTGTGCAGACATCGCACGAATCTTTCTCGTCGCCTCATATCCATTCATGATCGGCATCTGAATATCCATCATGATCAGATCATATTGTCCGGGTTTGGAAGCTGCCATCTTCTCCACAGCAACCGTTCCATCCCCTGCAACCTCTACGCTGAGTCCCACCTGCGTGAGAATCTCATAGGCGATCTCCTGATTCAGCTCATTGTCCTCAACCAGAAGAACTTTCTTTCCTGCCGGAATGTGAATCTCGTCTTCCGGTTTCGGCTTATTGATCTCCATCGGTTTTGTGAGAATATCCCTGAGTTGCGACATGAACAGAGGTTTCTCACAGAAGGCTGTCACGCCGGCTTCTTTCGCCTCTTCCTCCACATCCGACCAGTCGTAAGCAGTAAGGATGATGATCGGGCTGCTGTCTCCAATCACCCTTCGGATACGGCGGACGGTCTCAATACCGTTCATATCCGGCATCAGCCAGTCAATGATATAGGCATAAAACTCATCTCCCATATCCACTGCATGTTTTGCACGAATCACTGCCTCCTTGCCGGAAACCGTCCACTCAGAACGCATTCCGATCTCAGTCAGCATCGAAGAAACGCTCAGACAGGTATCGGTATCGTCATCTGCAACCAGCACGCGAAGCCCCTGCAAGGAACCAATCTTCTTGTAGATTTTTCTCTCCCCGTTCAGCCGGAAGGTCAGGCAGACATCAAACACACTGCCGACACCCTCCTCACTCTCGAGATGAATCGTTCCGCCCATCATCTCAACAATCTTTTTCGTGATCGCAAGACCGAGACCCGTACCCTGAATGCAGTTGACGGTTGAGGTCTCCTCACGCGAAAAGTTCTCAAAGATGTGTTTCTGGAACTCCTTGCTGATACCGATTCCGCTATCTCTCACAATAAAATGGTAGGTTGCACAGCCTTTCGGTGCCTTTTTCTCCTGTTTGACTCTAAGGCTTAGCACACCGCCTGTTTTGTTGTATTTCACTCCGTTGCTCAAAATATTGAGAATGACCTGCGTCAGTCTCAGCTTATCTGCAATAATGTCCTCGTCCACCACATCGACCGTGTCAATCAGGAAATCAAGCTGTTTTGAGGTGACAGACGGGCGGATGATCGTGCGAAGATCGTGGAGCAGATCCGGAAGATGAAGCGGTTTCTCATCAATCTTCACTCTCCCGCTCTCAATTCGGCTCATGTCAAGCACATCGTTGATCAGGGAGAGCAGATGCTCACTCGAGGTTCCAATTTTTTTGAGATAATCCTTTACCAGCTCCTTGTTGTCAATGTGCGAAGCTGCAAGGGAGGTAAAGCCGATGATCGCATTCATCGGAGTCCGGATGTCATGGGACATATTGTTTAAGAACGTAGTCTTTGCAGAGTTGGCACTCTCCGCCTGAAGCAGGGCTGTCCTTAAATCTTCCTGGCTCTTCTGCAATTTTTCATTCAGCTCCTGAGACTGCTCAACCGCCTCCTTCGCCTTTGCCTCCGCACGCAGAGACTTTTTCAAAAAGCTGAGAATGATAAGCAGAATGAGGAGAAAGACCAAAATAAAGGTCGTCGCTACCACAAGCAGATTGTCCTTGATGAAGTCCACAACCGTGACTTTTCTTGAACGATTGTCATACATGGACAACGCACCGGTAAGCATTGTGCTCGGCATGGATTTCAGCGTCTTATTTAAAATGGACATCAAAACCGAATTTCCACGTTTCACTGCAAAAGATACATTCTCCGGTTGAATCAAAGAAACACTGTGAAACTTACTATCTTTGATATAATTTGCGACCCGGCTTGAGCGGACAACAAAACAGTCTGCTTCGCCACCGCGCACAGCTTTCTGAGCTTCCTCCTGCGTGTCATACTCCACGATTTTCCACTGCGGATAGTTGTAGGAGAGGTACCATTTCAACGCAAGTTTGTCTTTTGGAATTGCAATCGTATTCTCCGCATTTTCATCAAAATACGTCTTTGTCGTGATTGCTGCCGGATTTGTGCTCCAGACGGTATTGGACAGAGAAAAATTATTTTTCTCCGCCAGATTCGGGTTCTGTGAAACATGGAAAATCATATCGATTTTGCCATCGTTTAATGCCTGTATCTCATCATCCCGAGCGTCAAATCCCACCAACTGAAACTTCAGCGCATGATCTCCGAGACAGTCCGTCGCATACGAAATGTAATCATTGATCACACCGATTACCTCTCCGCTCTCCGCCTGCAAAGAGCTGATTCCGGCATCATCCTTCAAATATCCGACCAGAATCGCGCCATGCTCCTTCAGCCATTCCTTCTCTTCCGTGGAGAGAACTGCCACGGACTCCGTAGCAAGGTATTCCTTGTAAAGATCATCGGAATAAAACGGTTTATCATACTCCATCGAACGCATCGCATTGTCCAGCTCTTCCTTCAGATCCGGGCGGTTCTTGTTGATTCCATAATAAATGCCGGAGCCTCCGGTTGTGACGATTGCAGACATCCCTGCTTCGACCCAGATTGGGGTCTCGGTGGAGATTACTCCGTCCACCTCGTGCTTTCCTGTCAGCTCCATCGCCCGTTCGATGCTGTCAATATTGATGTGCTGTGTCTTGATCCGATGCTCTTTCTCCCACTCAGAAAACTGCGTCGACTGAATGCTGTCCTCCATGACGATGACCTTCTTGTTATTCAGAGTAGACAGATCCGACATGGAAATATCCTTTTTCGTGAGATCCGCATACAGGTAATATTTTTCCTGACCCATCGGCAACTCGGAAAACAGCATCTTCTCTGCGCGCTCGTCCGTGTAGGAGAGCGCTGCCATCAGATCGATTTCCCCGGCTTCGAGCATTCTCACCAATTCTCCAAAACTTCCCTTTATATACTCGTACTGCCATCCGGTGTAACCGGCTACCGCCTGTTCGTACTCATAAGCGTACCCGCTTCGACCACCATTGACACCGGTAATGTGATAGGAATCCTCATACCAGCCCACACGTACAACCTTGGAATCTGTCTTTTCTCCTGCATGTTCTTGTTCTTCCGCACTCGCTCTCATCGGCAGTAGCGAAAAAATCATCATGCAGAGCAAGAAACATCCATATCTGCGCAAATTTCTCTTAAACTTATCTATATATTCTCCATCCCAGATCATATCGCCTCCCTGTTTATGCCCTGCTTTATTATTTTTCTTTTTGACTGAAAATCTGTGCTGTGCGAATTTCCATCCGGATTCCCCAAAACCACACCCTTGCAAACCACTCCTGAATTCGACTGATATGCAGATAATTCTTCATATAATAAAAAACACTCTGCTCACGAAGGCGCTGACGCTCCATCTGCCCTGAAAATGACTTGCTGATCGACACCGAATGCGCATGATCGTAACTCCGGTCGAGAAGCAAGACCGTGCGAAGTCCCATCGTTCTCATCTTCCACCCGAGCACATCCTCCTCCTGATACAGAAAGATTCCCTCATCATATCCTCCGGCTTCAAGAAATCTCCCCGCATCAATCATCAGCAGAGAACCATGGACGACATCAACGGAAACTGCCTTTTTTCCCTCAAAATACGGCTTGGAATACTCGAGAAATGGCGCAAACAGACGACGGCTGACCGGTCCCATCGCGAGAAGCTGTCTCGTATACCCGCGCAGAGGCCAACCTCCCGTCATCTCCCCGTAAGTCACATCGTGCATTCGCGCACTCATCACCCCGATATCTGGATGCTTCTCAAAAAGTTTCAACATCCGAATGATCGTTTCCTCCGCAATCGTCACATCCGGATTCATGATCAGCACATGGGTTGCCTGACAGTGCTCGACCGCATAGCGAACACCAAAATTATTTCCCGCTCCGTATCCGCCATTCTTCTCTGCTCGAATCACATGAACTTTCTGATCCTCCAGACCTTTGAGCTGGTCCCACGAATCATCGGTCGACGCATTATCGACGACCACGATCTCCTCCGGCACATCATATTCATGGATCAGGCGGACGAGCTGTTCGGTTGTCTCGGCATCGTTATAATTCAGAATCACACTACAAATTTTCGTCTTCACATTCACAGGGATTCATCCTCCTTCTCCTTTTTCCAGGGAATCGGACGGTCTTTCTGTGCTCTCTGACCCTGCGCCTCAAGACGGTCAAGCGAGAGCTGTCCCCCCGCCATCTTCGGGATCGTCACACACATCGCAAGTGTCTGAACCCGGGAATTCTTGCAGAAATGGTGACGCATGATATTCTTTACACGACCTGCCGGAGACTGATACGGAAGCGCAAGAAATGCGCGAAGCGTGCTCTTCTGCTCCGGTGTCATCTCCTTCCAGAAACGGTGACCAAATGCCGTCGCCTGCGCAAAGATCTGTCCATATGCACGGGCAATCTCCTCTCCTCGTCCCTTCCGGCTCTCAATCGCCGTCAAAAGTCCCTTCTTCTGTGCGCCGAGCACATTGTCCTCATGCTGGCGATACTGATAGAGCGCCTCGTCTCCCCAGCTGATCACACCGAAGCACGAAGCGACAAGCGCAATCCACCAATCATGCATGCAACAGCTCTTCGGCGCCTTTGCGACGAGATGCAAGAGTGCACGGTTCATCATGCAGGCTCCGCCCGTCACCGGATTCTCTATCAATACCTCTGCAAACGAGCTGCGCTCCGGGTGACAGTTCTGATATTCAAAGAAACTCGGGGCAATCGGCGCGAGATTCTCATCCACAACCTCCATATCCGAGTGAAGCAGAATCGGGATCTCCTTTCCCATCTGTCTCTCCATCTGGCGCATTCTTCCGGCAAGCACTTTCACCTTGTCGTTGAACCAGACATCATCCTGATCGGAGAGCATCACATAATCACTCTCGTCCTCCTCAGCGACAAACTCCATCAGCGAGAAGAAATTCTGTGCTGATGCCGGAATTCTCTGTCTTTCTTTTCCCTCTGATTTCTGCAATGCCAATGCTTTTCGCTCCTGCGGAGTCTGGTGATGATGAAGCACAATCTGCTTCGGATACCACTCGGCATAGCGCTCAAGAAGTTCCCTCGTTCCGTCATCCGATCCGTCATCCGAGATCACAATCCGCACGGGCACAGTCTGCGCCAGAATCGAGTCAAGCTGTTGTTCCAGATATTTCTTTCCCTGCCAGGTTGCCATCAAAACCGTAATCATTTTTTATTTTCTCTCTTTCTGTTTTCCACAAACTTCATTCCCATCTGACGGCTGATTGCCCAGCGCACTGCCGGACAAACTGCTGTCACATAATCCATCAGATGATAGGCGAGCATGTAACGCTCTTTTCCCTTCTCCTTCGGACTTCCTGCCCACGGTGTCTTTTCCAGATAAAACTCATACGCCTTGCGATAATGATTTCTGTTTCCGGCAATCCACGGTCTCTCATCCCCCATATAGTGAATGATCGCCGGGTGACGCTTCGCCGTTGTGAGCTGTTCTCTCTTCACTGCCCGATATGCAGGCTCATGGCGCACAAGCGTCTGATAAGAGAAATAGCGGTAATTCGTAAAAAAATTATATCGCGGAGAAATCATCTGGATCTGCCCTTTCAGCCCTCCGTTGATCACATCCTGATCGCTCGCAAAAAGTTTTCCGCCCTTCTCCTTCCAGAAATCGAGAAGTCTCTGCTGAACGCCCTCTTCTCTCCACTTTTTCAGATTGATCAGCAGAACCCCCGAGTTGAAATACGGCTCGTCATTATCAAGCCCGATCGAGGCTTTCACCTCCGGATAGATTGTCGGTTCCATCACCGCACCGATCACATTTTCATGAAGCTCCGTCTTCCACAGATGCCTGAGTGGCTGGGCAACCACGGTGTCACAGTCGAAATAGAGAACCTTCTCGATGCTCTCCGGCAAGGTCTCCCCGACAAAGAGACGAAGCATGATACTGATGTCATAGGCACCGGTCTCCACCTCAAAACCAATTTTCTGCTTGAGATCAGCAAGCTCCACAAAATTTAATCTGCGGCGATACTGATCGGCAATCTTTTTTAAATTCTCCTGATTTTCCTCTGAAATCGCCATTGACAGCACCCAGACCTCAATCTTCTCGACCTCCTGATTCCGGTCAAAGAGAGAATACATCGACACGCCTAAATGCCTTGCATAAGCGTCATTTGACGCATAAACTACATTCATTTCTTTTTCCTCAGATTCCTCAGATCTTATTTTCCGTTTCCATCATTTCAAAATATACAGAAAAACTTTTTTCAAATAGCGCTGTTTCTATCATACAATATTCATGGAAAAAAGTAAACGGCGGTCCCGCCATCTCCTGCGGAACCGCCGTCTAGCTGTCATTGTTCATGCAGTGCACAAACAGTAACCTTTATTTTCTCAAAAAAAGAACCCATATGTGAACTACCCATTGTCTAAAGTCAGTGGGATTGCGGTAGTCTCATTTATCAAACAAATATCTGATCTTTTATACCTCAAACATCAGATCGCCATAGCTCGGGAACGGCCACAGATCCTTATCCACGATCATCTCCAGCTTATCAGCCGGTGCACGCAGAGCAGCCATTGCCGGAACAACCTTGTCGTGGTAAGCGTGAGCCTGATCGCTTCCGCTCTCCATGCCCTCGCACTCCTCAACAATATCTGCCAGAGCGGCCAGTGCTACCTTTATATCGGACAGCAGAGCAGAAGTCTCAGTAAGCAGTTCGGTCTGTACGCTGGTGTCAGCCTCCGGACAAGCACTCTTTACCTTACCTAAGGACTCAGCCAGCTCGGTGGTGTACTTGATAACTGCCGGAATGATCTGCTTGCCTGCCATGTCGAGCATCGTCTTTGCCTCGATGTTGATGACCTTTGCGTAAGCCTCGTACTCAACCTCTGCACGGGACTGAAGCTCTGCCTCGGTGAATACGTCGAAGGATTCGAACAGCTTGATTGCCTTCTCAGTGGTCAGTGCCGGGATTGCATCTACCATAGAGCGGATGTTCGGCAGACCACGGCGCTCAGCCTCCTCAACCCATGCATCGGAGTAACCGTTGCCGTTGAAGATGATGTGCTTGTGCTCTCTGAGCAGCTTCTTGATCATATCATGAACAGCGGTGTCGAAGTCATCTGCCTTCTCCAGCTCGTCTGCTGCTTCCTTGAATGCCTCTGCAACGATCGTGTTCAGAACTACGTTCGGGGAAGCGATGGAATCTGCGGAACCAACCATACGGAACTCGAACTTGTTTCCGGTAAATGCAAACGGTGAAGTACGGTTACGATCGGTTGCATCCTTATCCAGATCCGGAAGAGTTGCAACGCCGGTCTTTAAGGTACCGCCCTTCTTGGAGTGGGTTGCCTCACCGGTACTGCACAGCTGATCGATGACATCCTCAAGCTGTTCGCCTAAGAATACGGAAATGATTGCCGGCGGTGCCTCGTTTGCGCCAAGACGGTGATCGTTGCCGACATCTGCTGCGGACTCACGAAGCAGATCTGCATGAACATCAACAGCCTTCAGGATACATGCCAGAACCAGAAGGAACTGAATGTTCTCGTGCGGGGTCTCGCCCGGGCTTAACAGGTTTACACCATTATCAGAAGTCAGGGACCAGTTGTTGTGCTTACCGGAACCATTGACACCTGCGAATGGCTTCTCATGAAGCAGACAGGACAGTCCATGACGACCGGCAACTTTCTTCAAAGTCTCCATAACCATCTGGTTGTGATCAACTGCAAGGTTTGCCTGATCGTAGATCGGAGCCAGCTCATGCTGTGCCGGTGCAACCTCGTTGTGCTGGGTCTTAGCGGTAACGCCGAGTTTCCACAGCTCCTTGTTGACCTCATTCATATAAGAACCAATTCTCTCACGAATTGCTCCAAAGTAATGATCATCCAGCTCCTGACCCTTCGGAGGCATTGCGCCGAACAGGGTACGACCGGTGTAGATCAGGTCTTTTCTCTGTAAATATTTTGCACGGTCAACCAGGAAATACTCCTGCTCCGGTCCTACGGACGGAACCACGCGTTTTGCAGTGGTGTTGCCAAACAGTTTCAGAATTCTCAGGGACTGCTTATCAATTGCCTGCATCGAACGAAGAAGCGGGGTCTTCTGATCGAGTGCCTCACCCTTGTAAGAACAGAATGCGGTCGGAATGCACAGGGTCACACCGATTGCATCCTCCTTTAAGAATGCCGGAGAAGTACAATCCCAAGCGGTATATCCTCTTGCCTCGAAGGTAGCACGAAGACCACCGGACGGAAACGAAGATGCATCCGGCTCACCCTTGATCAGCTCTTTGCCGGAGAACTCCATGATGACTCTTCCCTCGGAATCTGGAGCGGAAATGAAGGAATCATGTTTCTCAGCGGTAACGCCGGTCAGTGGCTGGAACCAATGTGTATAGTGAGTTGCTCCTCTCTCGATTGCCCAATCCATCATTGCATGAGCAACAACATCTGCGATAGACGGGTCCAGTTCTGCACCATCCTCGATGGTTTTCTTCAGCTTCTTGAATACGGCCTTCGGCAGGCGCTCTTTCATTACAGTCTCGTTAAAGACATTCTTGCCGAATACTTCAGACATATTTACGATCTCGCTCATAAATTTTTCCTTCCTCTCCTTTGAATTTCCATTCCGGATCTCCTCATTGATTCATACAGTCCATACCGGGGTTGAACACCCTTCCGTTCCTCATGAAATCACGCAGAAAATAAAAAATGAATAAATCTGCATTGTTTCTGTATATCCTGCATAAAAAAAAATGGCGCCCTCCTTCTTATAAGAAGAACGCCATCGTTCTTTATTAAAATAACCCATCTTACCAGAAAAAGCAAGTACTTTTTCGCGATTTTCTTCTTTTCCTGTCAGAAGTTTATTTTATTAAGTACGACCCCTAATTTCAAGCCTTATTTGCGGAACCAAACAGTTCAATCTTCTCTCTTACGGTTGCCTTGATTGCCTCTGCGCCCGGAGCAAGCAGTTTTCTCGGGTCAAAGCCCTTGCCCTGCTCATCCTTGCCTTCCTCGATGTACTTACGGGTAGCAGCAGCAAATGCCAGCTGGCACTCGGTATTTACGTTGATCTTTGCAACGCCGAGAGAGATTGCCTTCTTGATCTGATCAGCCGGGATTCCGGTACCACCGTGCAGAACCAGCGGAAGATCACCGGTCTTCTCCTGAACTGCTGCCAGAGTCTCAAAGCTCAAGCCCTTCCAGTTTGCCGGATACTTTCCGTGAATGTTGCCGATACCTGCTGCCAGGAAGTCAACGCCCAGATCTGCGATTGCCTTGCACTCGTTCGGATCAGCGCACTCGCCCATACCGATAACGCCATCTTCCTCACCGCCGATGGAACCAACCTCAGCCTCGATGGACAGACCCATTGCATGAGCAACCTTAACCAGCTCTTTGGTCTTCTCCACGTTCTCTTCGATTGCATAGTGAGAACCGTCAAACATGATGGAGGAGAAACCAGCCTTAATGCACTTGTAGCAGCCATCATAGGTACCATGATCCAGATGCAGAGCAACCGGAACTGTGATGTTCATCTCCTCGATCATTGCCTTAACCATCTGTGCTACGGTCTTAAATCCGGTCATATACTTGCCGGCACCCTCGGAAACACCCAGAATTACCGGGGAGTTCATCTCCTGAGCCGTAGCCAGGATTGCCTTTGTCCACTCCAGGTTATTGATGTTAAACTGTCCTACTGCATAATGCCCTTCTTTTGCTTTTTTCAGCATTTCTGTTGCAGATACTAACATGATTCCATCCTCCATTCATGATATTTGTAACTGTCCGTTACAATCCGCCTAACGCATGAACTGTAACAACTGTTTCATACCTTCTTCATGTATCCCCACAGTTACATATTTTCTTTTCAAAAACATACCCATAGTATAATACATTTTTTGTGATTTGAAAAGAGCCTTCGTTATTTTTTTGGCAATAGAATTCGCTTTTCCGAATTTTTTCAACCGCCAAAAAGGTACTTTTTCTATCTAAACTAACTGTATTTCTTATAATCCGAGAATCTCTGCGACTTCCTTCTCCATATCCGTGCGGTCGCAAACTCTTGTATGACGGATCGGTGCGGTACGGATCTCCTCAACTGCCTGAGGAACCGGAACATTCGCAGTCTTGCTCAGCTCATCCACGATCGCAAACTCATCGCGGTCACCCTGCTCACCTGCAATCGCCTCCATAACGCTGTGTGCAAACTTATACGGACTTGCCGTCGAAGCAATCACAATCGGAGTATTGTCCTTCGTCTCCTCGCGGTACTTTCTGCAAACTGCACTTGCGACAGCGGTGTGGGTGTCGATCACATATCCGGTCTCCTCGTAGACGTGGCGGATCTCATCTGCATCTTCCTTCTCGGTCGCATAACCACCGCAGAAATCCTTCATAAAATCTCTCTGTGCGTCGGTTACCGTGTAGGCGCCCTTCTCGCTCAGCTCCTTCATCAGTGCGCCCGTTGCCATCGCATCGCAACCGGTACTTAAGTAAATCAGACGCTCCAGGTTGCTCGAAATCAGAATATCCATAGACGGGGAAGTCGTCAGAATAAACTCTCTCTTTCTGTCATACGTTCCGGTCTGGAAGAAATCGTAGAGTACCTTGTTGTCATTAGAAGCGCAGATCAGCTTCTTGATCGGCACGCCGAGCTGTTTTGCAAAGTAGGCAGCCAGAATATTTCCAAAGTTTCCGGTCGGAACCGTCACATTGATCGGATCTCCGTCTGCAATCTCCTCATTGCTCACAAGTTTTGCATATGCATACACATAATATACAATCTGCGGAACAAGACGACCGATGTTGATCGAGTTTGCAGAGGAGAGCTGGAAGCCCTTGCCTGCAAGTCGCTCTGCAAAATCCCTGTCCCCGAAAATATTCTTCACTCCGGTCTGAGCATCGTCAAAGTTTCCATGAATTGCGACAACTGCGGTGTTGTCTCCCTTCTGGGTCACCATCTGAAGCTCCTGAATCCGGCTGACACCGCCCTGCGGGTAAAAGACGATGATTCTCGTTCCCGGAACGTCCGCAAAACCTGCAAGAGCCGCCTTTCCGGTATCACCGGAGGTTGCCGTCAGGATCACGATGTCGTTCTTTACCTGATTCTTCTTTGCGGATGTCGTCATCAGATACGGAAGAATCGAGAGTGCCATATCCTTAAATGCAATCGTCTTTCCATGGAAAAGCTCCAAATAGTAAGCACCATCTGCCTTTACAAGCGGAGCAATCTCCTCGGTATCAAATTTTTCATCGTAAGCGTGATTGATGCAGTAACGAAGCTCCTCCTCTGTAAAGTCGGTGAAGAACAGCTTCATTACCTGATAAGCTGTCTCCTGATAAGTTGCCCCGTAGAGTTCTTTCAGCGGAATATCCAGTTTCGGGATTTCCACCGGCATAAACAGACCGCCGTCATCTGCAAGACCTTTCAAAATTGCCTGAGAAGCAGTCAGACCGCTCTCTCCGCCCCGTGTGCTCTGATAAGATAAATTCATGGGTATCTTCCTTTCTCTCTTCTCTGAATGTCTCTGAATGGTTACTGCTCCCAGCAACGAGCAAATTCTGATCTGTTCCCTGCATGCACAGCAACAAAAACTGGGTCCTTACATGCTGACCTTTGCGAAGAGTGTAACATATTTATGGAAATGGTGCAAGACTCCAACTCCGTCGTTTTTTTGTCATAAAACCGTGCTCGACCGTCCTCCCGATCAGAACCCTCTTTGGTTCTTCTCTTCCTATTTCTTTTCCGCCATCGTTCTTCTTCTCATTTTCACACTCTACACCTTCACAAATTTAATTTAATAAAGTATTACAACCAAAAACCTGTGGCAAAAACAAGTTAAAAATTGTATTTTTTCGAAAAAACTATTGACTTTTCGATTTTTGGCGCATATAATGCAAAAAAAAGCAATTCAAACAGAAATGCAACATAGATCAGAGGAGCAAAGGCGCTCGGCATCCCCCGCAACTGGGGGCATGTTCGAGTGCCTTTTTTACTCTCAATTCTATCGCGGAAGCGCAAATGGAACTTTTAATGACTATCTCATAGAAAGGTGGCAGAGATTATGATAAAAGTTGAGAACCTGAAAAAGAACTACGGAAGCCTGGAGGTTTTAAAGAATATCAATCTGACTGTTGAGGAGGGCGAGAAGCTTGTTATCATCGGACCGTCCGGAAGCGGTAAGAGCACTCTGATTCGCTGCATGAACTACTTAGAGGAGCCGACCGCCGGAGAGGTTTACATCAACGATCAGCTGATGACAAAGAAAAACCGCGGTGAGATGGCGAGAAAGTATTCCTCGATGGTGTTCCAGCAGTTCAATCTGTATCCACATATGACGGTTCTCCAGAATCTGACTCTGGCACCGATCAAGTTGCAGAAAGTTCCGAAAAAAGAAGCCGAAGAGACGGCTATGAAATATCTTGAGCGCGTTGGTCTTGCCGACAAGGCTGGCGCCTATCCTCAGAACCTTTCCGGTGGTCAGCAGCAGCGTGTGGCGATTGCCCGTGCGCTCTGCACGAAGCAGAAACTGATCCTCTTCGATGAGCCGACTTCCGCTCTCGACCCGGAGATGGTTCAGGAAGTTCTCGACGTTATGGTCGGACTCTCCAAAGAAAATATCACAATGGTTTGTGTCACCCACGAGATGGGATTTGCAAGACAGGTTGCTGACCGCGTCATTTTCATGGACGGCGGATATATTGTAGAAGAAGGAACTCCGGAGCATTTCTTCACGAATCCGGAGAACGAGCGTACCAAAGCGTTCTTAAGCAAGATTCTTCATTAAACAATCGCAAGAAACGATGGCGCCGATTTTGCTTTCTTAATATTACTGCTAGCATAAAGGCTCCTTCGACGATTTTCCAAAATATACCACATACATAGATATGCAGGAATAATCAGGTCAGGGAGTCTTTTTGTATAGAAATGAGTCACAGAAACTTTTTTTGAGGAGGAAACAATTATGAAAAAGAACATGTTCAAGACAGGTACCGCTCTCTTTGCTACTGCTATGATGATGGCAGCTGTACTGACCGGATGCTCCGGTTCCGATTCGGGTGCTTCCACAACTGCTCCTGCTGATACCACAGCAACCACCACGGAAGGAAGCTCTGCTGACAATTCCTCCGCATCCGGAGACACCACTGCTGACGTTCAGAAGATTATCGACGCCGGCAAACTGAAAGTCGGAACGAAAGTCGATGTTCCGAAGTTCGGTTACCAGAATCCGGAAACCGGAAAGATGGAGGGTGTAGAAGTTGATCTGGCTTACGAGATCGCAGGAAAGATCTTCGGATGCACCGCTGACGAGGCAAAGGACAAGGATCTCGTCACTTTCCAGGGTGTGACTGCAAAGACAAGAGGACCGCTTCTCGACAATGGTGAGGTTGACCTCGTCATTGCAACTTACACGATCACTCCTGAGCGTAAGGAAAAATGGAATTTCTCTGACCCATACTATACAGACGCTGTTGGTCTTCTCGTTCTGAAAGACTCCGGCATTGAATCGATCAATGACCTTGACGGCAAGATCATTGGTGTTTCTCAGGGTTCCACGACTGCAAAGGCATTCGGTGAGTACACCAAGGAAAACAACATCAACGTGAAGCCGGAATTTGAGGAGTTTGACGGTTATCCGTCTCTGGCAGCTGCACTTGCAGCAAAGAACATCGATGTATTCTCCGTTGACCGCGCAATTCTTGCAGGATACAACGATGACTCCACCACCCTTCTTCCGGATCGTTTCGCAGAGCAGGAGTACGGTGTTGCTTCCAAGCTCGACAACAAGGGACTTGCAGAGCTGGTAAACGGCGTTGTCGACGATCTCAAGAGCAGTGGTAAAATGGACGAAATGATGAAAGGTTGGGGAATCGAATAACTCATGATAAAAGAACTGTTTAACGTAAAAGGCTGGGAGGCATTCATGGAAGTCCTCCCGGAGGAATACATACCAGGTTTTATCATGACACTGAAAGTAGCGCTGGCAGGTCTCCTGCTGGCGCTTGCCTTAGGTGTCATTTTTGGAATGCTTTCCACTGTGAAAGTAAAAGTCTTAAATGTCATCGCAAGAATCTATGTGGAATTTTTCCAGAATACTCCTCTCGTTGTACAGGTTTTCTTCTATTACAACTGCCTGCCGTTCGTGATCGGCGGAAGAGTTCCGAAATTCATCATCGGTGTCATCGGCGTCGGCATCTACCACGGTGCCTACATCTCCGAAGTCATCCGAACCGGTATCGAGGCTGTGCCGAGAGGACAGTTTGATGCCGCATACTCACAGGGTTTCACCTACATTCAGACGATGCGCTACATCATTCTTCCGCAGACGCTCAAGATGATCATGCCACCGCTTGCAAACCAGGCGCTCAACCTTGTGAAGAACACTTCTGTTCTCGCAATGATCGCAGGAATGGATCTGATGTATCATGCGGATTCCTGGGGCAGTGATCTCGGATACTTCGTGCAGGCATATCTGCCGTGTGCTCTTTTGTACTTTGTCATTTGTTTCCCGATCGCAAAGCTCTCCCGCTATTTGGAGATCCGCGCAAAGCGCACTCCGGTTCCGAAAAAAATGAAGGGGGTGGCATGAAATGGCTGAGGTATTTGCATCCATCTTTACAAAATCCAATCTTCTCTTTATGATGCAGGGACTTCTGACGACGGTTTTGATCTCCGCATGCACGATTGTTCTGAGCCTGTTCTTCGGCACACTCGTCGCAATGGTTCGCCACTTCTGTACCGGAAAGCTGACGATCCTCTCCCGCCTTGTCGGAGCCTACATCGAATTTTTCCGCTGTACACCGAACATCCTGTGGATTCTCTGGATTCGCTTCACGATGCAGGGTGATCCGACCGTGAAAGCAATCTTCGCCTGTACGCTGTTCACAACCGCTGTAATTGCAGAGATCGTCCGCGGAGGCTTAAACAACGTTCCGAAAGGACAGTTTGAGGGAGCTGCCTCCCAGGGCTTTACATTCTGGCAGACGATGGTCTACATCGTTCTCCCGCAGACATTCAAGAGCATCATCCCGGCACTGCTCTCTCAGGTTATCACTGTCATCAAGGATACTTCGTTCCTGAAAGCAGTCGACATTGCCGAGTTCATGAGAAACAGCAGTATTGTCATGGGTTCTCTGCGCAGTCCTGCACAGATCACAACCCTGTATGCGTTCATCGCACTCTGCTATTTTGCAATCTGCTTCTCCCTGTCCTGCGCCGTGCGGTTTTACCAGAAACGGATTCAGGCGACCGCGTAAGAAATCTAGGATTCTGTTTGTAAAACTATTTATTAAGGAATATGAAGTTTTGTTCGAGACAGATGCTAGAGCATGTTTGAAATATTTATTTTCAGGCACGCTCTAACATCTGTCTTTTTGATTGACTGCTTTTATGGTATAATGTGCGAAAAAGAAAAATTAAGAGGTATGACTCAAATCACTTAACACAGGCTTCTTATCTCTCATTCTACATTTAGAAAGGACTCACTGTCATGTATACTTACGCTTGGTACCACTGGCTGACGTTCTTTTACGTCTATTGCTTTTTCGGATGGATTTTTGAATCCACCTACGTTTCTCTGAAACAGAGACACTTTGTCAACCGTGGCTTTCTCCGTCTCCCAATGCTCCCTCTTTACGGAACCGGAGCAGTGATGATGCTATGGGTCTCTCTGCCGGTGAGAAACAGCCTGATCGCCGTCTATTTCTCAGGTTTAATCGGAGCCACTGTTCTCGAATACATCACCGGATGGGCGATGGAACGTTTATTTAAAGTGCGTTACTGGGATTACAGCAATCAGAAATTCAATCTGCACGGATACATTTGCCTGACTTCCTCGATTGCATGGGGTTTCCTGACAATCCTTATGACGGAAGTAATTCATCCACCGATTGCAAAGGCTGTTCTCGAAATCAAACCTCACACAGAATGTTTTTTCCTGATCACAACAACGATTCTCTTTGGATATGATACGTTCCAGTCCACGAAGGAAGCTCTCGACCTCGCTCGCGCCCTCGAATCAATCACCAAACTGCGTGCCGAGCTTGAGGATATGCAGGTTCAGATTGCCCTTCTGCGTGCTGAGACGGTTCAGGAAATCCACCGCATCAAAGAAAATGTCCGCGATTCCGTTGTCGAATCTGCCGAGCTTCGCCATGAGAATATAAACCTCAAGAAAGAAGAATTCGAGACAAGAATTCAGGAGCTGTCCAAACAGCTGAACGAAAAGCGCGACGTTCTCAAAACACGCATTGGCAAACGTACCCCTGCAATCCTTCGTCGAAACCCAGGTGCAATCTCCCGCCGTTTTGCTTCTGCGCTGAAGGAATTGCGTAGTACAATTGAGAACTTATAGCCCAAAAATGTTTAATCAAATCAATTAGCAAAAGAGAACCTGTTGACGTTATTAAAGATCATTTTTATTTTCTTAACTCGCAAAAGTATTTCGTTTGGCGGAGCGCGAGAAAATCCAGCCAAAAACTCAAACGCACTTCAACTGTTCAATCAGCTCCTGCATACACCGCTCGGGATTGCTTCCATTGACATAGAGCAGAATCTGGTTCTCCCCGCGCTCCGCAAGCACCCGATAATAACAACTGTGTTTGAGTACCGCCGTATTTACAATAATGACTTCCTTGCTTCGGATGCTCTCTCCGTCGTAGTTATTCTTGTCCGCGGACATAAACTGCCACTGCGGAAACTGCTCTCGAAACCGCTTCTGCCAGTTCACATGACCTCCGATCACAATCACCCGGCGTCCTTTCAGGATTGTCCGAAGATTTTCCGCACAGTTTCCTCCCATTTTTTCTATTTCTTCTGTTTCTTTTATATCTTTTGTATCTTCTGTATTTTCTGTATCTTTACTATTCTCCGATTCATCTATATACTGTCCCAAATACGGATTCTGTGACCTTCCAGATCCCCCGCGAAAACTCCCCGTCATCTGCCAAACGTACTCTCGAAGCTGGTTTAACTCCTTCCCTCTTCGCTCCTGCTCCCGCCTCAGCTCTTCAATCTGATCCTTTCTCTGCTCGAGACATTGATTTGCCTGACAGAGGCTCTGATCAAGGTTCTTGCGATCTGTCTTCATTCTCTCCAATCTCTCTCGCAAATTCAGATTCTCTCTCTGAAGTTCCTGAAGACGTCTTAAAAGTCTCTCGCACTCTTCCACATCAATCTGTTTTTCTCTATCCCCGAAAAACTTCTTTCGTCTCTTTTGTTCTTCCCGCTCCTCACGATTCCGCTCACAGTATTCCGTCAGCTTTCCGATATATTTACACAGGGTGGATGCCAACAGCCACGGCATATACTCCTCCCAGTCCATATCGGCATTCAGAGAAAAAATCTTCTGAATCTCCTGATCGGTCAGCTGGATTCCCTGCAACATCCTTGGATTCATATGAAAAATCGAAAAGATCTCCCGATAATCGCATCCGACTTCCGTGCCATCTCCATCCCCGTTTTCCGCATGTTCTGCCTCAGTGCCCTCCATTCCTTCTGCCTCCGCCATCATTTTCCGAAGCGTCTCATCACTCACATCCCGAAGCGGGTGTTCGAGACAACTCTTGACGTAATCCTCACAGCGATAGATCTCCTTCATCTCCCTGAATTTTTTGCGTCCCTCTGCACTGATTGCGACCTCTTCTTCCGTCTCATTCATCTGCAACTCGTAATCCTGAAGGACCGGAAGAAAGGTATAAAACAGAAAATCCTCCTCTCGCGGAATCTCAAGTTTCTCTGCCATAGCAATTCCAAGAACTGACGCCGAGATTCTAAGTGCCATATCAGACTCTGTGGAAAGTTGTGCAAAGACGGTTCCATTCATCCGCTCACACCCGCGGAGAAACTTCTGCATCTTTCTGTATCCACTCTGCGCAATCTCCCAGAACATCTGATAGGCATCTCCCTTTTGAGGTGCATTCTGACGAATCTGTTCAAGAAGCTCCATGCACCATCTTGCATCCTCCCTCCGCCACTGAGGAAACCAAGCGAAGAAATTTTGATCCTGAAATTCATTTTTCCGGAAATCAGGACTTGACCCCGAAGCCCCAGAAAGTTTCTCACGAACCGCACGAATTTCTTTCAGACACCTCTCGTTTTTGACGAGCGCATAGACCAGATACTTCTGTATGGAAATTGTGATTGTCTTCTGGTCAAGCTCCAGTGCCTTTCGGCTGTGATAAGCGATCGCCAAGGTCTGATGCTCCAACCATGCCTCCAAGACATCCCCGCTCACGACCTGCTCATACGCAAGCTCAAGCGCATTCTCATCGAGAACTGCCATATTTTCAACTGTCTTTCCGATTTCACCCGGAAAACGACACCGAATTTTCTCGGGAATCTTCTTTCTCCCAATCCCAAGATCTCCAATGCGCTCCATCAGCGCCATCCGATACTCCGGCACGCTTAAAAAATACTGCATCAGCTTCGCCTTTGCGCGCACCTTGCACTGGAGTTTCCCACTCATCACCATTTCCATACTCATCTGTCCTCTCCGAATGCATCCGACTTCCGCTTCCGGAACATTCTCGAGAACGATCTCCGGGCAAAATGTCTGCATCCTGCTCTTTTTCGTTTATTCTGTTGATTTTCTCTCTTCTGATCTGTCCGCGAAATCTGCGCATGAACATCTCGATATCTTTAGAACCCAACCGGAAAGAAATCCGGTGAAGATAAATTCAGTATAGACGTAGCTCTGATCCCTGTCAACTGTTTTTTCGTACCAGTTTTCTCTATAATAACCACCATCTCCATCACTCTCACAAAAAAGAAAAAAGGAGCCAGACTGCCACAAAGCAATCTGACTCCCTGTAAACTCAAAAGTTTGGGTTCTCCTCAGAGTTTTACATACATAAATTACATCAGCTTGTCCACCATCTCGGCAACTGCCTTTCCGAGTGCCTCAGACTTCTCGTCTGCGTCAGCTAAGGAAGTGCCCTTTACGCCATAGTAGAACTTGATCTTCGGCTCAGTACCGGACGGACGAACGCACAGCCATGCATTGTCGTTCATGTCATAATACAGAACGTTGGATGCCGGAAGACCGGTCGGTACAACATCTCCGGTTGCCATATCCTTGATCGTATCCTTCTGATAATCGCGTGCGGACAGAACCTTGTACTCGCCAACCTCTGCCGGAGTGTTGTTTCTCAGAGTCTCCATGATCGACTGAATCTTTGCCAGACCCTCGATACCGGACAGACCGATGGACTTTACGGAATCCTTGTAGTAGCCGTACTTGTCGTACATTGCAACCATTGCATCCCACAGAGTCATGTTCTTGGTCTTGTAGTATGCAGCAGCCTCACACAGAGCAACCGTAGCGGAAACTGCATCCTTATCACGCGCATAGGTACCGATCAGACAGCCGTAGCTCTCCTCCATACCGAACATGTAGTGACCAACACCGGTATTCTCCTCCTTGAGGATCTGCTGGCCGATCCACTTGAATCCGGTCAGGCACTCCACGAGCTTACAGTTGTAAGCACCTGCAACGGCATCGATGAGGTTCGTGCTCACGATAGACTTAACAACCTCAGCGTCTGCCGGGATCTTGTTCTGAACAGCCTTCTGGCTCAGAACGTACTCACACAGCAGGGAACCGGACATATTTCCGGTCAGGGAAATGTACTCGCCGGACTTGGTGTCCTTCACATACACACCAAGACGGTCTGCATCCGGATCAGTTGCCAGAACAAGGTCTGCATCGATCTCCTCTGCGAGCTTCAGACCCAGAGCAAATGCCTCTGCTGCCTCCGGGTTCGGATAGCTTACAGTCGGGAACTCACCATCCGGAAGCTCCTGCTCACGAACTACATAGACATTCTCAAAACCGATGTCATGCAGAGCACGGCGTACCAGAACATTTCCGGTTCCATGCAGAGGAGTGTACACGATCTTGATGTCCTTCTGCATCTTGTTGATCGCATCCTGGTTGACAACCTGAGCCTCAACATGAGCCAGATACTTATCATCGATCTCAGCGCCGATTACCTTGTAAAGTCCAAGAGACTTTGCATCGGAAGCGGTCATTGTCTTGACAGTAGACAGATCCTCGATTGCCAGAACTTCCTCGGTAACACCCTTGTCATGAGGCGGAGTAAACTGTGCGCCATCCTCCCAGTATACCTTGTATCCATTGTACTCAGGCGGGTTGTGGCTTGCAGTTACGTTGATTCCTGCGATACATCCAAGCTCTCTCACTGCAAAGGACAGCTCCGGAGTCGGACGCAGGGATTCGAACTTGTAAGCACGGATTCCGTTTGCTGCCAGAGTGCGTGCTGCCTCATCTGCAAACTCAGGAGACATACGGCGGGAGTCATATGCGATTGCTACGCCTCTGTCTGCTCCTCCCTGCTTGATGATGTAGTTTGCAAGTCCCTGGGTTGCACGGCGTACTACATAGATATTCATGCGGTTGATACCGGCGCCGATGATACCACGCAGACCTGCGGTACCGAATTCCAGATCCTTATAGAAACGCTCTTTGATCTCATTCTCATCTCCGGCAATTCCGCGCAGTTCCTCTTTTGTAGCCTCGTCGAAGTACGGATTATCAAGCCATTCCTGATAAATCTTCATGTAATCCTTCATAACTAATACTCCCTCCTGTTTTTCCCCATTCTTATCGTTCTTCCGATGGCAAATTGATGATCTATTTTCGATTACATCCATCGACTTTCCGACGTTTCTGTCAGGTCACGGGTACGACCTGCGATGCTTTTATTATATAACAATGCATCTGAAAAAGGAAGAAAAACCCGGGAATTTCTCTTACTTTATTTTTTCGAGAAAGTGCATTCTTTTCTCCTGCTGGGATACCAACACGCGAAGCTTCTCCACATTCTTCTCCGGAATCCACGCTTTATTGCTGTTGTTGTAATAATTGAGCTGTTTCTGGTATTTTTCCGGATAGAGAAGCAGGTAATACAGCCGATTTCGCTCCGTCTCATCAAGTGGATTTTCCCTCTCATATCGCTCAAGCAAAGACACCCCCAGCAGCTCATTCCAGCCATGTTTTTCCATGACTTTCCTCATGAAACGGCTCAGATCACTCATCTGACTCCCCCGATGCATCTGATGAAATTCCACAAAAATTGCCTCATCCCTGCGAAGAAGCAAATGATGCTGGTCAAGATCCCCATGACACAAAAAAAGCCGGTTCTCCTCATTCTTTTTCTCGAGTCGTTCCAGCCCCTTCTGTGCCTCAAGCGCCTGCTCATAAAATTGATCAAAGTCAGTCGCAACACAGCGTTCAAATTCACTTTTCTTTCGTTTTCCGCGGATGAAAGCCCGAACCCGCTTCATTTCCCGGTTATGCCGTTCCATCTCACAGCTCAAATCGGGCGGAATTGTGGAACCCATACTCCACGCATCCTGCCAGGAAATTCCCTGGAATGCTCGGTGAAGCCTTCCGATCCATTCTACTGCGACAAAGATCTCTCTCGTGTCACGCAGACTACATTCCCGCTCAGAAAACCATTCTTTTAATACATACCGGGTGCCATCCGGTCCTACCGTGACAAGCTCGCCCTCCTTATTGCGGATATACTGGTCCACATAAGGAATTCCCCGCTCTCTCAAAGCATAAAGAACCGCCTCCTCAAACTCAAGCCGTTTTACGGTTCCGCGATATTCCTTGAGCAGAAAAATCCGGTCATTCTGCTCCCAGATCCATGCTCCGCGCCCCCGGCGGACTCCATCCAGCTCCCCCTCGTAATGCTGTAAAACATCCAGATAACTGTCGTTCACACCCACCCCTCCACTCTCTGATTGTTTCTGTTCCCTTCGTTTTCATTCCCAGAAACATCTCTCCATTCCCGGCTACTTCCAAAGTATGAGCAATAGAGGGGAGATTATTCGTAACAGTTCCGAACAAAAATCCGGATTTCACTGAATCTCATCTACTGGATTTCAATACGCACAGTTTATTTAGATTCCTGTACTTAAGTTCTGATACTTCGTTTTTGCCTGATGTTCTCCGGTGATCGAGAATTCCACCCACTCTGCGACATTCGTCGCGTGATCCCCGATACGCTCAAAATACTTGGCAATCATCAGAAAATCGAGAAGTGCCTCACCCTTTTCCGGGTATTTTGCGATCAGATCAACAATCTCCCGTTTTACCTTATCAAACAGGTCATCCACCTCATCATCGGATTTAATCACAATTCTCGCAGAGGAAAGATTGCGTGCCACATAGGAGTCCACGGACGCGGTTACCATCTTCATCGTCGCAGATGCCATATCCTGAATGTGGACATGGGACTCCAGCTCAAATGCATTCTTGCCATTGAGAACACGGACGATATCCGCAATGTCTGCGCACTGATCTCCGATGCGTTCCATATCTGAAATCATCTTGAGTGCAGCCGAAATCAACCGCAGATCCCCAGCAACCGGCTGTTGCTGAAGAAGAAGTTTCAGGCAAAGTGTCTCGATATCCCTCTCCATCTGGTCAATCGAGGCATCGGTGCTGTAAACCTTATTTAAAAGACTTGTCAGAGCCTGCTCCTTCGTCTTTAAATCCTCCGTTTTGTTGTTCTTTTTATTCAGTGCCGTTGCCACCTCACTGATGCAGTCCTCACAGTAAGCGCCCATCTCAATGAGCTTCTTGTTGAGTTCCTCCAACTGCTGACCATAATGAACTCTCAGCATTCTTTCTCCTCCCCTCTTGTTGCTTTGCAAACAGCAGCCCTCTCTTCTCTCCTCTTTGCATCAACCGAAACGTCCGCTGATGTAGTCTTCGGTTCGCTTGTCCTGAGGCATAGAAAAGACTTTCTCGGTCTCATTGAATTCAACCATCTCACCGAGCAGGAAGAATGCTGTTCTGTCCGAAATACGGGCTGCCTGCTGCATATTGTGTGTGACAATCACAATCGTATATTTCTCTTTCAGCTCCATCGCCAGATCCTCAATCTTTGAAGTGGAAATCGGATCGAGCGCTGAGGTCGGCTCATCCATCAAAATGACTTCCGGCTCGACTGCCAGTGTGCGCGCCATGCAGAGTCTCTGTTGCTGACCGCCTGAAAGACCGAGAGCTGACTTATTCAGACGATCCTTGAGTTCATCCCAGATCGCTGCCTGACGCAGACTGCGCTCCACAATCTCGTCAAGCTCCGCCTTGCGATGAATGCCAAAGATTCGCGGTCCATAAGCGACATTGTCGTACACGCTCTTCGGAAACGGATTCGGTTGCTGGAAGACCATCCCGACACGGTGACGTAGAGTGATCGCATCCATCTCTTTAAAAATATCTTTTCCGTCGAGCTTGACTCCACCTTCAATCTTCACATTGTCCACAAGATCATTCATCCGGTTCAATGTCTTCAAAAATGTGGATTTTCCGCATCCGGACGGTCCAATGAAGGCAGTAATCTCATTCTTTCGGATCTTCATGTTGATTCCTTTTAATGCATGAAATGTTCCATAATGCAGATTCAGATCCGTGATATCAAATTTCGGCACTCCGCCGTTTTCTATCAGTTTTCCCTCTTCCATGATTTCTCTCCTTTTTTTCTCCTGATTTTATTTCAGGTTCTTTTCTTATGCTTCCTCTCCCGCACTCTTTTTCTTGATGTGATGGCTCCAGAGATTTGCGCCAATACTGAATGCCAGCACCAGAAGCATCAGGATTGCAGACGAGGCATTTGCCAGTGCCCGATCCTGTCCGTTGACCTGCAAGTTCCAGATCTGAATCGACAGAGTCTCTGCCGGGCGAAATACATTGAGCGGGCAGGTCGGAGCTGAGAGATTCCAGTTGCCCCATCGAAGATCCGTTCCAGATCCGGTTGTATACAAAAGTGCTGCCGCCTCACCAAAACCACGACCTGCTGCAAGAATCACACCGGTCATAATTCGCGGAACACAGGCAGGAAGCAGAACATGGAAAATCGACTGCCATTTGGTTGCTCCGAGACCGAGGCTCGCCTGAAAATATCCTTTTGGAAGACCTTTGAGCGCATCCTCCGTCGTTGTCGTGATCAGAGGAAGCGTCAGAATCGACACGGAAAGTGCACCTGCGAAAAGGCTCTTCCCCATTCCCATAAATACAAGAAAAACCAGATATCCGAACAGACCGACTACGATCGACGGCAGAGAGGAAAGCGTCTCGATACACATTCTGAGGAAATGTGCGCCTTTGCCCTGCTTTGCGTACATCCCCAGATAGATTCCTCCGCCCACACCGAGGGGAACGGAGACGAGAAGAGATAAAACCACAAGATAAATGGTATTAAAGAGCTGGTTTCCAAGACTTCCCTTTCTCGCAAACCGGAACATCTCCGGCTTTGCCCCAAGGAGTCCTCCGATAATGACCTTACATGCAAATCCCAGAAGCAGGGTAAAGAAAAACACAGCGATGACATAAAACACAGCCGTCATTACACTGTCTACCATGCGCGAACGCTGAATTTTTGCGTCAACCATCATGCTTTTCCTCCCATCGCATCAATTTTTTCTTCGGCTATTCTTTCCTTTTCACGGGTTGCACCCTTGGCAACCATTTTCTTTTCACTTCTGACACTGCATTCCGGCTGTTTTGCGGAAACCATATGGATCAGGAAAATAAATAAGAGTGAAATCAGGAACAGCAAAAGTGCCATTGTCCAGAGTGCAGACTTGAGTTCTCCGCCTTCCATTGCATTTCCCATCTGAGCGGCAACCTCGGTCGTCAATGTTTTTGTCGTCGAAAAAATGCTCGTCGGGAGCGCGGTCGTCTGTCCGATTACCATTGCAACTGCAAGTGCTTCACCGAAGGCTCTCGCAAATCCCATGATGATTCCTGTGATTACGCCAGGACCTGCTGCCGGAATCACAATGCGGTAAATCGTCTGCCATCTCGTCGATCCCAGTCCGTATGCCGCCATTCTCGTCTCTTTCCCGACAGAGCGAAGTGCATCTGCCGACACGCTTGTGATTGTCGGGAAAATCATCACTGCAAGGACAAGTCCTGCTGCCAGAACAGAGTGACCGACCTGACGATGAAACACATTTTTGATCGCCGGAACAAGAACCGTAAGTCCAACCCAGCCGTATACCACCGACGGGATTCCTGCAAAGATCTCCACAACCGGACGATAAAACTTTTCTCCGAACTTCGGAGAAATCTCCGTGATGAAGATCGCAGATCCGAGTGAAAACGGAGTCGAGATCAAGAGCGCAAGTCCACAGGTGCAGAGCGAACCCACAATAAAGATCAGAGCACCGACTGCTCCACCGCCGGATACGTCATCCTGAGGTGTCCAGTCTCCCGATCCCAGAAACTCCAGAAGCGAGTGATGAAAGGTGGTAAACGTCGCAGATCCCTTGTAGACGAGAAAGGCTCCAATCACAATCGTCAACACGATTACAAAGAGTCCGCACAGAGTCATCAGACCCTGCCAGAAATACTCTCTCGCAAACATACTTTTTTCTTTTCCTGTATCCATAATTCCTCCGGTTCGCCTTCTCTCTTCTTCTCTTTGGCGAACCCTTCTTAAAACGAAATTTTAGTGTTCGGTCTTCGTCATCTTAGAGGATACGCCGTACCCCATGTTCTCCATATGAGTTCCAAACTCGTCAGACATGATGTACTCAAGGAAAGCTCCGCTCACCTCATCCGGTTCGCCCTTTGTATACATATGCTCAAAAGTCCATACCGGATAAGCTCCGCTGTAAGTATTTTCCAGAGTCGGCTCGACACCGTCGATCGCTACGGTCTCGACACCCGGATCATCTACGAGATAGGACAGAGCCACATAACCGATTGCCCCCTTTGTATCCTTTACATTCTGAAGCAAAACTCCGGAATCATCGGTTTCCATTGAAGCATTGGATGCCTCCTCTTTTCCGTCAAGTGCGTACTTCTGGAAGGTTGCTCTCGTTCCGGAAGACGTCGGGCGGGTTACCAGAACAATGTTCTCATCCGGTCCACCAACCTCATTCCAGTTCGTCGTTTCTCCAGTAAAGATTGCAATCAGCTGATCCTTTGTCAGGGTCGTCACACCTGCCTCTTTTACATCCGGGTTTACGATCGGTGCCATTGTTACAACACAAACCTGATGATCGACAAGCTCTTTTGCCTTGTCTGCATCCAGTTTATCCTCTGCCGGAACATCGGAGTTACCGATATTTACGGTGCCCTCAGCAACCTGCTTAAGTCCCTCACCAGAACCACCGGCATCAATCGTCAGAGAAACATCCGGATATTTCTCACTGAAAAGATCAGCAGCCTCATCGACAAGTGGTTTTAAAGCAGAAGAACCAGCTGCGGTTACAGAACCGGTCAGATCCTTGTCTGCCTTTGCATCTTTTGCAGTATCTTTTCCGTCTGCCTTGGCGTCCTCTGCTTTGGTATCGTCTGCCTTGGTTTCTGCGGAAGTCGTCGTATTTGCAGAATTGGAAGAACATCCGCTCATTGCACTCATTGCCATCACAGTCGCGAACATTAACGCGATTGTCTTTCTTGTCTTTCTCATAATTATTTCCTCCTCAAATTTCCCGGATTTTCCAAATTTTCCAGATCATCTGGAAATCCCTCAAATTGGTTTTCTCATTTACAGTGCTTATTCTAATTTGGATGTGTAAAATTTTTTAAGGAGGTTCTGTAAGATGTGTGTAAAATTTTTTGCTCGGATTTTTGATTTTGAATGGAAATAAAGAAGAGAGTATAAAACATGAAGAAGACTAAGAACACTAAAAATAAAACAAACGCCCCGCTAAGAACTAAGGCTCTGCTCAGACTCGCTTCCGCTCGGATCGGCGCGTAACGGTCTTCACCAGAGCACCTGTTCTCGCGGGGCTGGTAATCTCTGTAAAAAAGATAAATTAGTAGGATTATCGTTTATGTCGGTTTCTATCACCTGGAGTGAATGTCACACATTATCGGATAAAGTGTTCCAGGAGATATTCTTTTTCATTGTGATCCGGATGAGAAAGAACATCATCGAGCATTTGATTTAAGGTCGCACCGAGCGCCTTTCCTGGCTGGACTCCGGCCTTGATCAGATCCTGTCCCTTGACTGCCAGATGTTTGAGATCCAGACAGTCTCCTGCCGTGCGGATTTCCTCGGTCAGTGCGTGAATCTTCTCGCTGTATTCGTTGAGTTCCATCAGCGCATCCCAGACTTCCGCCTCCATCCTGCTCATCGCACGGCGAACCGCCTCCGGGGTCTCTGGAAGTTCCACTCCTGACCATGATACGAGAGTCTTCACACGTCCGATTGTGTCATTATCAAGTTTGAGATCACGAAGAATCTTTACTGCGCGGCTGGCTGACTCCGGCACTTCTGTGACTGACGGAATCGGCTGAGGCATAAGTGTGCCGTTGACATCATACGCATTTGCACAGCGCAGAAATCCTGCCCATCTCACATATTTTTCTTTCGGAAGAGTGGTCGGAATCTCTGCCATTTTCCAGTTCAGGGAATCAAAGTTCTCTGAAATATAAGGGCTGATTCCCGTCTCGTAGACTTCCCGAATCTTTTCCGGATGATCGGACAGAAGAAGTTTTGTCAACTCGACCTGAATTCTCTCCTTGCTGACTTTTGCGATATTCGGCGCAATTACGCGAATCGCATTCCACGTCTGCTCCTCAATCGTGAAATCAAGCTGGGCCGAGAAACGGATTGCTCGCAGAATTCGCAGTGCATCCTCAGTAAATCGCTCCATCGGATCACCGACACAGCGAATCGTCTTTGCATTTAAGTCCTCGACTCCGCCAAACTCATCCACAATTCCCGTCTCATGACTGTATGCCATCGCATTGATTGTAAAATCACGGCGTTTCAGATCTTCGATCAGGCTTGATGTAAATTCCACCTGCTTTGGGTGGCGTCCATCCTCATACTCCCCGTCAATACGGTAAGTCGTAACCTCATAACCAGTCCGGTCCATCATCACCGTCACGGTTCCGTGCTGAATTCCTGTGTCAATCGTGCGGCGGAATAGCTCCTTGACTTCCTGCGGTCGCGCGGAGGTTGTGATATCCCAGTCCCCCGGCTTCCTGTCAAGAAGCGTATCGCGGACACAGCCACCTACGGCGTAGGCTTCGTATCCGTGATCGTTCAGTGTGCGGATAATCCGCTCGACATTGCCAGGAATCTTCATGGCTGTCTTTGTCACCATTAATATGCGCGACCCCAGTAAACCATCTTAGTTGCCGGCTTGCCACAGCATACACACTTGTCAGAAAGCTGTTCCTGCTTAAACGGAATGCAACGGGAGGTTGCACCGGTAACTTCCTTGATCTTGTCCTCGCACTCCTGGCATCCGCACCACATTGCCTTTACGAAGCCCGGCTTCTCATTGATTGTCTTGACAAAGCTGTCAAAATCAGTTGCCTCATAGGTATGAGCATCTCTGTGTGCTCTTGCCTTTTCAAGCATATCGTGCTGGATCGTATCAAGCAGTTTCTCTACCTCTGCCTCGATGTTGTCGATCGATACAGTGAGCTTCTCATGGGTGTCACGGCGAACCAGAACAGCCTGATTATTCTCGATATCTCTCGGTCCAATCTCAACACGAACCGGGATTCCACGCATCTCGGACTCTGAGAACTTCCAACCCGGGCTCTTGTCGGAATCATCCACCTTCACGCGGAAGTTAGACAGAACATCTTTGATCTCAAATGCCTTGTCAAGAACGCCTTCCTTCTTCTGCTGGATCGGAACGATCACAACCTGAGTCGGAGCGATACGCGGAGGCAGAACCAGACCATTGTCATCTCCATGCACCATGATGATTGCGCCGATCATACGGGTCGTCATACCCCAGGAAGTCTGGAATACATACTTCAAGGAGTTGTCCTTTGCTGCATACTGGATGCCGTAAGCCTTTGCAAATCCATCACCAAAGTTGTGGCTCGTACCAGACTGGAGTGCCTTACCATCATGCATCAGGGACTCGATCGTGTAGGTTGCCTCTGCACCTGCGAATTTCTCCTTATCGGTCTTGCGTCCGCGAACAACCGGGATTGCGAGAACTTCCTCACAGAAATCTGCATAAACATTCAGCATCTGAATCGTGCGTGCCTCTGCCTCCTCAGCAGTTGCATGAGCGGTATGACCCTCCTGCCACAAGAACTCTCTCGAACGCAGGAACGGACGGGTCGTCTTCTCCCAACGAACAACGGAACACCACTGGTTGTATACTCTCGGCAGATCGCGGTAAGAGTGAATGTCTCTGGAATAGAAATCACAGAACAGAGTCTCGGAAGTCGGGCGAACGCACAGACGCTCCTGAAGCTGTTCATTTCCACCTACGGTTACCCATGCTGCCTCCGGAGCGAATCCCTCAACGTGATCCTTCTCCTTGTCAAGCAGGCTCTCTGGAATAAAGAGTGGCATATATACGTTCTGTACACCGGTCTCCTTGAATCTGCGATCCAGCTCATGCTGAATGTTCTCCCAGATTGCATATCCAGCCGGCTTAATTACCATACATCCTTTCACGCTTGCGTAGTCACAAAGCTCTGCTTTCTTTACCACATCGGTATACCACTGGGCAAAATCCACATCCATGGATGTGATCGCTTCTACTAATTTCTTGTCGTTTGCCATCATCAATCTCCTTATTTTTTATAATCATTTTTGTTTCTCAAGACAGCTTTCCGTGCCTTTTTCTGCAAAAGAAACGGTCATCCGGTCCCCGCCGCACAATCTGCACAGCAAGGGACCGAATGACCGGATTATTCGGCGGTACCACCCTCAGTTAGCAACAAATCCTTTATCATTGCTCTCTCTTCTTCCGTGTAACGTCGGAACACACGCCACAGTTCACTGTGGAACTCCAAGGCCGGTTCAGCATCCAGGGACACGGAAATCTCGCACCAAATGATCTCCTCTCTGCCTGTGTTTGTCTGCTTACTAATCCTCTTCACAGTCGTTCGCATGCTTGATTTTACGCTGTTTTTCAGGCTTTGTCAAGTCCAAACCATATCCCAGCATCATCCGGCTCATCTCTATTTGTTACCGTTCACACATTACACAAACATCAATGAATTTTGCCGATGCCTCACATTTCAAATTCATCCAAAATGACCCATTGATTATAATCTACTCAATTTGTGAGATTCTTCCATCCTGTCCGATCACTGCTCCATAAGAAATTCCCTGCATATAAGAAGCGAACTCCTGAAGGGAACGTTCTTCTGTAAACATCTGCGTGTACCCGGATTTTGAGGTGCCGGGAATCAGACGAAGCCCCAGATTTCCATCCTTCTCCATCCCAGGAAGACGGACTTCCAAAAGCGCTGTCCGCGGAATCGAACTTCCAAAGATAAAATTTCCAAGGCTGTACACAATCGCCTTCTCCTTATAATACTCGACTCCCTGAAGCACATGAGGATGACTTCCAATCACAAGATCCGCACCAGCATCAATATACTGTTTTCCAAGCGTTCGCTGATACTCCTGCGGGCGCTCATCACGCTCAATCCCCCAGTGCACCATGACAAATACATAATCATTCTCCTGTTTCTGTTTTCGGATTTCCTCAAGAAGAAGCGTCGGATCGTAAGTTGCAAGCATTCCCGGATGAGAAACTCCCGCTGACCAGTCCGTCTGCGGAATCACACGCGTTGCACCGATCACTGCAATCTTTTTTCCTCCTACCTCAATCCGAACCGGCTTTCTCGCTTCCTCAAGATTTTTTCCCGCTCCGGTATGCGCAATCCCTGCCTGATCAAGCACCTCACACGAGTCAAGAAGAGCATCTGTCCCATAGTCAAGCGCATGATTATTTGCAAGTGTCACCGCATCAATTCCAAGTTCCTGAAACATCGAAACTTTTTCCGGTGCAAGCCGAAACGTATACTGCTTATCCTTCGCCTTTGTCCCGCGATTGCTAAACGGAAACTCCTCATTGACCATAAAATAGTCTGCATTTGCAATCAAATCACGATACCCCTGATCGAGGACTCCACTGATTCCCCCCGCTCTCTGGCAGGCATTCAGAACATGGTCCGATAAGAGCACATCACCGGAAAATAGTAAATGAAACTCCTGTTCCTGAATCGGTTCTATTTTATCTGTTTGTTCCTTCGATTCGTTTTCTATCTGATTTTCTCCATCAGCTGTATTTCCTTCCCCCATTTCTTTCTCTGATGTATTTTTCCTTGAAATCTCATCATTTTCTCGATTAGACTCATCTGTTTGACTCTGATCTTGATTTTCAGGAAGCTCAATAACAATCCCCGAGTGATCCCCCTCACTCTGGCTCTCCTCAATGATTTTCTCTGCATTTATCTTTCTTAAATCAATCTGCTCACTCTGATGACCCCCACACCCAGCAAGCAAAAAAGCGGCCATCACTGCCATCAAAATTCCGGTTTTTCTCCCCATATATCCCTCCTAATAGTCCCTTCTAAGTTATACGCTCCGCGAAGAATTCTCAACGCTTCTGGCGACGTGGTACCCTGCTTTCATTTACCGGCATTTATTCGCCGTCGACACCTCCATTATTATGCTCTACTTCTTCCTGTCTCCCCTCATTATATCGACCGCAAAGAAAAAAGGCAACGCCACTCCGAAGAGTCACATTGCCTTTTCCTTACTATTCTTAATCTTAACTATCCTTATTTTTTTCTTAATCGTATGATTCAAGATCCAATAACTTCTCAGCTACTGTTTTTATGTTCTGACACAAAACTTCAATCATTCAATCATGCTCTGTTTTCTTTTTATACAACCTGTGCGATCAGATTATAACGGCATAATGCCAAGTACAATCGCAATCAGCATACACACGATACTGAATCCCCATACCCAAAGGAAGCTGTTCTTGATGTGATCCTTAATGTCCACATCTGCAAGACCAACACCCAGCAGAGTAGCCGGTACCATCGGGCTGATGAAGGTTGCACAGTTACGGCAAACAACCATTGCTACTGCGATCGGCATAGCAGAAACGCCAAAGCCCTCGCCGATTCCGATCATAACCGGAAGCATTCCGTAGAAGTAGCTGTCTGTATCGAATGCCAGTGCCAGCGGTACACTCAGGATACCGATTACTAACGGCAGATGCTGACCAAGTGCTGCCGGAAGGATGCTACTGATCAGGTTGGACATGCAGGTGATAACACTGGTCACACCCTCGATATCCTTAACCAGAATACCCATCAGAACTGCTGCGCCCATAAGGGTGGAGCACATCATCAGAGCCGGACCAGAATGCATGTTGATGATCTTCTTCTGCATCTTTGCGCCCGGATAGTTTACCAGAATTGCTACTGCAACACCGATCATGAACGGTACATAGCTCGGGAAGATATCCTTGATCAGCAGAGCGATAACTGCGATCGTCAGGATGATGTTGAAGATGAACAGTTTCGGACGAGCCAGATCCTTGTTCTCCTCAGAAGCAGCTGCCTCTTCCTCTGCGCTGTGAACGCCAGCCTCTTTTGCAAGTCTACCATTTAAACCTGCACCGCGCTTCTGCTCGATAACACCGTTGATAACAGCAACAACCAATGCCAGAACGATACCACATGCCTGAATCGGCAGAAGGGTCTGCCACAGAGAAGATGCCTCGATACCAAGAACCGTAGCCGCACGCATTGTCGGACCAGCCCACGGCATCAGGTTTAAGACACCCATGGAAATAACTGCGATACGAAGCAGGGTAACCGGACGCATATGCATCTTCTTGTAAACCGGAAGCATTGCCGGAACTACAATACAGAAGGTGGAAGCGCCACCGCCATCGAGATGTCCGATCAGGGCAATGATAGCGGTCATTACACAAACGCCGATAACGTTGTCCTTTACCAGAAGCATCAGCTTACCGATAATAACATCGAACATTCCGGCATCTGTCATGATACCGAAGTAAAGAACGCTGAATACAAACAGTGCCGCAGTCGGACCTGTGCTGGAAAATCCGCTCTTAATCAGCTTTCCAATGTTTTCCCAGGAATAGTAACCACCCAGGACAAGAATCAGTGCCAGTATCATCGGGAACGTAATGAACGCGATACTCGGCAGAGTTTTGCTCTTAAACAGGGTTACCACGATGGCAACGATGCAGGCAAAACCAAGAAGACCTACAACAACCTCTGACATACTTTCTTTCTCCTTTGCACTTTTTTGATCTGTTTTGTGCCAGATTAAGCATAGTTTTTATGCAATAACTATAACACTTGTATTTTTTTACGTCCAATATGTATTTTTTTATATCGCATATAAGTCAATACCTATAAACTTTTTGTAAAATTTTTCCATAAACTTTATAAACAAAATTTCTCAAATTCTTCTCAAATCCACGCGCACACCAGAATATTACATCAGAATATTATTCGCAGCAGTATCCTTGGATTTCACAAAAAAGGACATAAAAAAAGAATGTGCCTTGGCACATTCTCGCGCCGAGGCGCGGTTGCTTCAGCAACCATCTTCTCCTGCGCTGAGTGCGCATCCCTGCGGAGCATTTTTTGTATGATAGGACGCAATTTCCTATCATATAAAAAAAGACAGATGAGTCCCATTTTCTGCGCACTCATCTGTCCTTTTCGTCCATTCCGCCTTCCGGCACATTCTAATCTTTTTATCAATCTTCCTTAGATCGTTCGTTCTTTATTTCTCAGCGATTGCCTCAACCTCACACAGAACGCCCTTCGGAAGATCCTTCACTGCAACACAGCTTCTTGCCGGTTTTGATACAAAGTACTTTGCATACACCTCATTGAATGCTGCAAAATCTGCAATATCTGCAAGGAAACAGGTTGTCTTGACAACCTTCTCATAGCCACTTCCACCAGCCTTCAGGATCTCGCCCACGTTCTTGCAACTCTGCTCTGCCTGTGCGGTGATTCCCTCCGGAATACTTCCGTCTGCCGGATTTACCGGAATCTGACCGGATGCAAATACAAGTCCACAGCTCTCATATCCCTGAGAATACGGTCCGATTGCGCCCGGTGCCTTCTCTGTTGCGATTACCTTCATCTTTCGTCTCCTCCTGTACCGTTTTTGTTTTCTTTCTTTAATCTTTCTTTTTTAGTTTCTCTCTTTTATCTTTCAAGGGTTTTCGCCCTCTCCGATCAAGCCTCACTCAATCACTGTCAGGAAGCAGTTTAATTCGTACCATAATATTGCGCACAAATCCGTCTTCCGGCACTTTGATGTCCTCCGGATGGGATGTCTCCGGAAAATGTCCGCCTTCCTCTAATTCCAGAAACAGCCAGTCATACGCTGCCTCTCTCGCCGCATCGAGCGTATCTTCCAGATCTCCGCCATCTGCATAGCAACATTCCAGATCCGGAAATTCTGCATGAAATCCATTGTCATCCTTGTGCGGAACAATCACCGCTGGATAAGTAAAAGTCATTTTGCAATCTCCTCTCCGCACGCCATTGGCATTCCGTCTTGTAGCGGATCGTCCTGTGTGCATTTTTGTTTCAAGTCAACGCTTGCGAAGATTTTGCGCGCGATTCTGGTCAGCTTTGCTGACATCTTCCAATCATAATCACTGCGCTTCTCCGTTTCACTGCGGTCGGTGCAGAACAAGCGCCACCGGCGCTTTGCACCCACTTTGAGTTATTATACGTCAATCCCGCCAATCTGTAAACGGGTGAAAACTTGCACCTGCAAAAAACTCCTGCTATAATTAATCGCAAACTTGTACTTACATGCCATGCCTGCAAATTTGGGCAAAAACCAGAAGAGCAGAAACCCCAAAAAAGATGATATAAAAAAAAGTAAAAAAGAAGAAACTGGAAAGGAAGAGAAACAATCATGATTCAGGATATCGCCCCACACCACTATGACAATGCCTACCAACCGGATGCGAAACCCTCACCCGACAGCTACGCGCTGTACTTTGAACCACACAGGACCCTCGTTCACTTGAAAAACACCTCAGATTCCCGCGAATTCGATTTTCCCCGTTTTCGGGATCTTGAGAAGGAAAACGATGACATTTACGAGCACTGCATCTACCTCTTTGCGATAGACGGTCAGGACTTCTATCTGCTTGAACACATCACGATTCCGGCTCCGTCCCACTTTTCTATGGAAAGCACGCAGATTTTCCGCAATTTTTCCCCGCGCTTTCTCTCCTTTGCCGGAATCACCGGATATCAGCTATCCAACTGGTACCAGAGCCGACGCTACTGTGGACGCTGTGGCGCACCACTTCGCAAGCACGAGAAGGAGCGCATGATGTACTGCGACCGCTGTCACCAGATGGAGTACCCGAAGATCAGCCCCGCTGTCATCATCGCTGTCACGGACGGAAATCGCCTTCTCCTCTCAAAATACAATGGGCGCACCTACAAGAAATACGCGCTTCTCGCCGGATTCACCGAGATCGGTGAGACGCTTGAACAAACAGTCTCCCGCGAAGTAATGGAAGAAGTCGGTCTGAAAGTCACAAATATCCGCTACTACAAAAGTCAGCCATGGTCGTTCTCCGACACCCTGCTTGCCGGTTTTTTCTGTGATCTCGCAGAGCACGATTCGATTCATCTCGATCAGGAAGAATTGTCCCTTGCAGAGTGGTTTGAGCGCGAGGACATCCCGCTCGAGGACGAAGATCACGCAAGCCTGACCCACGAGATGATCCGTTTCTTCAAGGAACATCCTGAGAAATTCTGATTTTCTGTTACTGTTCACGCATTGTGCAGACAGCAACGATTTTCTCGCCCCATCTTACACTCTCATCTCGCGCTCTCATCTCACTCCCAATCAGCAATCATCACTCATTAATCAGCAATTATCGGGGGCCTCGTGCCCCCAGACCTGATTCAAATCACGGATCAGCAAAAATCCTGCCGGTCCAAGCAAAAATCCAAAAATTCCAAACAGTTGCACTCCCACATACATCGACAAAAGCGTCTCAAACGGAGTCATTCCAACTTTCCGGCTCATCAGCTTCGCCTCCAGAATCTCCCGCAGGAAATAGCAGATCACATAGATGACAAAGAGCCAGATTGCTCTCTCCCATTTTCCCAGAATCAGCATCAGAATCGCCCACGGAATCAAAACTGTCCCGACGCCAAATACAGGAAGTGCATCGAGAATCCCCACTGCAATTCCAACAAGCAGATAGTAGGGATTTCCCATCAGCCAAAATCCGACAACGCAGATCAGCGTCGTAATCACGAGAAGAATTCCCTGTGCGCGAAGGTAGGCCGTCCCGGCATTTGTAAGACGCTCGCAGACCCGGCTCCACTCCTCATGAAACTCAGACTGGCGAAAACGTTTTTTCCAGAAATCCATCTCCTGCACAAGAAGCCCCGTCGCAATCAAAACGATCGCCCCGAAAACTCCCATATAGACGAAAAAGCGCAGGCAGGAGGCAGAATGGTTCACGAACAATGTCATCGCCCTCTGTCTTAAGCTGAAAATTCCTTCCTTGAGCATCGCTCTCACCGCAAACACCGCCATATCCGTTTTGAGACAAAAGGTCTGCTCCGTCAGACGACAGAGCTTTGTCAACCCGCGATCCATCTCCTGAACCCAGAACGGAAGGCGCTCTGACAGACGAACCAACTCCTGAAAAAGTTTTCTTCCTCCAAGGCTGACAATTCCCATCAAAATCGCAAAAAGAAGCAACAACTCGAACACCGCAACTGCGCCCTCCGGAATGATCAGCTCTCTCCTGATGCCGGGAACTTTCCACCGCAAATGCCGGGAAATCTTCTGTGCGGACGGCCAAAGCCACACTGCAAACAGTACGGCAAACAGAAAGGGAACCACAAGGGGCAGCAGAAAGCGGAATACTCCGTATACTGCACCCGTGATTCCCAGAATGCGTAATATCTTCTTCAGTTTCTTTTCTGGTTTACCCATGGACTCACCTGCTTCTGATTTGTACTTCCTTTGTACATTCCTAGTGTGTCCACAGCAAACCAAAATATGCATGACTCAGCTTTCCGGTTTTTCAAAATTTCTGAAAATTTCAGCAGATGGCAGATGCTCAAAAGAAACTCTGCGCCCAAGTGCCGGATGAATAAAGCTCAGTGAAAACGAAGAAAGTGCAATCTGAGGCTGTCCCCCTCTTCTCCTATTTGTTTCCTCATTTTTCCCATTCTGCGCCAGGGTAGAGGCACTTTCCGGCATCTGCATCGCAGAGCCTCCAAACATCGGATTGTATTTTCCATCGCCCCAGAGCGGAAGTCCATGCCCCGCCATCTGAACGCGAATCTGGTGGTGACGTCCGGTCTTGAGTTCAATCTCCGCAAGCGTCAATTCCCCCCACACCGGGTCAGTCCGAAATCCGACAACACGACAGATCAGTTCCGCGCGCTTCGCTCCCTCTGTTCCTCTCGCCACGATTCCAGAAACATTTCCTGCCTCATCCTTTTTCAGATAATCCACAAACGTCTCCTCATTTGATTCCGGTCTTCCGCAGAGAACTGCAAGATACTTCTTCTGCATTTTTCTCTCCGTGACTTGAAGGCTCAGCGCACCTGCCGTCTTTTTATCCTTCGCATAGACCATCACTCCGCTGACCGGTTTGTCCAGCCGATGAATCACGCCCACATACGGCTCGCCCTGTTTCTTCGATGTTTTAAAAATGTGTTTGCGCACCTCACTCACCATATCTGCACCAAACCCGCGACTCGACTGAGACTCGATCCCGACAGGCTTCCAGACAACAAGAAGATATTCATCCTCAAAAATCACCTGCAACATATGCTCATTCCTCCAAATTCTCTTTTATTTTTCTTTTGCTATCACAGTTTCCATGTTTTTGATCCTGTACATGGGTAGAAATTTTCCCCCCGCCTTAATCTCCCTCTTGTATTTTTTTTGCGCAAGTGGTATAGTATAGAAAACATTTGCATATAGTTTTCAATACTACATTGTAGGGTTTTTGAAATTTTAAAGTTTTTGTTTTATTCGCATCTGTTTATTTTGTTTTATTTGGTACTCTTTCTCTTTTGAGTACCTCATCAGACTGGAGGGATTTTTATGTTACAGAAAATCAAAGACCCGGGCAGTGCCCTGACTCATTTCATCGCGATGATCCTTGCACTGTTTGCATCCATACCGCTCATCATCAAAGCTGCCCACACTCCGGACCACATCCACGTGCTCGCACTGACCATTTTCATCACAAGCATGATTCTGCTGTACGCGGCAAGCACCATCTATCACACACTTGACATTTCTCCGAAAGTCAACCAGATGCTTCGCAAAGTTGACCATATGATGATCTTCATCCTGATCGCCGGCACTTACACCCCGGTGTGCCTCCTCGTTCTCGGAGATCACACCGGCTGGACACTGCTCGGAGCTGTCTGGACGATCGCGATTGTCGGAATTGTAATCAATGCACTCTGGATCACCTGCCCTAAATGGTTCTCCTCAATCATCTACATTGCGATGGGCTGGGTCTGCATCTTCGCGTTCGGCAAGATTGTCTCTGCCCTCCCGGCAGAAGCCTTCGGCTGGTTGCTCGCAGGCGGAATCATTTACACCGTTGGCGGTGTGATCTATGCACTGAAACTTCCGATCTTCAACTCCCGCCACAAGAACTTCGGTTCCCATGAGATTTTTCATCTCTTTGTGATGGGTGGAAGTCTCTGTCATTATATCATGATGTATGCATTTGTTGCATGACTTAAGTTGAATGCCGTTCCTGCACTCAGGTCGACGCTCACAAGCATCGACCTGGCACATGATTCTGGTCAGCTTTGCTGACATCTTCTTATCAAAATCACAGAAATTGCTCGGCCATCACCGATCTGATGAGTTCAAGTCGACACTTGTTCAGACGAAGCGACCGGTGGCTGAGCATATTTTTTGTTTCCGTTAATCAAGTCCAGCTTTTCTGCCCTTCTGAGCTGCTTGATCTCCCACTCCCGTCTCATCGCCTCCTGCTTTGTCGCAAACGTCTCATAATAGACAAGCTTCACCGGTCTTCGACTTCTCGTGTACTTCGCACCATGTCCCGCATTGTGCGCTTTCACTCGTTTTTCCAAATCATTCGTCCAGCCACAGTACAGACTCCCGTCTGCACACTGAATAAGATACGTAAAACAAGTAATTTCCCGCAACCTTCCTTCCAACACAAAATCTCCTCCCACAACAAAACGAAAATTATCAGAACCGGAAATAAATGAACGGATTATATCCACTCGCCATCATCTCACAGACGGAAAGGAAGAAGACCACAGTGATTCCCAGATCTGCAACCATTCCGAGATGGTGACGCTCCAGCCACGAGCGCAGACCGGAGAAAAACGGCGTACAGCAAAGAATCGAGATCACAGACAGCAGAATAAATTTCGGTCCTGCCATCAGCTCTGCCAGCTCGCGGTCAAGACTTCCCATCCATTTCATTGAACACATCTCTCTCAGAAATCCGATTGCCTGGGAACACGTCTCCGCACGGAAAAACACCCAACCGACTCCGACAACAATCAGTGTATACAGATGACGCAAAATCGCGGGCAGCCGCTCAAGAATTTTTCGAAATCCAAGGCGTTCCACAATCAGAAAACATGCAAAATAGAGCCCCCAGAACAGAAAATTCCAGCTTGCCCCGTGCCAGATTCCCGTCAGCGCAAATACAATCAGGTAATTGCGGCAGTTTTTCGCTGTACTGCACCGACTTCCCCCGAGTGGAATGTATACATAATCCCGAAACCAGCTCGAGAGCGAGATGTGCCATCTTCTCCAGAACTCTGCAACACTCTTTGAGAGATACGGATGATTGAAATTTTCCGGAAAATGAAATCCAAAGATTCGTCCGAGTCCGATCGCCATATCGGAATATGCCCAGAAATCCAGATAAATCTGAAGACTGTAACAGAAAATCCCGGTCCACGCATAGATCATTCCCATTCCCGGTTTCTGACCAAAAGCGAGATCCGCTCCCTTTCCCATCGCATTTGCCAGCAGAATCTTCTTCGCAAATCCACACATAAAACGGAAAACGCCCTCATAGACATCGTCGAGACGACTCTCCCGCTTTCCAATCTCCGTCTCCACATCGATGTATCGCACAATCGGTCCCGCAATCAGCTGAGGAAACAGCATAATATAGAGCGCCAGCCGTGAGAGACTCTTCTGGCAAGGGACACGATTCCAGTACACATCAATCAGATAGGACATGATCTGAAACGTGAAAAACGAGATTCCGATCGGCAGAACAATCTGAGGAATCAGGCTTTCGATCTCCCGTCGCAACAGAAAACCTCCAAGAGAGGCAAATGTCTCCCCGAGAAGATTCAAATATTTAAAAACGATCAGGATTCCGAGATTCCAGGCGATTCCCGCCCAGAATACCAAGCGACGCCTCCGCCCTTCGCTCTCACTCAAAATCAGTCCGATTTTCCAGTTCACAAAAATCGAGACGAAAAACAGCCCCAGATAGCCAAATCCGCCGTACCCGTAAAAGACAATCGAGGCAATCAGTAAAACTGCATTTCGCAGGCGAACATCTCGCCGAATCGACGCAAGCGCATAGCACAGCAGGGTCATCGGCAAAAACAAAAATAAAAATACCGGTGATGAAAATACCATTTACTCGCCAGCCTCCTCACTCTCCAGAATCTCCGGGTGTTCCAACACATAGTCGATAAACCCAAAACTCATATCGGACACTGCCGTCTCATTCACTTCAAGAACAACAAGATCAATGTCCCTGAGATACGCTCTCATATCCACAGCCTCATAGTCCGTGAACGGAACGACATTTTCAAATTCATCTGTAAAAATCTGTCGGTTCTCCATCGAGACATTCTTTCCAAAATAGTGATTGCGGATCAAAACCGACAGGCTCTGTCCCATAAAGCTTCCACCCCGGCAGAGAAAGCCCGGCGCAGACGTCGTCGGGTCATTCATCTCTATTACCGGCTCATAGTAGGAATCATACGGTTTTTCGAGCGTATTGAAAACCTCAAATGAATCCGCATCCGGATAGACCGGTTCTTCACACGGCTGTGCCGACACCGTCATCTCCGGAAGCTGATACCCACTCTCCGCCTCCAAATACTCGCCAAACGCATTTCCAACAACATTTCCGACGTAGACCGACCAGTGCAGACCTGTCCGATAAAACAGTGGAACTCTGCTGTCAAATTCCTGTCTGTGTTCGTTGATATAAGCGATGCTGTCAAACCATTTCAAATGACTTTTTGCCAGCCCTGCCGTCAGCTTCTCGTAGTTTCCGGCTTCCTGATTCTTCGGCGCCATCGCCGTGTCCACCCATGGAAGCTCATCCTCCATGTAGCGCACCTTGTTCGGCGTGATAAAAATATACATCTGTTTTCCATGCTCTTCCAGCAATGCCTCAAGACGCTCAAGTTTTCCGATCAGTTCCTGCATTCCATCCTCACTGATCGGCGCAAAATACTGAAGATAGTAACTCACATTCTCCCAGCTGAACAGATTTCGATCCCGGTTCATGCTGTAATTGATGTTCGACACAGTATGAAGCGCAGAAAATGTAATCTCATTGCGCAGTCTGACCATGAATGGCTTTCCCGGAAGATGTTGCTGCACATAGGTCTCAAATTCCGACTGGGCGCTTCCATCCACCAGTTTTTCAGCAGAGAGCTTCGGAAACTGAGCCGTATTCTCCACTCCGTCAAGCGCAAATTTCTCATCACTCTTTTTCAGCAGAAGCGGAGATGCCAGCACAAGCACCGCCATCGCAATCGTCATCACCTGTCTTGCCCGCCTCAAATGCATAGTTCCCTCCTGTTTTTTTCTATCGTTTTTTATTTTCTCTTATCTCTCTTATATTTCCTTTATCACCCTTCGGTCTGGTCAGGTTCCCACTCATTTTTTATTTAAAAATCGTATAAACCAAGCCTGTCCCTCATCCTATCACATTTTCTGTGAAAAGTATATCGTATCCCTCAACTTTCCGTTTTTCCTTGTTCATATTTCATTCATAAATCATTCAAAAACCTTTTACATAATCAACACGATTTCTTCACGATTTTCCCATATACTATAACCATAAACAACAAAACAAGTTGTTTATGAAGTGCCAAAAAGATTTTTTTCATAATACTTTTGAGCTGATACGAACGTGAATAATCAGCTCTCCTCCCTTTTTACCTCTTCAAAACATACGTGGAAAGGATCTCTCAGCTGCGGAGAGATCCTTTCTCGTTGTTTATCCTACTTTATCCTGTTTTTTCTTATTTTTTGATTTACTATTTTCGTTTTCCCGGAAAAACAACATTTCCCGAGAGCATCCACAACGACAACAGATTCGGATATGCCATCAGTGCATTACAAAGATCCGCCAGTGCCCAGATTAAGTCGAGTCGACACAATGCTCCCGCACACACACTCCCCAGATAGAGAATCCGGTATAGATTCCCAGTTGTCTTTGCTTGCTTCTCCCATTTTCTGTTTTTTGTTGTTCTCTCTCTGTTTTTTGATCTGCCTTCCCACATTCCACCTAAACGCATCCGCAAATATTCCACATTCTGTTCTCCCATGTAATACCACGCAATGATTGTCGCAAACGCAAACACGATCATCGCGACTGACATCATCCACTCACCAGCCATCCCAAGTTTTCGCCCAAAACACCACGATGCAAGCACTGCTCCATCCCCGACTCCGACTGCACTTTCCCCCGCCTGCCTCTGCACGCAGAGAATCACCACAGCGGTCAAGGTGCAGACGACCACCGTGTCAAAAAACACCTCAAACATCGCCCACATACCCTGCTCCTCAGGTGTCGTCTCTTCGGTCGCTCCGTGAAGCACTGCCAGACTTCCAAGCCCCGCTTCGTTAGAAAACACGCCCCGCGCCATCCCGTAGCGCACACTTTTAGAAAACAGGATTCCAGCAATTCCCCCTCCGACCGAGCGAAAAGAAAAGGCATCGCGGAAAATCTCTCCAATCACTCCCGGAAGAACAGGCAAACACTGCACAATCACAAGCACCGAACACAGAAGATAGATTCCTGCTATCGTCGGCATCAAGCGCTCAGAAACTCTCGCGATCCGCTTCGCTCCGCCGAAAATCACCAGTCCACAGCATATGGAAATCATCCCTGCGCCCAAGATTGGCGGAACTCCAAATCCATATTCTAAAGTCTCCTGAATCGAGTTTGCCTGCACCATGCTCCCCATTCCAAGAGATGCCAGACACGCAGAACCCGCATAAAAAATGCCCAAAAGAGGGGCTTTAAGCCCCCGCTCCATATAGATCATCGGACCACAGATCCAAGTCCCATCCTCCCTGCGAAAGCGAAATTTCTGTCCCAGACTTGTCTCTGCATACGCAGTTGCCATCCCAAGCAACGCACAGACCCACATCCAGAACAGCGCTCCGGCTCCGCCTGCCGTCAGCGCAGTCGCGACACCGACGATATTTCCCGTTCCGATCGTCGCCGCAAGCGCTGTACATGCCGACTGAAAGACCGTAATCTGTTCCTGATCCTGATTCTCCCCATCCTCCTTAATCCTTATTGCATCTCTGCTTTTCTCCGTCTCGCCCGTCATCTTCAAAATGCTCCCGATCGTGCAATTCCACCAGTATCCAAACCGAAAAATCGGGAAACCGCCAGAACGGACAAAGAACCAGATTCCCGTACTCAAAAACAATACCAGTGTCCACGGTCCCCACAAAATCAAATGCAACTCTTGTATCACCCGCATAGTTCCCATCCCTGCCTATCTCAGATTTTATTTTACTCAAGGAGACCACCGCTTTCTGACACAACCAGCACGAATCTTTTGTGGTCTTCTCTGCTCTTTTCTGCATCTCTATGCGATTTATATGCGAAATTCAACCTACTATATACAGGAATTTTGAACTCAGAAGTGAATATGTAATAATTCTAATTGGGATATGTCAGCAGAACTGACCAAGACCTCACGGCGACGGAAGACGGGAAAGCTACTGCAAACCCGTTGCGTTCGCTTTGCGTATCAAGGATGCGCCAGTGATGCATGATGCATCCGCTGATTGAAGCAGGAGCGCAAGCGTATTTGCAGGACTTTTCCCTCTGGAGGAGCCACGCGAGCGAATACACCAACACACTAACATGCCAACTTGTGTACAGTAACACTTGCTACACAAACGCTAATAAACGGTAATGGATTCCTCTCGTATTTCCCCCTAAAATATGCTATGATAAAGACAGATCAAACACGTTTCCAAAGCGTCCTTGACATATTTTACAATGAATGCGCTATCCATCCCACGCCTTTAGGTGTGGGATGGATAGCGCAAAACAATCAAGAAATGTGTAAGCAATAATTGATTTTATACACATATAGCAGTATAATATATGTATGGAAAATAATTATAGACATACAAATACAACCGTATCTTTGATAAACTATCATTTTGTATTTTGTCCGAGATACAGAAGAAAGATTTTTCTAATACCGGATGTTGAAAAACGCTTTAAAGAACTGGTCAAAATAAAATGTAAGGAGCTAGAAATTGAAATTATTGCAATAGAATGCGATAAAGACCATTCCCATATGTTCTTAAATTGTCTGCCGACCTTGAGTCCATCCGATATTATGCAACAAATTAAAGGATACACGAGTAAGATACTTCGAGAAGAATTTTCTGAATTGTCTAAAATGCCTAGTTTATGGACTAGAAACTACTTTGTTTCTACTGCTGAAAATGTATGTAGTGAAACAATTAAGAAGTATGTAGAGGATCAAAGGAAACGATATTAAACGGAGAGTGAGGTGAATATTATGGCAAATTTTGTAGTTCAATTTCCATTAAAAACAGAATCTTATCAAGAAGATGTTTTGAATAAACGGTTTGAAATTGGAAGAAAAATTTATAATGCTTTGGTAAGTGTTTCTCAAAAGCGTTATAAAGAAATGATTAAAACCAAAAAGTATAGAAATTTGATGTCGATGCTGACTGGAAACAAAAAATCAGATAAACTAATTTGGGACCAGATTGATCAGATGCGAAAAGACTACAATTTGACCGAATATTTCCTTCACGCTGATGTAAAAGAAATGCAAAAGCATTTTAAGAAAAATATGGATTCGTTTACCGCTCAGAAAATTGCAACTACATTATGGAAAGCATACAAGAAGTTGTTTTATGGAAATGGAAAACAGATCTATTATAAGCGATATGGAGATATGAATTCTCTGGAAGGAAAATCGAACTCTACGGGAATTCGCTTGATTAATGAGCATTTAAGCTGGAATGGATTGCAAATACCAGTGAGGATTGATTGGAAAAACCCTTATGAAGCCCAGGCAATGCAATCTGAAATTTCTTATTGTCGAATCGTTAGAAAGTTTATTCATAACAAGTACAAATTTTATGTTCAAGTAGTTTTTAAAGGAACACCACCCCAAAAATTTAATAGCGAAACTGGAGAAATGAAACATCCTCTTGGTGACGGAGATGTTGGCATTGATATTGGAACTTCTACGGTTGCAATTTCCAGTAAAACAGATGCGAAACTTTTAATTTTAGCAGATAAAGTGCAAAATATTGAAGATAAAAAACGCAGGCTGTTAAGGAAAATGGATCGCAGTAGACGCGCAACAAATCCTGAAAACTACAAGGAAGACGGAACGGTTAAGAAGCAGGGAAATAAGAAAGTTATTTGGAATAAATCAAAGCATTATATGAAATATCAAAATCAGTTAAAGGAATTATATAGAAAGCAAGCCGATGTCCGAAAATATCAGCACGAATGTTTGGCGAATTATATTCTCTCTCTTGGTAATAACATTTATGTTGAAGAAATGAATTTTTCTGGACTGCAAAAGAAAGCAACTAAAACCGAAAAGAATGAAAAAGGAAGGTTCAAGAAAAAGAAGCGATTCGGGAAATCTCTCGCAAAGAGAGCGCCTGCTATGCTATTGACGATTATTAATCGAAAACTTGCTTATTATGGATTGAATTTGATAGAAATTAATACCTTTAAAGCAAAAGCCAGTCAATTTAATCATATAACAGGTGAGTATCATAAAAAATCACTTTCAAAACGATGGAATGACTTAAACGGAATGAAGATTCAGAGAGATTTATACAGTGCTTTTTTAATAATGAATATTTCAGGTGATTTAGAAAATTTTGATATAGAGAAATGCAATGACAGATTTCATACTTTTAAAATACTTCATGATATAGAAATTCAAAGATTAAAAAATACCCATACTTTGAGTAGTATGGGCATTTAAAAAGTAGAAAAAACGGTTTTGACACGAGCCGTATGTTATCGTTAATTCATTTATTAGAATGATTGATAATGAAAGTTTCATGGAAATGAATCAGTCTTATATACTTTCGAGCATATTTGGAAGTTCATGTATATGAGACCCCAACGAGCTTTAGCCGTTGGAGTGTCAGAACGTTTTATCAGACTTTTTGAGAGAAAGAAGGATTTTTATGCCTGGATTTACTACTCACTATATTTTGGGAATGAAGGCATACAACGACCTCCCCAATAACCAATTGAAATACATCGTCGCGAAATACCGATGGCTCTACCAGCTCGGTCTTCAGGGACCGGATATCTTCTTCTACAACATTCCGATTCTGCGCCACCGCGACTATCGAAATGTCGGTTCCTACATGCATGAGCATCACATTCAGGATTTCTTTTCCTGTTATTTAAAGCACCTCGCAAAGATTTCTTCCCGACAGCAACGCGAGGAGGGACTGGCATATTTCTGCGGATACCTCTGCCATTACATCGGAGACTCGATCTGCCACCCCTATGTCTATGGAAGAATCGGTTACGATGCCAAACATCCAAGCAGTCACACGCACGGTCTTCATGCAGCCCTCGAGAATGACATTGACGCGCTCCTGCTCATGAAATACAAAAAGAAAAAGCCGTCCCAGTTCAACCAGGCGGCTTCCATCTGCTTAAATGGAATGGAGATGCAGTTTATCTCCCGTTTTCTGTCTGAATGTATCAATGAGGCGTACTATCCGATCACTTACAGCAACAACTTTCAGGTAACCCCCTCGATGGTCTACCGATCCATCCTTGCGATCCGTTTCGGATGTCGGACACTCGCAGACCCCAACAGCTCCAAGCGAAATAAAATCGCTTTTATTGAACGCCTGCTTCGCCGGAGTCCGATTGCCTCACAAAAGCTCGTCACGGACGAAGTCAAAAATCCGCGCAAGTGTCTGAACCTCGACCATGAGATCTGGTGTAACCCTTGGGATCGTCGTCTCGCATCCCGAGCATCCTTCCCGGATCTGTTCCGTCAGTCGCTCGCCAAGTGTAACTCCGTGTTTGCGATCATCAATTCTGCTGTCGTCGGAAATAAGGAGATTTCCAAACAGGAGCTCTCCCGCCTGCTTGACGAGCTTGGAAGCTACTCCTATCACAGCGGTCTCCATGTCGAAGATTAAAATAAAACTTGCAAACAATCCGGCAAACCGTTTTCCTCCTCGTCTCCTTCGAGAGATCATGCTTTGCCGGATCTGAATGTTTCATTTTTTTACTTCCAATCATCCAATCAGCGAATTACCTGGTCCCCGTCCTTCATGCAGTAATTTCTACTCACATTCAACTTCTTGACCCACGCTTTTGTCTCAGGTGTCGTATAGCTTCCACCCTCATTGTCCCAGAGCCACTGTGGAGTTGGCCACAGGCAGACCGAAGGCTGAATCGCCTCATAGACATTTTCCTCCACACCGTTCTGACCATGATGTGCCATCTGAACCATATCCGATTTCAGCCCGCCTCCAGCCTGTTGAAGCAGATGTGCTCCACCCTTCTTCTGAAGATCTCCGAGGAAGAGAATCGATTTTCCATTTACCACCATTCGATAGGCGACCGAAGCATCGTTTCCGTCTCTCTCCCCGACTTCCTCCGGCTCATACCGATCATTCATCACCTGAATCATCACATCATCGACCTTAATCTCATCTCCACGCTTTACAGTCTGGCAGACTCCCGCCGGAAGTGCAGACAACTGCTGAAGAATACTCATCGCCGTTCCGAGATCTCCGAGTTCATGCTTTTGATACCACTCCGCACTCGCAAAATTATAGTAAATGTGATCGATCGTGATTCCGGTATCCTCCCCATCTGCCTCATTCGTCAGAAGTTTGAGCAATGCTCCCACATGATCCGTGTGAGCGTGCGTCAGAAACCACGCACTCACATGACCACCTTCTTTCTGAATTTGCTCCATCAGGTAATCCCCGTCATCCCATCTTCCTCCGTCCACAACAATCAGTTTTCCCGACTTTGTTTTCAACAGAAACGACATCATCTGTCCCTTTGTCTGGGACTGCAACATCCGAAGCTCTGCTCCACCAAGATGCGGTGTCGTATCCCGCTCCGACTCAGGCTTTTCCCCCTCTGTGATCAGCTCTGCCTGATCATTTGACGCACTCTGAGTATCCTGAGTGCCCTCACCACTCGCATTCAGATTTTCTGTCCCATCAGAATTCCCGTTCTCCGTTCCTGCCTCTGTCTCTGTTCCAGAATTTTCCGCGCTTCCCCCATTGGCTCCATTTACTTCGTCTGCTTCTTGTTGCCCGCTCTCCTGAACCTGAACCTGTCCGGCCTGCCTAGACGCCTCCATCCCTTCGCTGACCAGACGATGACCTGCTGTTCCAACCACTCCCACTGCAAGCAGAGCGACAAGAAACGCAAGTAGATTCCCTCCATTTCTTCTTTCTCTCTTTCTGCTCTTTCCCCGCTGATTCGTTCTCGCTCTTCTCATTTCCCTGTCACGCACTCCCTGCTCCATCTCCGACTCTCTCCTAAACTCCGCAGAATTTTTTAACCCACTTTTAATAATCATATAACTCCTCTCTTGTATTCTATCAGAGTTCGCACCTTCGTAAAACCCTGTCCACAGAATCTTCATAAAATTGAATAAATCTTTAGAATTCCGAAAGAATTTTTCTGCTTGCATTTTGGTGCTCCCGGTGGTAATATGTTCAATAAGATTTGTATTTTAAAATTTTTGAACACTAAACTCTGAACTTTTTTCAAAAGTTCAGAGAATCATCCCAAAGGAGGATCATTTTATCATGGATCAAAAACATTCTAGGAAACCTTTGCTTGCACAGCTTGATCTCTTTGATACCGTATTCGCATTTTTGTGTATCACCGCTCTGTGCATCTGGTTCGTCGTCAGTCCGGAGCGCTCCTCACAGGTTCTCTCCTCGATCCGCAGTTTTCTCGGCGATGAGATGGGAAGTTACTACCTGCTGATCGGTCTCGGTATTTTTCTGTGCTCCCTGTACCTGGCATTTTCCCGTTTTGGACAGATCCGACTCGGCAACCTCGAAAAACCGCAGTACTCAGGCTTTCAGTGGGGCGCGATGATGTTCACGGCCGGACTCGCAGCCGACATTCTGTTTTACTCCTGCTGTGAATGGATGCTCTATGCCTCCGACCCACATATCGCAGAGATGGGCGCGATTCAGGACTGGGCTTCCACCTATCCGCTGTTTCACTGGGGTCCGATCCCGTGGGGATTCTATGTGGTTCTCTCTGTCGCTTTCGGATTCATGCTCCATGTCCGCAACCGGGAAAAACAGAAATATTCTGAGTCCTGTCGACCGCTCCTCGGCAACCGTGTGGATGGCTGGGCTGGACGAATCATCGACCTCGTCGCTGTCTTCGCGCTTCTCGCCGGAACCGCAACGACATTCTCCCTCGCGACTCCTCTGCTTTCTCTTGCAGTCAGCCGTGTGACCGGAATTCCCCAGACCACAGGTCTGACGATCCTGATCCTGATTGTTGTCTGCGCAATCTACACATTTGCAGTCTTCTTCGGCATGAAGGGCGTACAGCTCTCCGCTTCCTGCTGTACCTACCTGTTTTTCGGACTTCTCGCCTACGTCTTCTTTTTCGGCGGTGAGACCCGCTTCATCGTGGAAGCAGGCATCACTGCGCTCGGAAATCTTGCGCAGAATTTCATCGAACTTGCGACATGGACGGATTCGATGAGAACCTCCTCGTTCCCACAGACCTGGACGATCTTCTACTGGGCTTACTGGATGGTATGGTGCGTCGCAGTCCCATTTTTCATCGGCACGATCAGCAAGGGCAGAACGATTCGCCAAACGATTCTCGGCGGTTATCTCTACGGTCTTTCCGGCACCTTCACTTCCTTCATTATTCTGGGAAACTATGGTCTCGGGCTTCAGATGCACGGAAAAATCGATGTGCTGACTGCTTACGCCTCCGATGGCAACCTCTATCAGGCGATCATCTCCCTGCTCAGTCATCTTCCCGCATCAAAATTTGTCCTGATTCTGCTCGTCCTGTGCATGGTGACGTTCTACTCAACGACATTTGACTCGATCACGATGGTTGCCTCATCCTACACCTACAAAAAGCTCGATCACGATCAGGAACCGGACCGCCGTGTTCGCCTGTTCTGGGCGATCTTCCTGATTCTGCTCCCGGTTGCCCTGCTGTTCTCTGAGAACTCGATGGCAAATCTTCAGACGGTGTCAATTATTGCAGCCTTTCCAGTCGGAATCATCATCATTCTGATTCTCGCGAGCTTTTTCAAGGATGCAAACGACTACCTGAAAGAAAACGAAGCCGAACACCCAGCGGAAAACCGGAAAAACAGAAATTAAGATTTCTCCGCATTGATACATGTAAAAAAGAATGTGCCGAGTGCGCATCCTCGCGGAGCGTTTTTGTATGACAGGATGCAATTTCCTATCATACAAAAAAAGACTGACTCTTGCAATCTGTCACGATTCGCAAGAGCCAGTCCACACTTCTTCTAATTCTAATTTTCAGTTTTGTTTTTACCTTTTTTCATCCAGATTCCATAAATCCATATCTTATGAATCCATCTCTTCCGGATTCTTCAGATTATCCGTCTTCTCCACAATATAGATCGGTCTGTCTTTGAGTTCACTGAACAGAATCGCCATGTACTCCCCGATGATTCCGACAATCACAAAGAGGACTGCAAACATAAAACAATTTAAAATCACGATCGTCGCATATCCGCTCGGTGCTCCCTGTCTCGTGCACAGGGTATAGATCATCACTGCAATTCCGAAACACACTGCCCCGACACCCGCATACATGCCAAGTTTTAATGGCAGGTTGGAAAAGCACATGATCGTGTTCATCGAAAATGCAAACAGTTTTCTGAGACTGTATTTGCTATGACCTGCCACGCGGTCCTGCGCCTCGTACTCGATGATTCCCTGCTTAAATCCGATGCTCTGCACATATCCTCGCAGAAAACGCACCTTCTCGCGGTAATTTTTCCGAAGCACATCCCCCGCCTGTCTTGAGACGGCAAAAAAATCGGAGGCATTCGGCTCAAATTTCACATCGGAGAGCGCATTGATCAGCGCATAGAAGCCTGCGGAGGTAATATTTTTGATCAGTCCCGCCGACCGATTTTTCGTCCTGACCATGCTGATGACCCCACAGCCCTCCTCCAACTTCTCAATGATCGCCGGAAGACACTGGGGTGGATGCTGGAGATCGGCGTCCATGCATACAATCGCATCACCGGACGCATAATCAATCCCCGCAATCATCGCGGACTCATGTCCAAAGTTTCTTGAAAAATAGATCACCTTTACTTTTTGATCATTCTGTGCAAGATCCCGCAAAATCTCTGCACTTCGATCTTTACTTCCGTCATTGACAAACACAAGCTCGTAATCCCAGTCAAGACTCTCCAAAATCGGCTTTGTTGTCTCGTAGAACATCGGAAGTGCCTGTTCCTCATTGTATACAGATACCACGACGGACAATACTTTCTTCATGTCATTTTCCTCGTCTCAGAGTTTCCTGTCTAAGTTTTCTGTCCAAGTTTTTTCTGAGTTCTCTGTCTGACTTTTTCGTCTGATTTTTTGTTCGATTTTCTCGTCAAAATCCGTATCAAACTTCCTCATCAAACACCTGAATCTCAATTGTGGAATGGCTTGGAATCCGCTTGTCCTCCGGCGGAAGTTTCATATAGTCCCCATAAATCCACGTCAACACCTCATCCCAGTGGGAGGATGCCATAAGTTTCGTGTCGCAGAAGTCCAGATCCACGATATCCTCACACCACTCCTTCTGAAGCGTCACATAGAGGTAATCCGGCTGATAATTGCTGTAATAAAGTTTTGGACTCTTCTTTTTGTGATCCCGAAGTGCCACCATTCTCTGCAAGCGGAAGAGTACGGAAAGCGGAACGAACTTTCCGACTGTCGACATTCCCCCGACTGCGAGCTTGTGGAACAGGCTGTACTTGCCGAAATCAAGGTGATAGCGATGACCCATCGCCATTCCGTAAATCATCTTGTGCATCAGAAGTGTCGCCGTCGCATCCAGCTTATTTGCCGGGAGCGTGTCAATCGTGAACAGATCCACCCAGAGATGGTTGAGCTTTCCGCCGTAGAACTTCATCTCCTCGGACTCCTCATGGGTACGGCTGTTCTTGTAGATAATTCTCGCCGTAAAATCATAGAATGCTTTTCCGTCCCGGTAGCTCCACGGCATCACAAGTTCCATCGTGTCCGGAAGCTCCCGGCGAACTACTTTCATAAATGCCTCATAGTTGTTTCTCGTGAATGCCACATCGGCATCGTCATCCCACGGGATAAACCCTTTGTGGCGCACAGCTCCGAGAAGCGTGCCCGCATCCAGCATGTATCGAATCTTATATTTTCGGCAAATCCGATCGATCTCCTTGAGAATCTTCAGATTTGTCTCATGCACTCTGGTCAGATCATATTCCATATCGTATCCTTACGCTCCCTTCTCTACTTCTGTGCGTCCAGTGCCTCCTTGATCGTCTCTGCCATATAGTCGATCATCTCATCCGTCATTCCCGGATAAACGCCAATCCAGAACGTATCTCTCATGATTCGATCGGTCACAGCCAGATCTCCGACAACGCGGTATCCGGTTCCACTCTCGCGCATCTGATCAAAGCACGGATGCTTGATTAAGTTTCCTGCAAACAGCATACGAGTCTGCACACCCTTCTTCTCCACATACTGAACAAGGGCATTTCGGTCAACCCCCTCCTTGCAGGTGATCAGAAAACCGAACCAGCTCGGACGTGATCCCGGACATGCCTCCGGCAGAATCAGTCTGTCCTCCGTTCCGGCAAGTGCCGTCTTCAAACGGTCGAAATTGTGTCTGCGGCGCTCCACAAATCCCGGGAATTTATCAAGCTGTGCACAGCCGATCGATGCCTGAAGATCCGTTGCCTTTAAATTATATCCAAAATGGGAGTACACATATTTGTGATCGTAACCGAGAGGAAGCTCTCCGTACTGACGATCAAAACGATGACCGCAGAGATTATCTCGTCCGGACGGGCAGACACAGTCGCGTCCCCAGTCGCGGAACGAGCGGATGATCTTGTTTAACAGCGGATTGTCCGTGTAGACAGCTCCACCTTCTCCCATCGTCATGTGATGAGGCGGATAGAAACTTGAAGTTCCGATGTCTCCGATCGTTCCGGTAAAACGCTCCTCGCCGTCAATCTCATACCGGCTTCCGAGTGCATCACAGTTGTCCTCAATCAGCCACAGGTTATGGCGATCGCAGAAGGATTTGACTGCACCGAGGTCAAACGGATTTCCAAGCGTATGTGCGATCATCACTGCCTTCGTCTTCTCGGAATAAGCAGACTCCAGCTGGGTCACATCGATGTTGTACTGCGGAATCGTCACATCGACAAAGACCGGAACAGCGCCATACTGGATCATCGGTGTTACGGTCGTCGGGAAACCTGCTGCGACCGTAATGACCTCATCCCCGCGCTTTATCTGACGATCTCCGAGAAGCGGAGAAGTCAATGCCATAAACGCATTCAGGTTCGCAGAGGAACCGGAATTGACAAGCGAGCAATATCTGACTCCGAGATACTTTGCCAGCTTTGCCTCAAACTCATCGGTGTAGCGTCCCGACGTCAGCCAGAACTCCAACGCACTGTCCACAAGGTTGACCATCTCATTTGCATCGTAGACTCTCGATGCATACGGGATTCTATCTCCCGGCTCAAACTCTTTTTTATTTTTGATGTGGTAATTCTCACAGTAGTCTGCCACCAGATCCAGAATCTGCTGGCGTGCCTCTTCCTGTTTCTTATCCATCTTGCAATCCATCCTTTCTCTCACCGCTTCATTTTTCACATTTTCTCAAACACCAACCCTAAAACTCCCGAATCTGGCAGTCGGTAACCTCGAGCATATCCTCGCCGTCAAGGTAGGCTTTCGACCACTCCACAGTCTTTTCAAGTGCCTCCGCAATATGCCATCTCGGTTGCCATCCGAAGACATGCTTGATGTGAGAACAGTCGAGTTTCAGGAAATTCGCCTCGTGAGGGCCTCCGTCATGCTGGTTCTCCCAGTCTGCCTGATCGCCCCAGGCATCGCAGAACAGTGTCACAAGCTCTCCTGTCGTCACACAGTCGCATTCATCCGGTCCCACGTTGTAGTATCCGGCATATGCTCCGTCCTCATACTGTCTCTCAAGAATCTCAAGATAAGCAAATAACGGCTCCAGGACATGCTGATACGGGCGCGTGGAATACGGATTTCTCACGCCGATCGTCTTTCCGACTGCCATCGCACGAACGCAGTCCGGGATAATTCGATCATTCGCAAAATCACCGCCACCGATCACATTTCCGGCACGGGCCGTCGAGATCGCACACCGTCCATCCTGGAAGAACGATTTCTGATAGCTGTGCGTCACAAGCTCGGAGCAGGATTTGCTGTTGGAATATGGATCATATCCATCGAGCGGATCGCACTCGCGATATCCATATTCCCACTCGCGGTTCTCATAGACCTTATCGGTCGTCACATTGAGAAGCGACTTCACTGAAGGCGTCTGACGCGCACACTCAAGCAGGTGAACGGTTCCCATCACATTCGTCTCGTAGGTGTAAACCGGATCTCGATAAGAATCTCTTACGATCGGCTGTGCTGCCAGATGAATCACAAGCTCCGGCTGTACGCGGTCAAATACCTTCTTCATGGCACTGAAATCACGGATGTCTCCGATCACCGAATCCATCGTATCCTCAAGTCCGAGAATCTGAAACATCGAAGGTTCTGTCGGTGGCTGAAGCGAAAATCCTGTCACCTTTGCCCCTGCCAATGTCAGAATCCGGCAAAGCCACGAACCCTTAAATCCGGTATGACCGGTCACAAGAATCCGTCTTCCTCTATAAAATTTTTCACACGCTTCCAGATTGTATCTGCTCATCTTCAACCACCTCTCCACCTTTTCTCTCTCCGACTCTCTTCGACTTTCGCCCTCTCGGCATTTCTTGATTATGATTTTCCAGTTACAATTTTTTAATCTAATCTTATCTAATCTTATCTAAGCTTAACTAATCTTTCCAGATTTTCCACGGAGCCTGCTTCGACTGCCACAGCTCCTCCAACTTTTTCATCTCTCTCTGCGTGTCCATGCACTGCCAGAATCCATCATGGTAGAACGACATCAGCTCACCCTCACTTGCAAGTCTCTGCATCGGCTCCTGCTCAAATACAGTCTGATCGTCCTTCAGGTAATTGAACACCTGCGGATTCATCACCATAAATCCGCCATTGATGACTGCTCCGTCTGAATCGGATTTCTCGCGGAATGAACGGATCACATTGTCCGGTCCGATGTCGAGAACGCCTTTTTGCTGACCGATGTTTACCGTCGTGATCGTCGCGATGCGTCCGTGACTCTTATGGAATTTCACGAGTGCCTCGAGATCGACGTTGCAGACTCCGTCGCCGTAAGTCAGCATGAACGGCTCATCGCCGATATACGGCTGAATCCGTTTGACACGACCACCTGTCATCGTGTGAAGACCGGTGTCCACGAGCGTCACCTTCCACGGCTCTGCATAGTTGTTGTGGACTTCCATCTTGTTGTTTGCAAGATCAAAGGTCACATCTGAGGTGTGGAGGAAATAATCCGCAAAGAACTCCTTCACCACATACTGCTTATATCCCAGACAGATCACGAAATCATGGAAGCCAAATTCCGAGTAATATTTCATGATATGCCAGAGAATCGGTCTGCCTCCGATCTCGATCATCGGCTTCGGCTTCAGATGGCTCTCTTCACTGATTCTCGTTCCAAGACCTCCTGCAAGAATTACTACTTTCATAAATGTATTTCCTTTCTCTTCTCTGTACTTCTGCTTCTGTACAGTAACCACTATCCTACTCTGCACTCTTCTGTGTTTTTTGTACTCCACATTCTCTACTTTACTCTGCCGTCATCTTCAAAAGCAGGGCGAGCTTCGTCGTTCCTCTCTGCTCCATCGCATTCGGAACAAAGAAATTCGTCTCAAACCGAAGCGTCACAACATCATATGGCTCTGCCTCGATCTCTGTCTCCACCGAAGTCTCCGTAAAGTGCAGGTAATCGACCGGCTCGTCATTGACATAGACCGTCAGCCACTGGTCGTCCGTCAGATCACGCGGATAAGTAAAACTCAGATGAATCTTTCCTGTCTTTCCCGCCATGACCTGAACCTTCGATTTCTCATCAATCCATCCATCATCGTAAAATCCGTAGATCGGACGGCACTTGAACGTCTTGACCACATGGGTCACATCCTGAAAACGATTGTGCTCCGGGTCTTCCTGAATCACGAGCATGTTGTCATCGACAAGACCGAACTGACGCACATCACTCACATGAACAACGCGTGTGCTCTCCTCCCTCTTGAGCGGATCGAAAACACGGAAAAAGTTTTCCGCTGTGAAATCCTCCATCTCAAAATTTTTTCCGACAACGAAGATATTTTTTCCGAAGATTCCGACCCCATAATTGCCGTAGGTCTCCTCCGCGAGAGAGTTGTATCTCTCCTGATCTGCCCAGTAATACAAATTCGGGTACAGACCGCGATAATAATTCTCAACCGGAAGCATCAACACAACATAGACCGTCAACACAGACAGATACGGAAAAGCCTGAAGCCAGATTCCTTTTTCTGCCATTCCTTCCGTCAGCACACCGTAAATCCACGCCATAAACAAGAGCGCCGTCGCATAGGAAACATAGACCCATCTCATCTCCACGCGGATCGTCACACTTGAGCAGGCAATGCACGCGCCGATAAACATCACAAACAATACAACGGTCTGGATTCTCTCCACGCGCTTCGCCTTTTTCTGAATCAGGCGTATAAACAGCGCAACAACCATCACAATCAGCATCAGATCTGCGATCGCAATCATCATCAGGACCCAGAGCGGAGCCTCGCGGAAGTTCTGACCGTTTAAATGCTCCGGTCCCGCATTGATTCCAAACAGGTAGGCAATCTGGCTAAGCGCAAACTTAATCACAGAGCTGACCGACATCGTATCTGCGACATCTGTTCCACCGGTTCCAGCCGGTGCAACCGTGCCGATCACAAAGAAACGGATCAGCTGAACGACTGCAAATGAGACCGCCGGTGCAATCCACTGGCGCACATCCTTTTCCTTGCGGAACAGAAGCACGAGGAAAAACAGCGGAAGAAGCACCATGTATCGCTCATGGACAAAGCAGACTGCAAAGTAGAGTCCGCTCGCAAGAAACATCCGGCGTTCTCCCTTTCCGTCATGCTCATGCAAAATCTGGTACAGAAGATAAAGAATCGAAATTGCGAGCCACAGTGCCATCGTCTCCATCAGTCCAAGTGCCTGTCCAATCTGATAGTAGGACATGCGGGACATCAAAAAAATCAGCGCAAACAGAATTCCTAAATATCTGCTTCGGCTGAAACTGCGCGCCATCCGGTAAAGTGTGTATGCAAGACCAGTGTTTAACAGGATATTGAACGGAACATACCAACCCACATGCGGTCCAAAGATCGCCATCTCGATCCATGCCACTAAATTATAGAGAAAACGGCATCTGCTTCCGCCGAACGTGAAGATCGCCTGGAGAAAAGACTCTGAATTGTAACTGTACCACTGATACAGATCATCCATATAAAGTCCCTTGATCTCCATATGCCGATTGACAAAAAAAGCAAACGCCCCAAGCAGGCACACAATCAGAAGCTCTGACCTCCACTCAATCTGACGTTTGACAAAACTGTGCTTGAGATCTTCCCCCTCCCTGTCTTTTCTCTGTACACGTTTTCTTTCCATGATAACTCTCCTAAATGATAACTCTCCTAAATATATTTTCTATTCTCGCCTACTTCTCATAGGCAGAATATGCCCCGCGGTAAAAAAACATCAGCACACGGACAATCCAGTCGGGCCAGATCTTTTGGTACATCTCTGTCTCCTCTTTTGAGCGCCGGTTGTTCTCGATGCACGCCTTCGTCGTCGCCCCGTCGTGAATCCGGTAGCCGATCAGCGGACGTTCCTCACAGATAAACCGTCCCTCTTGTCCCGCAAACTTCCACATCATATCCCAGTCCAGCGCAAACTTGTACGGGGAATCAAAGAGCGGTCTTTGAAGCAACTCCAGATTGTAGGTGCAGGACGGGCAGATAATCGGATTTCCAAACATCAGAGCCATCCGCTTGATTCCGGTTCTGTCCGCAAGCGGGCGCAGACGCAGGGGCAGACGCAGAAGTTTCTTTACAAAGTGGATCAGTCCTGGCTGTTCGGTCTTTCCATTCCGGAGAATCACACAGTCTGTTGTAAATACCGAAGCATCCGGATACCGCTCCCAGCAATCTTTCACTGCCTTCGCATAATCCCGGTGGTAAACATCATCCTGATGCGCGATCGTCACAAGGCGTGTCTTCGCATTTGCACACGCAAAGTTCCAGTCCTCCTGAATATCGCTCTGTCCCTCGCGCACAAACAGCGGAAGGTCATATTTCTTTGCGATCTCCTCAATAAACGCGCTCGGCGTCGAGGTGCACAGAATAATCTCTGATGGCTCCGACTGGCGTTTCAGCGAGCGGATACACTCCTCCAAATACGGAGAATCCTTATACGCACAGACTGCAAATGTGTGATCGATGTGATTCATTATTCCCATTACTCCTTAAAAAAGTGCTCCTCAAGCATCAGACAGAGCGCATGATAGACCGGAAGATGAAGCTCCTGAATCTTAAACGTCTCAGACTCCGGCACAATGATTGCGACATCCGCGCGCTTTCCGAGGATTCCACCGTTCTTTCCGGTCAGTCCGATCACGGAAATTCCCTTCGCCTTCGCCGTCGTCACCGCATAGTCAATGTTCCTGGAATTTCCAGACGTGGAAATCGCCAAAAATACATCTCCCGCTCTGCCATATCCACAGACCTGCTGAGCAAACGTCATATCTCCGTTGACATCATTCGCAAATGCAGTCGAAAGTCCCGCATGTCCAGTCAGTGCAATCGCCATAAGTCCACCCTGAAGTGAGCGCGCAAGCTCCTCCCCATACTCCGGACTTTCCTGACAGATCTTCTGCCAAAGCTCCTCTGGCAGAGGTCTGCGCTTTACAAATCCCTTCATCAGTTCTCCGACAATGTGCTCGGAATCCGCACAGCTCCCGCCATTTCCCGCAATCAGAAGTTTTCCGTCATGCTCGTAGCAGGTTCTGAGCAGTTCATAAGCATTTAAAATCTCCGTCTTCACAGCTTCCAGCTTTGGATAGCGCTCTGTCAGCTCATCAAGAATCTTCGCTTCCTTCTCTGATAATCCCTGTGTCATGTCTCCTGTTTTGTTCCTTTCTCAAGATCATTGCTTTTCAAGATTTCCTCTACTGCCTCAAGAAGCGTGTCGGCGTAAAAATCCCACGGAAGGCTCTCTCCCTCGTGCAAATTTTCTTCTGCCTCCGCTCTCTCTTCAGCTCCATAACCGGTTCCGATCAGAATCGTGTGCACACCGTAATTGCGCCCGGCTTCCACATCGATCTTCTTATCTCCGATCATCCAGGAATGTTCCTTATCAATCTCATAGTACTGCTCCGCCATCTCAAACATCCCCGTCTCCGGTTTCCGGCAGTGACAGGCTTTCTTGTAAATACCGATTCCGTGTTCCGGGTGATGCGGGCAGTAAAAGAAGTGATCGATCTGCGCCCCCTGCGGTGCGAGAAGTTCATTCATATAGGCATGCAAACTGACTACCTCATCCTCCCCGTAGTATCCCCGTGCGATACCTGCCTGATTCGTCACCACAACAAGGCGATAGCCTGCCCGCTTGAGCGCACCAAGCGCCTCTGCGACTCCGGGCAGAAGCACGAGATCCTCTTTTCTGTGCAGATAGTTGACTTCCTCATTCAACGTGCCGTCCCGGTCAAGAAAAATCACTCTCTCCATCGTCTCCTGACTGTCCTCCCATGTTCGATCTGTTACGGTTTTCTTAGTGCTTTCATCATTCTTAGTACTCTCATTGTTTTATTTTCTGAGCACTTACACTTCAAACTTGTAATCCCCATTGGGCAGATGAACCTTCACCTCGTTGTAATCCCAGCGATCCTCATCTGCAATCCATGACTGGGCACCGCGAAGCTCAAAGTTCCAGTCTGCAAGCTGACCGCCGACCTGCTCCATGCGCTCTGCGACCTTATGCTTGACATTGTACGGGCAATACATCAGAAGATAACCGCCTCCGCCTGCTCCGAGGAGTTTTCCGCCGAGTGCGCCCGCCTTCTTTGCCTCCTCATAGAGCGCATCGATCTGCGGGTTCGTGATCTTACTGCTCATGCGCTTCTTGCTCTCCCAACCATAGTCGAGAAGTTTTCCGAAGCTGTGAAGATTTCCCTTCAAAAGTTCATCCTTCATCGCATAGGCAAGCGCCTTGACCTCGCACATCGCGTCAAACGCATCCTTCTTCTCGTAGTTCTTGACCTGGTCCTGAATGATATTTGCAGAAACATGGATATTTCCGGTGTAGCACAGAAGCAGGTTGTACTGCAACTCATGAATAATGTCTTTCTTGATTCGAAGCGGGTTTACGACTACGTTGTTTCGTCCGTGAAACTCAATGAAATTGAAACCACCGAACACTGCTGCATATTGATCCTGGTATCCTCCGGCAATCTTCAGATCCTCGCGCTCTACCTGATAAGCGAGATCGGCAAGACGGTATCCATCCATCTCAATTCCCTTCCAGCGCGCCATTGCGACAAGAAGTGCCACCATCACCGTCGAGGATGTTCCAAGTCCCGATCCTGGCGGTGCATCACACTGCAAATAAACCTCACAGCCCTGCTTGATCTCCATCGCTTTGAGTGCCGCAGTGACGAGATCAAGTCTGCCGTCATACACATAGTTCTCTTTTGTATTGTATTTGACCGTCATATCAAAATCAAGCGAGTGCACGATAATCTGATCGTCTGTTCTCGGCACAATCGAACAGTACGCATACTTGTTGATCGTACTGCCGATAATCGCTCCTCCCTGCTCCACACAGAAAGGTGCTACATCCGTACCGCCTCCGCCAAAGCTCACGCGCAGAGGTGCTCTCCCTCGAATTACCATCGGATCACCCCTTTCTCCACATCGTCCATAAACTGATAATATGCCTCCGGAATTCCGATGTCGATGAAATAGCCATCGTGTACAAATCCGCCGAGTCTCCGCTTCTCACTGAGCCACTTCGGAATCATCTCATTTTCAAGGGAAACTTTTCCTTCCGGAATCTCGTCGAGAAGCCCTCTCTTCATATAATAAATTCCGCCGTTGATCGTTCCCGGACGCGCCTCACTCGTCTTCTCATTGAATCCTGTGAGCATGCCCTGATCGAGAGTCGCCTCGCCGTAGCGGGAAATATCCGGAACTTCCCGGAGCACAAGAGCCAGATCCAGATCCTTCTCTGCCTGCATCTGCGCAAGTCTGCTGTAATCGATCTGATAGAACGTATCCGCATTCAACACATAGAAGGCATCCTCCGTCACGAGCTTTCCGGCATTCTTGATCGCACCGGCAGTTCCGAGAAGCTCCTTCTCGTAGGCATACTGAATCTTAATCGGAGTCTGATCCGGAGCGGTAAAACGGCTTCCATCCCCGAAATACTCCTCCACCATTGATCCCTTATAGCCCACTGCAAAAATGATGTCCGTGATTCCATGCTTTGCAAGCTCATGAACCACATACTCCATAAATGGTTTATCCTGTATCAGTGCCATTGGCTTTGGTCTGTCGCTCACCACACTGCGTAAACGCGTTCCAAGACCGCCTGCGAGTAAAATTGCCTGCATTTTTCATTCTCCCATATTACTAAAATATTGTTCTTTTGGTTGTCCAACCGTACACGTTTCCATTAACTACCCGAACAGTATATCATTTTCTTGTCAAAGATTCCACCCACTTCATAAATCTGTAATAAGAGTTTTTTTTAGAAACGAAAAACCCACCAGGAATACGTCTCTCTTCCTGGCAGGTTCTCCCCCAAATTTTTTCAGCCTATATATAATCCTATATACACAAACTATCACAATATCTCTGTTGTAAACCATCTATGGCTCCGAGGGCGGGAAAGTGCAGGCAAACCCGGAGCGAAAGCGCGTTTGCATGACTTTACCCGCCTGAGGAGCCCCCAAAATTTTCACATTTAGATCTTATCTCTTAAAATCATCCTCAATCCGCTTCCACGCCGCATCCATGCTGAAATGCTGGCGGATATAGGTCTGAGTCTTCTCACAGAGCGCACGGCACTCATCCGGATTCTGGTAGAGGCGAACCGTCGTCTTGGCAAACTGCTCCGGATCATCCTCGACGAGAAGCACATCCTCGACATTCGGAATTCCCTCAGCTCCGACAGATGTCGTGACGATCGGCGCTCCGTTGTAGATTGCCTCGACAACCTTACCCTTTACGCCTGCTCCATACCGCAGAGGAACCACAACGATTCGACTCGTCGCATAGAGCTCGCTCAGCTCTTCTTCCGAGACAAAGCCCTTGATGATCACGCCATTTCCCGGCTCTGCAAGCGCCTTGATTTCATCGGTCACCTTCGATCCGACCACATAGAAATCCGGCGGGGTCTGACCGAGTGCCTGCATCTTCTCACGAATCCGCGGATAGATCTCCTTCACGAACCACAGAACGGCATCAGCGTTCGGCGGATGTGCGAAACCTCCGACAAAGAGCAGTCCTTCCCTCTTCGCAAAATCTTCCTGAATATCACTCTTGAACTCATCAAAGACATAAGCTGTGATGTCCTTGACATTGATCGTCGGATCGATCTCATGGATCGCATCACGCTCCACATAGGACGGGTAATAGGAAACCGCTGCCTTGCTCATCAGCGTCAGCTCCACGGATTTCCAGTATTCGGCATTCTCGCGGATCTTCGGATCTCCGGTGATCTGGTACTCTCTGCTCTCTCTGAGGAAATGCAGATCATGACCATAGTAAATCACCTTGATATCCGTGTTGTCGAGAATGTAGTCGACATACTTCGATGCAATATGCGGACGATTCAGATAAGCGACTGCAATGTCATCGCCGTGATCTCTGAGCCAATCCCAGATCTTCACCTGATACTCCGGTCCGTAGAGCACTTCGATTCCCATCTGCTCGAGCGTCGTCGTGTACGGCTCCTCATGCATGAAGTTATCACCGAGGAATTTTACGACAAATCCCTTCTTGATGAACATCTTCAGATACTCAAACGTCGTCTTGGAACCGGCATCCTTGTCGTAGGTCGGCACATAGTGGTCAACGACAAGAATAATCGGCTTGCCCTTACTGCGCTCACGTGCGCGGAACGGATCCGGATTGCCATCATTCTCACACTGCTTCTTAAACTCCTCTGCCCACTTTTCCTTAAGCTTCTTGGAGTTTGCAACCTGATAACGCTTGAGTCCGGTTCCCTGCACATCGGTTCCGTTGGAAACGCCCTCGAAATGAATCACTTTTGAGAGTGGCTGATAAACCACGCGGTATCCGGCTTTTCTGACCTCAAATGCGAGATCGGAATCCTCGCAATATGCCGGTGCAAATCGGGTGTCAAAACCTCCGATCTGCTTCCACAGATCAACGGACAGCAAAATCGCCGCTCCCGAGATATAGTCGACATCCTTGACGTAGTTGTACTCCGGCTTATCCGGATTATCGAGACGACCGTAATTCCAGCCGGAACCATCGCTCCAGATGATTCCACCTGCCTCCTGAAGTCGTCCATCCGGGTATACGAGCTTCGATCCTACCATTCCGATCGTCGAGTCAGACTCGATCAGCTGAACGAGCGAAGAGAGCCACCCTTCTGTCACCTGCGTGTCGTTGTTGAGGAACATCACATACTTACCACGGGCATGGCGCGCCGCATTGTTGCAGTTTCTGAGGAAGCCCTGGTTCGTGCTGTTTCGGCAGATCACAAGCCCCTCCGCAAACTCACCGAGACGAGAGGTTGCGTCGGTCGACACATCATCCGCGATGATCACCTCATACGTCACATCTTTCGTATGCTCAAGAATCGAGAGCAGGCACGCATAGGTGTAATGAATCTGATTGTAAACCGGAATCACGATCGATACCTGCGGGTTCTCTGCTTTCTCAAAGTGAAGTTTTCCATGCTGACGGTAGATCTCTCCGATGTTGAAATCTCCATCTCTCAGGTTGCGTCCCTCCGGAGTCGAGTATAACTTCATCGAACGGATCGGATGCATCAGGTATTCCTTTTTATAAGAAAGGCGTTTGCGCTCCACCGATCCTCTCGGATATTTCTGGTTGAACTTGTCGCCGAGTTTCCGGCGAATCTTAAACAGAATCGCCTCATGCTTGTTGAGGTAATTAAGCGTCTTTCCGAGTTCTCCGTTCTCGTGGCGCAGAGCCGCGATAATCGCCTCAAGGTTCGTCACATGGTTGTTTGTCAGCCGCTGTACCTCTGTGATCTTGCGGATCTCGACATCCTTCTCCCGGCTGTGAATCTTCATCTGCTCAATGCGCTCTCTCGCACGCGCAAGGTCACTCTCGGTCTGGCGGATCTCGCGGATTCCGCGGGAATAAACCATGTAGTTGCCAAGATAGAGCTGCTGATTTTCTCCATGCACATAGTTCTGGAAGTTTTCCTCCATCTTGCGGTAGATCTCCGCCATCTGCGGTGTGATCTCAAACATTGCAAGCACACTGTCGAGATCGAGCTGACCGAGAACGCTGTGGTACTGCTCATAGAAATAGTACAGAATCCGGTATTTCACAAAATGTTCCGGAACCGGGAACAGGAAGACCCACTCGTAATCCAGGCAGAAAATACCGTTCTTTGTGAGAAGCATATTTTCAAACAGAGCATCGATGTTGGAAACCTTGCAGGCGGTATCGCTCGCAAGAACGCCCTTTTCCTCATCGGTCAGCCTCACTCCAAAAACTTCGTCAAACTCCTCTGTCTCTGAAAATGCACTGCGATACTCCGGAGAAATGTCATAAATCTGCCCCATCGCCTCCTTAAGCGCCATCGCCGGAACCTGTCCGTTCTGGATCTGCTCTCCGAGTTTCTCCGCCCAGGTCTGTCCATTCAGATACGGAAAATACGCGGAATTTCCGTTTTTCTCGCAGAATGCCTTTGCAACCTTGAGCGTACGGTGCTGATTGGTCAGTGCCCGATACTTTTTCTCAAATGACCAGATATGCTCTGCCCCGTCAAGGCTCAGAGCCGACTTCTCAACATAGCGCTTCCAGACTTTGTTTGCGTGACCCGGAGTTCCTGCATTCTGAACCGATGCCGAACTTGTGCTTGTCGACTGCTTGTTCTCTGCGCCCTCTGTACCTGCGCCAGCAGAAACCTGCACTTCCTGCAAATTCTCATACGGTGCCGGTGCACTCTGCTCAGTCAGTCGCTCACAGATACAGGTCTTGATCTGGAACTGCTCTCTGCGCGTCTTATTGTACTTGATATAAATCCGGCGGTCGCTTGCCTGCATGCTTGCGTTCGCCTGCCAGAATACAAGATAGGAGTTTGCATACAAGTCAAAGACACCTGCCTCGCAGACCTCATCAAACTTCTCTCCCATATCCATCATGTGATACGGCGGATAATCATACGCTGGCGTCACTCGCGTCAGATCTCCCTTTTTCGGAAGATACTGATCGGAATAAATACTGACCGGTGTGCGGTAATCCGGCATCGGATAGTAAAACTCTGCCCGACCGGACATACTCACAGTCTTTTCTATTCCATAGAGAAGCTCGAGAATCTGCTTCTTGGAAAGTGCATTCTCATCCTCCCTGCTTCCGGCAAAATACTTCATGCCGAGCGTATTTGCAACTGCAATAATCAAAACTCCATCCGGTGCAAGCAGGGACTTCGCCGTTTGAATCTGCTCCTCATACGGAGCCTCAAGCGTTCCCGCAAACACAATGTAATCGTATTTCTGTTCTGATTTCTGGGCATCCTCCGCCTCTTTTTTATGCTTCTGCGCATAATCAGAGAGCGTGCCCTCCTCATAGCGAATGTTCGGCGCACCCGGATACCGCATCTGCACGGTCTCAAGCGCCTTCTTGCTCTCATCAAGAACCGTCACCCGGCTCACACTTCTGCGGAACAGTCCGGTCATCGCACCGTAATCCGCACCGACCTGCAACAGAGAAGCGTCCGACTTAAAGTCATACCACTCAAGCAGAAGCTCTCTCTGCCCGGAGAGCGCATACAGATAATCCAGGCGCGTATTCTGCTCGAGAATTTCCCGGACATTTCCCTTGTGCTCTTTTAAGAGTGCCTGTATTTCCTCATCAATCTTTTTCATGCTTTTAATTTCCTTTTTCTTCCTGCGTGCCCGATGGCTTCAAAACTGCCTCGACCTCAGATTCCATATCGTAAACGCCCACGGTGTTCTTGTTGGAGATGACCGTGATATTGGCAATGTCGTACAGACGATGATAAACCGTGTGCTCGCCCTGCTCAAATCCGGTACAGCTCATCGAGAGCAGATATTCTCCGCCCTGAAGCGTCATCTTCTGGCGGAAGCAGACCTCATACTCATCTCCATCCTTGACCGGACGGATATCCGCTCCCTCAAACATCGTATTCGTTCCCGTCAGATCAGCACCCTTCTTATCCTTAATTGTATAGGTAAAGATCGGTGCCTGAATCGTATCATAGAAATGAATGCGCTCACGAATCTCAAAATACTCTCCCTTGAGGAGCAGATTTGTGAGGTTTCCTCTCTCATCAAACAGACCGAAGTCATAGAGCTCTGCCTTGCCATTTCCATACTCGGTCTTGCTCGGGTTGATCGTCAGCTTGTCGCGCATCAATCCCTGATGCACTGTTTTCTGATGACCACCTGCACTCTTTCCGGTCTTAGAATCCGAAGTTCCTGATCCTGACTTTGCAGAATTCTCCTCATCCCCGATTCCACCGGAGAAATCATTCATCTCGGCAAGCTCTTCCTCAAGCGCCCCCATCTGGTTCGCAAGGATCTTCTTGTAGAGATCGACCATCTTGCCCGGCGCTCCCTCTGCGACGTAATGTCCCTTATTTAAGAGAACAACCCTGTCACAGTATTTGATGACACTTCCCATATCATGCGTAACCATCAGAATCGTCGTTCCGTTCTTGCGAATCTCCTCCATTCTGCGGTAACACTTTGACTGGAAGAAGACATCTCCTACCGAGAGCGCCTCATCGACAATCAGAATCTCCGGCTCAACATTGATCGCGAGCGCAAATGCGAGGCGGACAAACATACCACTCGAGTAAGTCTTTACCGGCTGGTAGACAAAATCCCCGATATCCGCAAATTCCAGAATATCCGGCAGTTTCTCCTCCATCTGCTTTCTCGTGAATCCCATCATCGTTCCATTCATGAACACGTTCTCGATTCCGGTGTAATCCATGTTGAATCCGGCTCCAAGCTCGAGGAGTGCCGAGATCACTCCGCTGACGCGCACATTTCCGGAGGTCGGGGTCAGAACACCGGTGATGATCTTTAAGATCGTGGACTTTCCCGATCCGTTCGTTCCGATGATGCCTACGGTCTCGCCCTTCTTGACATTAAAAGAAATATCACTCAGCGCAAAAAAGTCCCTGTGATAATTCTTATGGGTGATGCTAAGAGATTCCTTCAGCCGGTCAATCGGCTTCTCATATAGTTTATAAATCTTACTTACATTTTGTACCTGAATTGCATATTCGTTGTCTGAAGACATGAAATTTCCTTTCGTTCCTCTCGAGCATGCCAGAAAATGCAGACCTTGCATATAGATCTCAAATACAGATCTTACATATCGATCCCAAATGCGGATCTTAAATACAGATCTCAAATATGCATTCCAAATGCAAATCCCGGCATACGCTTCCTACTTCGAGGAGCATTATACCATTTATTCCACGCAGGTGCAAGGAATCCCTTATTCACATTTTCCATTACCGTTTCTGCATTGCACAAAATCTACTCACATCCGTCCTGCACGCTACGATTCCCTTGTTATCTTTTCTTCTATTTTTTCCACCTTCTAATCGTATTCTGTTTCCGAATACTGCCCCACAAAAAAGCTGTCCACAATGTTGTACATAGCCTGAATCAGCTGTGCAAGCATGACCGGAGGAGCAATTTTCAATAAAATCTTTGAGATTTTTTCTGTCCGGAAAGGCTCTGTCTCTGCTCCTGCTCTATCATCCTTTTTCATGATCCATTTCCTCCAAAGTCAGATCTAAAACTTCATCCGAAGTCTTTTCTGAAGTTTTTTCCGAAACCTTTTCCAACGTCTTTCCCAAAGTTTCCGCCAACGTCTCTTCCAAGATCCGATCATACTCCATAAAAAGTTCTGTCATCTCCCGGATTCGCTCCTCTCCAATCCGCTTCACTGTCCGCTCCTCCATAAGGCTTAAGGAATACAGAAGTTTTTCCGAGTATGCTTCCCCGGTTTTTGTCAGTACGAGTGCCTTCTCTTTTCCAAAGGACTTCTCTTTATTAATCTCAAGAATCCCCTCTTTTCTCATCTCTGTGATCACATGATTCACCGTCTGACGCGGAAGCAGATAGGAATCACAGACCTGCTTCTGCGTGCAAAATCCATATTCCCGAATTGTATAAAGCACCAGCATCCGATTATAGCTGACCTGATTTTCCTTCGCCCACATCGAGTAAACCCTTCGGCACCGAATAATCGCCTAGTTGACCTGATCGTGCAGTTTTTGTGTATTTCGATCCATGTTCTTCCTCCTCTTTTAATCCCATTTGGGATTAAAAGAGGTATACGCCTGTGGTTATCTGATGTCAATCCCGGCTTCTTCAAACTTTGTTTTCCATTTTATTTCTGTATCATTTATTTTTTACAGCACTTAAAATCTTCGTGACGCATTCTCTTTTTGAGTTTGCAAACTTATGATATAATATCACTAGAAACCTTTCTAAACCAAGCCCATTACAAATGAAAAGCAGAAAGGAACGACCCATGGGCCAAAAAGATTTAACGGAAAAAATTCTTGAAGATTATAATGATGTCTTTGCCGATATCATCAATGGTCTAATCTTTGATGGAAAACAAGTAATTACTCCGCAAAGCCTCGACCATGCATCTGTACATTCTCAATATAAAGCAGATGATACAAAAATACATGAGCAAGAGCGCGATGTTGCAAAATATTGGAATGGTCCAAACCGAATCCGCTTCGCCGTTCTCGGTATCGAAAATCAAACAAAGGTAGATCGCTTTATGCCTGTCCGGATGTTCGGATACGACGGTGCAAGTTATCGTAGTCAATTACATGATCGTTCAACAGACATCGTTCCTGTTGTCACAATTGTTCTGCACTTTGGCACTGAAAAACCTTGGAGTGCCCCAACAAGTCTAAAAGAATTAATGAATATTCCAAACGGAATGGAAGATTTCGTAAACGATTATAAAATTCATGTATTTGATATCGCATGGCTGACAGATGAACAGATCGCAAAATTTTGCAGTGATTTTCGAATTGTCGCAAATTTCTTTCAAAAAAAGCGCACTTGTAAAGATTATATTCCTGATGATCTTACAGAATTTACACATGTAGATGAAGTATTAAAACTTTTATCGGTAATGACAAATGACCAGGAATACGCTAACTTAATCAGAACCGATGAAGACAGAAAGGAGCTGAAAAATATGTGTGATGTTGCAAATCGTATAAAAGCAAATGGACGAAAAGAAGGCATCCTGGAGGGACGCGAAGAGGGGCTGATGGAAGGAAAAATCCTTACTTATGCAGAAATTGTTCGTAACAATGAACTGCCATTGCAGACGGTGTTAAACCGTTTAAATATGAATGAAGAAGAATTCTGGAAAACCATAGAACAATTAGAAAAGAAGAATAAATAGTTACAGAGATAATAGTATATAAATCCCCGTGACTAAATCGGATATCACGGAGATTTATATACTAATTATTTTAACATTAATAACAACACTGGAAAGAAAATAACATTATTAAAATAAAAGTATCGATGACTAGGTCCGCATAATAACAACATTGTTAAAAGGTTATAAAAAATAACAGGAACAACATAAAGAAAATTCTTATCTCTTCTCCAAACACGAGAAAACCAAATCATAATGATAGAATTTTGATGTGGTATTATTCCATAATCATTCTCTTCAATAATATACCCAAGTATCCCATTCTACATTTCCAAATACCTGCCAAACGACTCTTGTATTTTCTCTAATAGCTTGATAAGCTACATTAGGAGAAGCAATTATTGTTGATATAAATTTAAAAATAAACTCCTTGATCGAATCACCTTTAAATAATTCCGTGCCACCAAATTCCCATTTACAAGAATCCCATTCTCCCAAAATATATTTTTCATGCCATAGATATTTCTGCACTTTTACATGTCAAATACCCATTTAAAAATATTTCTACTTTTTCATCAATTAAGAACGAATCGTCTGCTTTTCCAAAAGCTCCGCTAAAAATTCCGCTGTCTGCTCCAAGGCAGACACAGCCACCCGAAACCGATCACTGTGCAGATTTTCACTCGGTCCTGTTCCGACTTTGATATAAAGCCCTTTTACATTGCTTCCCTCCGAGACGAATTTGCTGAAGTCGTCGCCGGTCATCGCCGGATCCAGAATCACATTTTGCAGACCATGTTTTTGTGCCAGATCTTTTGCCGATTCACACAGTTCTTCGTCATTGATGACGGCAGGCGGACCTTCATGCCAGCTTACCTTCGTCTGTACACGCCCGTCTTGGTTCATGCATTCTGCGATCCGATAGATCTCCGCTTTAATCCGGCTTCGATCCTTCCCGTCCATCGTCCGAACAGTTCCCTCTAAAAACGCAGTTTCCGGAATCACATTCCAGGTTGCTCCGCCCTCAAGATGTGTCACACTGACGACGCCCGCATGGAGTGGACTCAAACACTCTGGAACAACGCGCCCAAGTTTCTCCACCACCGAAACGGCTGTCGTGATCGGATTGACTCCCAACTGTGGAGTCGCCCCGTGAGTCCCCTTTCCGCGGATGTCAATCCGAAATCCATCCACCGCTGCCATTACACTGCCCGGCTGGATCGATACCTGCCCCGGTCGAAGACTCGGCTCCACATGAAAGCCGAAAACCTCCGAATATTCGGGCAGATTTCCATTTTTTCGCACATATTCTGCGCCACTGGCGACTTCCTCGGCGGGCTGAAAGACAAAATAAATTTTCCCTGCCAGATTCTCTTTTCTTTGATTTAGAAGAGAGGCTACTTTCAGCGCCACCGTCGTATGAAAATCATGACCGCAGGCGTGCATACATCCCGGGTACTCCGATGCATAGGGAAGATCCGTCTTTTCCTCAATCGGAAGTGCGTCGATGTCCGCACGAAGGCAGATTATTTTCCCATTTGTATTCCCGGGCTTCTTGCCTTCCACTACCGCAATGACACCCGTCTCTAGCTCAATTGGATGCAGAGTAAGCCCCTCTTCCTTCAAAATCTCACGGATTTTTGCAGTCGTCTCATGCTCCTGAAAGCCGATTTCCGGATGCCGGTGAAACCAGCAGAACAATTCTTTCCAGTCTCTTTCCATGTCTCTTTTCGCCTCACTTACCCAAACCTAAATATGTAACTCAACTTACAGCGGTGCTACGATCTCTGAGATCGCAACGAGAGTCGTCTCCCAGCACTCTCACCGATCTACCCATTTTAAATCAATCAGGGGAATTTCTTGCTCACGGCGTGTTAAATCTATTATGCCTGATTTGCCATGCGATAAATCGCAATCATATCCTCTAAATAGAGAACCTTCGCTGAGCCTTTATGACCTCCCGTTGCTCTCACACAGGACTCCGCCATCTCCCTGATCTGCTCATCCGTCGGCGCGATCCCAAGCTCCTTAAAGTTGACCGGCATTCCTATCTCGCGATAGAAATTTTCCATCGCCTCAATTCCCTTGAGCGCAGTTTTTTCATCGGTATCTTCCGGGGTGACTCCCATCACCTGAGTTGCATAGCGCACAAATCTCGGCAGGCAATTTTTATACACATATCTTGCCCAGCTCGGCCAGATCGCGGAAAGACCGGCGCCGTGTGTTACATCAAACATTCCGCCCATCTCGTGTTCCAGCATATGGGACGCAAAATCACCGCCATCATTTCCGCAACCTGTGAGTCCATTGTGGGACAGGCTTCCCGCCCACATCACCTCTGCTCTCGCCTCATAGTTTTCCGGATCGTGATGAAGAATTTTTGCACATTTTATCACCGTGCGGAGAAGTCCCTCTGCAATCTCATCGGTGAGTTCCATATTTCCGCCCTGCGTAAAATATCTCTCCATCGTGTGCATCATAATGTCTGCACATCCCGATTCCGTCTGATAATCTGGCAGACTCATTGTCAGCTCCGGGTTCATAATCGCAAATTTGGGGCGGGCAATATCATCGTTGTAGGATCGCTTTTCTCCAGTCTCTTCATTGGTAATCACACAGCTGTTGCTCGTCTCACTGCCCGCTGCCGAGATCGTCAGAACGGACGCAATCGGCAGGAAGTTCTCCGCCTTGCGCTTCTTTGCAAAAAGCTCCCAGACATCCTTTTGTGGCTCTGCCAATCCATAGGAAATCGCCTTTGCAGAGTCAATCACAGAGCCACCGCCAACTGCAAGAATAAAATCAACGTCCTCTCTCTTTCCAAGCTCAATTCCCTCTCTCACCTTCGACAAGCGCGGGTTCGGCACAACTCCGCCCAGCTCCGTATAAGCGACTCCAGATGCTTTTAAAGATGCCTTTACCCGGTCAATCAGACCTGATTTTACAGCACTCTTCCCGCCATAATGGATCAATACCTTCTTCGCACCATACGTCTTAATCAGTTCCCCTACCTGATTTTCTGTACCCTTTCCAAAGATTACTTTTGTCGGGGAATAATACCCAAATCCAAACATGATCCTTCTCCTCCGTATCATTTCGTATCGTTGTTGTTTATTTTAGTGACTATTTTGTTTTTTTCCTGTAATTGCAATACTTCATGATACGAATATATCAGAAATCACGCCGATTCTCAAGACAATTGGAAGATGAGATGAAGCGGTCAGCAGAGCTGACCAAAAGTTGCTGTACATGGGATCGGAATTTTCAAAAAAAGAGTATTTCTTTGTAAAATATTTTTCACCCTCATCTTTCAACAAACCGTGTAATAAAAAAATGGAGCCTGACTTTCGCCAAGCTCCATTTTCGCCATCACTGACCATCACTCATATTTTCTTCAAATATATCAACTGTATAATTGTTCTGTCAGCTGAATCCATGTACATTTATGCATCAAAAAAACACGTTTTACAGGTGAAGGACACGGTCACGGATTTCCTGCGTGCGTCCCTGGTTCCAGAACTGTGTTCCGATATATCCGCAGGTACGGCGGGCAACGGACATCTTATCCTGATTGTGGTTTCCGCAGTTCGGGCACTCCCAGATCAGCTTACCGGTCTCATCCTCGACGATCTTGATCTCGCCATCGTAACCACAACACTCACAGTAATCGCTCTTCGTGTTCAGCTCCGCATACATGATATTGTCATAGATGAACTTCATCACGGACAGAACAGCCGGAATGTTGTTCTGCATGTTCGGAACCTCAACGTAGCTGATTGCGCCACCCGGGGACAGCTTCTGGAACTCGGACTCGAATTTCAGCTTGCTGAATGCATCGATCTCCTCAGTCACATGAACGTGGTAGCTGTTCGTGATGTAGTTCTTGTCGGTAACGCCCTTGATGATGCCAAAACGCTTCTGTAAGCACTTTGCAAACTTGTAGGTCGTGGACTCCATCGGTGTGCCGTATACAGAGTAGCTGATGTTCTCTGCCTTCTTCCACTCAGCGCACTTGTCATTGAGGCGCTGCATAACTTTGAGTGCAAATTCCTTGCCCTCCGGGGAGGTGTGGGACTTACCCATCATGCGAACGCACATCTCATGAAGACCTGCATAGCCAAGAGAGATCGTGGAATAACCGTCAAACAGCAGTTTGTCGATCGTCTCACCCTTCTTCAAACGAGCGAGTGCTCCGTTCTGCCAGAGAATCGGGGCAACATCGGAAATCGTTCCGAGAAGACGCTCATGACGGCAACGCAGGGCGCGATGACAGAGCTCAAGACGCTCCTCGAGAATCTGCCAGAACTTCTCCATATCTCCGTCGGAAGAACATGCCACATCGACCAGATTGATCGTCACAACACCCTGGTTGAAACGGCCATAGAACTTGTGGCTTCCGTCTGCATTGCGCTGAGAATCCTCAACGGTCAGGAATGAACGGCATCCCATGCACGGGTAAACATTTCCGTTCTTCATCTGCTTCATGATCTTTGCGGAAATGTAATCCGGAACCATGCGCTTTGCAGTACACTTTGCAGCAAGCTCCGTCAGATGCCAATACTTGGAATCCTCGGTGATGTTGTCCTCGTCAAGCACATAGATCAGCTTCGGGAATGCCGGGGTGATCCACACGCCCTTCTCGTTCTTGACACCCTGCATACGCTGAATCATCACTTCCTCGATGATCAGAGCAAGGTCATCTCTCGTCTGTCCCTCCGGAACCTCATCGAGGTACATGAAAACAGTTACAAACGGAGCCTGACCATTACAGGTCATCAGCGTGATCAGCTGGTACTGGATCGTCTGAATTCCGCTCTTGACCTCCTCTCGCAGACGTCTCTCGACAACCTTATCGATAATCGCCTCATCGAGGGACTCTCCACACTCCTTGCGCTCCTCAATCACGTTCTTGCGCAGTTTCTTACGGCTGATGTCCACGAACGGCGCAAGATGAGCCAGAGTGAACGACTGACCGCCGTACTGGTTGCTCGCCACCTGTGCAACGATCTGTGTCGTCACGTTGCAGGCCGTGAAAAAGCTGTGAGGCTTCTCGATCATCGTCTCGCTGATCACGGTTCCGTTCTGAAGCATGTCCTCAAGGTTGATTAAGTCGCAGTTATGCTCTTTTTGGGCATAGTAATCCGTATCATGGAAGTGAATGATTCCCTCCTCATGAGCATGCACGATCTCCTCCGGGAGCAGAACGCGACGGCTCAAATCCTTACTGACCTCTCCTGCCATATAATCTCTCTGTGTGGAGTTAATGACCGGATTCTTGTTGGAGTTCTCCTGCTTGACCTCCTCATTGATGTGCTCGATCAAAGAGAGAATTCCATTGTCCGTCGTGTTCGACTTTCTCGTCAGCTCTCTCTTGTAGCGGTAGCGCACATACTTCTGTGCCACCTCATAACCACGCATCTCCATAATGCCGGTCTCGACCATGTCCTGAATGTCTTCCACATTGATCGCATGGGTTGCTTTGTCAACCGTTGAGGCAATCGTGTCGGCAACCGCCTTGATCTGATAATCGTTCATCTGGTGAAGTTTGTCCACACTCTGATTAGCCTTCCGAATTGCGTTGACAATCTTGGCCTCGTCAAAGATAACCTCCTTGCCATTTCGCTTAATTACGTTGTTTTTCACGTCTGTGCTCATCTTCCCCGCTCCTACCTACTATATCTTGTTAAATGTTTGTTTTCGTCCAACTATATATGGTGCGAGTAATATCATACTACAAAAGTACTCTTCTGAAAAGGGGGAATTTTGCAATATTTGTTGAATATTTTATTCCCATGAGTTATGATAAAATAGCATGTAAAATGCGGGTATTTTACGCAAATTTTTTCTAAAACAAGACATTACAGGAGGATTCCATTGAAACAGCAAATAAGAAAAATCTTGTGTTTTCTGCTGGCCTTCCAGATCTTTTCGATCACTGCATTCGCCAGACCTGACTGGCCGGCTGACACCGGAATTCAGGCAGAGGCAGGCATCGTGATGGACATGGATTCCGGAGCGATTCTCTTCGGACAGAACATTCACGTTCCCTACGCACCGGCAAGCATCACAAAACTTCTGACTGCCCTCGTCGTACTCGAAAACTGCGATCTCGATGAGACCGTCGACTTCACGACCGAGGCCGTCAACAGCGTTGACCCGGACAGCGGAAATAAGCTCAGCATCGTCGCTGGCGATCAGCTCTCCGTTGAGGACTGTCTCTACTCCCTGCTTCTCGTCTCCGCAAACCAGTCCGCGAACGCACTCGCGATTCACACGGCTGGAAGCCTTTCCGGCTTTGTGGACATGATGAACGAGAAGATCAAGGAACTCGGCTGTACGGAGAGCCATTTTGCCAATCCGTCCGGTTTGAGCAACAGCGACCAGTATGTGACTGCCTACGACATGGCACTGATCGGTCAGGCTGCCTACAACAACAAGGAGCTTTTAAAGATCAGCTCCACGATCACTTACAAGACTGCACCGACGACAAACAATCCAAACGGAAAGACACTCCAGCAGGAACATCGCCTCGTGATTGCGGAGGATTCCTCAAGTGAGTTCTACACGCCGTCCGCTGTCGCCGGAAAAACCGGTTACACCCAGGCTGCCGGAAATACGCTTGTGACCTACGCCGAGCAGGATGGTCGCCATCTGATCTCCGTTATCCTGAAAGGTCAGCCACGCCAGTACTTCCTCGACACCCAGGCACTCCTTGACTTTGGCTTCCGCAATTTCAAAAACGTTGTGATTGCAGATGCGGAGGAGCGCTATGTGACCGGAAATGCCACGATTGATCTCAACACCGGCTCGTTCAAGGCATCCGATTTAAAGATCGAACCTGACCAGGTTATCACCCTGCCAAATGATGCCTCGTTTGACGACGCAGAGGTCTCTCTCGACTACCTGCCGGATGAGTTCCCCTCAAATGCAACAGCAGTTCTGAAATACACTTACAATGACCGTGCAATCGGAAAAGCCTTTTTGCTTGCAAAGGACGGCGTCAAGGTCAACAACGGCGCTGAGCCGGAGACGAGCGAACCGGAAGTTGAGAGCAGCACTGCTGTCACGGAACCGGAGACCACAGCTCCTGATGAGACGAAAACTGATAACCAGAAGACTGGTCTTGGTCAGTCTCTGAATCTCTCTTCCACACAAACGATTCTTCTGATTGTCGCCGCTATCATTGGTCTTCTCGTGCTCGCACTGATTCTTCTGATTCTGTATCGCCATCATGAAGAAAAAGTCGCAATGGCAAAGCGCAGAGAGCGCCGTCGCCAGCGCCTTCAGGAAGCCGGTGAGACGGATGCCTTCGAGAAGTTGATGGCAGAGCGCAGGAAGCGCGATTCCCGTCTCAGAGAGCAACAGAGAAATGCGATTCATGAGACTTTAGAGCACACCGGGGAAGAGATAAATCCGGACTCTGATGATGAGGTAACGACCACTGATCCCGCAGAAAATAATTCTGATGATGATTTTTAGAAATAAAAAATCACACACAAAATCCTCGCGAACGTCGACTTGAACAATAAGAAAAGAATGTGCCTTGGCACAAGTTCCTGTCATACAAAAAACACGCCTGACCAGGCATCACATGTTGAAGCAAGTTGTGAGTGCCGATCGGGCGTATTTTATTGTCATGCGTCTTATCTTGCATCTTATCTTGTTCTTGTATATCGGAGATGCGCCAGTGACGCATCCGCCGATGATTGATTATTCTTTGATTATTTTTTTTATTTTCCATAAGTGATCGCCGAATAAGCGTCAAGCATACCCCCACATGCAACCTTATCGGTTAGCGTGTCGAGTTTTCGCGCTGAGTTGAGAATCACGTCTCTCACATCTTTGAGTTCAAGGTCGGTGCGGTAAGAATACAGAAACGCCGCCACTCCGGTCACCATCGGCGCTGCCATCGAGGTTCCCGACATAAAGCCATATCCATCCGTAACCGTGCTGACGATGTAGGTTCCAGGCGCCGCAATATCGACGTTTTTGATGCCGTAATTTGAGCTCGCCTCAAGGTTTCCGTCAAAGATGAGGTTTGCAACGGAAATAATGTTGTCACAGTCAAAACCAGACGGATAATCCGGTGTCTCATCGATGTTGATGCCTTTTCCCGCAGAATCACCGTTTCCAGCAGACACGACAAAGAGCATCTTGGAGTCCTTCATCACCTGCTCGAGATGCGGGTAATACGTCGTCGTTCCAAAGCTCAGGTTGCAGATTGAAGCGCCGTTCGCCTCAGCATACTCGATTGCCTGAATCACCGCGTCTTCCTCACCGAGACCGTAGTCGGTTCCAAGCACCTTGACCGGCATGATCTTCACATACTTATTATCCGCGATTCCCGCAATTCCGTCTTTTCCACGGCTTCCCGCGATCGTTCCTGCACCGTGAGTCCCGTGATCGTCCTCTTTTCCTACATAGATCTGATTCGTGTTGTTGAAAAAATTCCAGCCGTGCACGTCATCCACATATCCATTTCCATCGTTGTCGATTCCGTCTCCCGGAATCTCCCCCTCGTTCGTCCAGATCGAATCCTTCAGATCCGGATGATTGATATTGATTCCCGTGTCAATCACAGCGACTGTGACATTTCTTCGCTCCGACGTCGTGTCCTGATCGTACAGCTCCCACGCCGGCAAAATGTTGATGTCGATTCCCTTTACTGAGGTGATCGTCGCCTGATAATAGGCATCCGGACCGGAAACAGGTGCCGGAATTCCGAGATAGTTTGCAAGATCAATCCTCTTTGCAAGCTCTGGATTGCTGTTCTCAAACTTATTCTGGATCTCCACATACTGAAGTTCCCCGTCATTCTTGAGTCCCCACTGATAGCGAGCATAGGGATCGGACGCGGACAGATTCTCCTCTCCCGGACCATAGACCCGGGCGGAAAACGGCATCTTTGTCTTTGCCTTCTGCTCCGCATTTTCCATTTGCGTATTTTTCATTTCCGTCTGCTCCGCATAGACGGCAAGCGGAAGATTTCCTGCCAGAAATACCGCCAGAAGCGGTGCAATCACTCTCTTATAATTCTTTCTCGTCATATCTGAAGCTCTCCTTTTCGCGCTAATGTGCTCTCGGAATCTTTTTATGCCTGTTTTTGTGAAAAATCGACCATAAAGGCAGGTGCAAGGGAGACTCCTGGAGTGCATGCTATGCATGGAAGGTATCCCCAATTTCAAATAGAAACATACTCAGTATAGCACAAATCAGCCGATGCGTCACGGTCTCATTCTTCCGCGATATATAACTGCGATATGCACAATTAACGTATACCGTTACCATATACAGTTATGATGTGCAATTGCCATATACAACACAAAAAGAAGCGCCAAACAACAAGAAATCTTGTCATTTGACGCTTCTCCTATTTATCGCGCTCTAAAGGTAGATAATTAGAAACTCTAATTACTCAACGATAGAAACAACACGGCCTGAACCTACGGTTCTACCACCCTCACGGATAGCGAAACGAAGACCCTGCTCCATTGCTACCGGATGGATCAGCTCTACGGTCATCTCTACGTTATCACCCGGCATGCACATCTCGGTGCCCTCCGGCAGCTCGCAAACGCCGGTAACGTCGGTTGTTCTGAAGTAGAACTGCGGACGATAGTTGTTGAAGAACGGAGTATGACGACCACCCTCGTCCTTGGTCAGAACGTAAACCTGAGCGGTGAACTTGTGATGGCAGGTAACGCTGCCCGGCTTAGCCAGAACCTGGCCACGCTCGATATCAGTTCTCTGGATACCACGAAGCAGAGCACCGATGTTATCACCAGCCTGAGCCTCATCCAGAAGCTTACGGAACATCTCGATACCGGTTACAACGGTCTTCTTAACCTCTTCCTTAATACCAAGGATCTCAACCTCATCGTTCAGATGAAGAACACCACGCTCTACACGACCGGTAGCTACGGTACCACGACCGGTAATGGTGAATACATCCTCAACCGGCATCAGGAACGGCTTATCAGTCTCACGCTGCGGATCCGGAACCCAGCTATCAACAGCTTCCATCAGCTCAAGGATCTTGTCGCCCCACTCGCTCTGCGGATCCTCAAGAGCCTTCAGTGCGGAACCCTGAATGATCGGGGTGTCATCGCCCGGGAACTCGTACTCGTTCAGCAGCTCACGGATCTCCATGTCTACCAGCTCAAGCAGCTCCGGATCGTCAACCATATCGCACTTGTTCATGAATACAACGATGTACGGTACGCCTACCTGACGGGACAGCAGGATGTGCTCACGGGTCTGAGCCATAACACCATCGGTTGCTGCTACTACCAGGATAGCACCATCCATCTGTGCAGCACCAGTGATCATGTTCTTAACGTAGTCAGCATGTCCTGGGCAGTCAACGTGTGCATAGTGTCTGTTCGGAGTCTCATACTCAACGTGTGCGGTAGAGATGGTGATTCCACGCTCTCTCTCCTCCGGAGCCTTATCGATGTTCTCGAATGCAACAGCCTCACCAGTGCCATATCTCTCATGCAGGGTCTTGGTAATTGCTGCAGTCAGAGTGGTTTTACCATGGTCAACGTGGCCAATGGTACCAATGTTACAATGCGGTTTGGTTCTTTCAAACTTTGCTTTTGCCATTTTATAGCGTCCTCCTTAATTGGGCCCATTTGGGCTTGTTGATTTATAATTAGGCTGTTTACAATTATATGCTATTTGCGCAATATTTTCAAGCCTATTTTCCAGCCCCCGGACAGTTCAAAAAACTGTCTGGAGGCTAAGGATTGCATTAGTATTAGTTGCCCTTATGCTCGTTAATGATCTTATCCTGTACGGACTTCGGAACCGGCTCGTACTTCTCAAAGAACATGGAGTAGTTACCACGACCCTGAGTCTTAGAACGCAGGTCGGTGGAGTAACCGAACATCTCAGACAGCGGAACGTAAGCCTTTACGATCTTACCACCGCCGACGTCATCCATACCCTCGATACGACCACGACGGGAGTTGATATCACCGATAACATCACCCATGTACTCCTCCGGCATGGTAACCTCAACCTTCATGATCGGCTCAAGAAGAACGGAACCTGCCTTCTGCATAGCATCCTTGAATGCCATGGAACCAGCGATCTTGAATGCCATCTCAGAAGAATCGACCTCATGGTAAGAACCATCGTATACGTTAGCATGAACACCCAGTACCGGGAATCCAGCCAGGATACCAGTCTTGGAAGCCTCTTCGATACCCTCTCCAACAGCCGGGATGTACTCCTTCGGAATAGCACCACCAACTACGGAAGACTCAAACTTGAAGGTCTCCTCACCGTTCGGATCCATCGGCTCGAAGTGTACTTTACAGTGACCGTACTGACCACGACCACCAGACTGCTTAGCGTACTTGCTATCTACATCAACAGCCTTTGTAAAGGTCTCCTTGTAAGCAACCTGCGGAGCACCAACGTTTGCTTCAACGTTGAACTCTCTCAGCAGACGGTCTACGATGATCTCCAGATGAAGCTCACCCATACCGGAGATGATGGTCTGACCAGTCTCGGTATTGGTAGAAGCACGGAAGGTCGGATCCTCCTCTGCCAGCTTTGCAAGAGCTTCGCTCATCTTGCCCTGACCAGCCTTGGTCTTCGGCTCGATTGCGATATCGATAACCGGCTCCGGGAACTCCATGGACTCCAGGATTACCGGATGCTGATCATCACAGATGGTATCACCAGTAGTAGTATTCTTGAATCCTACTGCTGCTGCGATATCACCAGAGTAAACCTTGTCGAGCTCCTGACGCTTGTTAGCATGCATCTGAAGGATACGTCCTACACGCTCCTTCTTATCCTTCGTTGCATTCAGTACATAAGAACCGGAGTTCAGAGTACCGGAGTACACACGGAAGAATGCCAGCTTACCAACGAACGGGTCAGTCATGATCTTGAATGCCAGTGCAGCGAACGGCTCGTCATCAGAAGAATGACGCTCGATCTCGTTGCCTTCCATATCAACACCCTTGATAGCCGGGATGTCGGTCGGAGCCGGCATGAACTCGATAACTGCGTTCAGAAGTCTCTGAACACCCTTGTTTCTATATGCACTACCACAGCATACCGGAACAGCGGTACACTCGCAGGTAGCCTTTCTCAGAACTTTCTTCAGTTCCTCGATGGACGGCTCCTCACCCTCAAGGTATGCCATCATCAGATCATCATCCAGCTCGCAGATCTTCTCTACCAGCTCGGTGTGATACAGCTCAGCATCATCCTTCATATCATCCGGGATCTCGCAAACGGTAACGTCGTCGCCCTTATCATCGTTGTAGATGTAAGCCTGCATCTCGAACAGGTCGACGATTCCCTTGAACTCATCTTCCTTACCGATCGGGAGCTGTAAGCAGATAGCGTTCTTACCAAGTCTGGTACGAATCTGCTCTACTGCGCCGTAGAAGTTTGCACCCAGGATATCCATCTTGTTGATGAATGCCATACGCGGTACGTTGTAGGTATCAGCCTGACGCCATACGTTCTCAGACTGCGGCTCTACACCACCCTTTGCACAGAACACACCTACTGCGCCGTCCAGTACACGGAGGGAACGCTCAACCTCAACAGTGAAGTCTACGTGTCCAGGGGTATCGATGATGTTGATACGATACTCCGGCTGTCCCTTGATCGGACGGTTATCCTGACCATGAATGGTCCAGTGACAGGTAGTAGCTGCAGAAGTAATGGTAATACCTCTCTCCTGCTCCTGCTCCATCCAGTCCATGGTTGCAGTACCTTCATGAGTATCACCGATCTTGTAGTTTACACCAGTGTAATACAGGATACGCTCAGTCAAAGTGGTCTTACCAGCATCGATATGAGCCATGATACCAATATTTCTGGTTCTCTCCAACGGATATTCTCTTCCAGCCAAAGCTTTATCCTCCTATTAGAATCTGAAATGGGAGAAGGCCTTGTTAGCCTCTGCCATCTTGTGCATGTCTTCTTTACGCTTTACAGATGCGCCAGTGTTGTTTGCTGCATCCATAATCTCGTTTGCCAGTCTCTCTTCCTGGGTCTTCTCGCCTCTCTTACGGGAGAACATGGTGATCCAGCGAAGTGCCAGGGTCTGACGTCTCTCCGGCTTAACCTCGATCGGCACCTGATAGGTAGCACCACCGATACGCTTTGCCTTTACTTCCAGAACAGGCATGATGTTGTTCATAGCCTCTTCAAAGACCTCTACTGCCGGCTTACCGGTCTTCTCTTCTACACGGCCAAATGCACCGTATACGATCTTCTGAGCAACACCCTTCTTACCATCCAGCATGATGTTGTTGATCAGCTTGGTTACAACCTTATTGTTGTATAAAGGATCTGCTAATACGTCTCTTTTCTGAATATGTCCTTTACGTGGCACGTTACTTCCCTCCTTAATCATAAATTGCATTAATTCATCGGTACTCACATGTTTCCATAAAATGTGTTCGCGCGGGTAAATATCTATTTCCTGCAACCTACAGGTCAATATCAACTTCCGGCGCAACTGCATATGCAGTCACTTTTTACTTACGTTAGTGGTACATTGGAGTCGGAATTTCCGCTTCTGCGGGAATCTGCTCCATCTGTTACACTGCCAGGGGCAGTCTGACTGTTATGCAGTCAATCTTACTTCTTGGTAGCTTTCGGTCTCTTAGCGCCGTACTTAGAACGAGCCTGCTTTCTGTTGGCTACGCCTGCGGTATCCAGAGTACCTCTGATGATGTGATATCTGGTACCCGGAAGGTCCTTTACTCTTCCTCCACGGATCAGAACAACGCTGTGCTCCTGAAGGTTGTGTCCCTCACCCGGGATATAGCTTGTAACTTCGATGCCGTTGGAAAGACGTACTCTGGCGATTTTACGAAGTGCAGAGTTCGGCTTCTTCGGGGTAGCAGTCTTAACTGCGGTGCAAACGCCTCTCTTCTGCGGAGAAGAAGTATCAATTGCGCGCTTCTGTAAAGAGTTGTATCCCTTCTGCAGAGCCGGAGCAGTAGACTTCTTAACTGCGGTCTGTCTTCCCTTTCTCACTAACTGGTTGAATGTTGGCATTCTTTTCACCTCCTGTGATATTGTCTGTTGGTTGCTGTACATTCAAGCTTTTGCTTTTTGCACACAAAAACATTGCGTGAAATTTGCACGCCATATCATTATATCGATATTCTTACCCACTGTCAAGATATTTTTCATATTTTACAAGGATTTTCTGTATGATGGTAGTGGATTCTGCTTCCCTGTATACGGGTAGGAATTTTTTAACCGGAAACTTTCAAAAATAAACTAAGAAAGGATCAAATCGTCATGTCCTCTTCCCGTTTTCAACCCAAAGCGCTTCTCACTTCTCTTCTGATCTCCTATCTCATCTCCGGAATTCTTTTGCTTCTGCTCTCCTTCGCAGTGTGGAAAATGCAGATTTCCGAGCAAATGACCGGCACGTTAATCCTCGGTGTCTATGCGCTCTCCTGCCTTGTCGGAGGATTCGCAAGCGCACGCCTGATCCGATCACGCCGTTTTTTCTGGGGACTTTTAACCGGTCTTCTCTATGTGCTCGTCCTAGTCGCCGTCTCCTGGCTTTTCGGACAGGAGGAGAGCCGTTACTCAAGCCGACTGATCTCCATCGTAATCTGCTGTGCGGTCTCCGGAATGATCGGTGGAATTGCGGGATAAGAGTGGACTCGGACTCTCTCCAACTTATAACCTATCGCCGGCATGCTCCGCCACCGCGCCGAGTTCTTTCTTCTTTTCTGCATGCGCCTGCATCATCTCCGCATGCTTTGCAAGGGTCTGTCTCACATCCTGAACCAGCCCGAACATTGCAAGGATTCCGCTCCCCAAGAAAACTGCAAAATCTCCGAGATTGAAGACAACTTTCTTGAGTGCCCCGATTCGGATGCTGAAATAATCTACGACGTAATGACGAACCATCCGGTCATAGAGATTGCTGAGTGCTCCTCCGAGAAGAATCGAGAGCCCGAGCTTCTGAACATGCGCCTGTGCTCCCTTTTTCGGAAGCAGGTAAAGAAACACGCCAAACAGACCAGAAATGATCGAAAGTGGAATCAAGCGCACAATCTGCTGATACTTTTCGAGAAATCCAAATGGAAATCCCGCGTTGTGATTGCGGTAAAGCCAGATTTTTCCGTGGCTTCCCTTGAGCTCCCGCGGGAAATCCTCTGGATTCTGCTTCTCCACCCACCATTTAAGTGCGAGATCTCCACCTGCAATCCCCGCAATTAAGAATAAATAAATCATATCTTCTCCTCTCCGCTCCGACTGTGAAATAAGAGCTTTGTTCTATCTGCCTCTTATGGCTCCGACCGCGGAATAAAATATATCCGATAAGCCTCCATATTCATTTTACTATTTGCTCAATTTTCCGTCAAATCAATTCATCCTATTCATTATTTCTTTCTTAGAATTAAATTTGATCTGTCATTCTCATTCTGTTTCCATAAAATATAAGAGAATAAAAGCGAATCACCGGAGTTTTCTATCATGATCCCCTGTTCCTTTGATCCGGCATCGGAAGATTATGCCGACTTTATTCTTCGTTATTCTTCACGCACAAGCGATGAGGTATTCAAATTCACAAGCAGTACCTGTATCAATTTTATCAGTCGTGAATTTGCCATCGTTCACACACCTCTCGAGAGTGTTCTCCCTCTAAGTATCAGTCGTTACACCTACACCGCAATTCCAAAACTTTATAGTCTGTTGGATACCACAGCACTTGAGAGCAGTGGGGTTCTTGATGCAGTCCGTCAACCTGCAATCCGGGCATCGGGGCGAGGAGTCATGATCGGAATCATCGATACCGGAATTGATTACACGAGTCCTCTTTTTCGCCGTGCCGACGGCACCACGCGCATCGTCGGAATCTGGGATCAGACAATCACCTCTGATACAGAACCACAGGCGGTTTCTGGCTTTCAGCCTTTTTACGGAACTGTATACATACAGGATGACATTAACAACGCTCTGCGTCTTAGAAATCCTTATGAACTCGTCCCGAGTCGCGATACGAACGGGCATGGCACCTTTCTTGCAAGTATTGCCGGTGGAAGCCGAATTCAGACTCCGACTGCCTTTTCCGGCTCAGCACCTGAGGCAGAGCTTGCTGTTGTCAAACTTAAACCAGCAAAACAATATCTGCGTGATTTCTTTTTAATTGCTCCAGATGTACCTGCTTATCAGGAAAATGATATTATGAGTGCGGTGAGCTTTCTCCTCGGGTTAGCAGGTGATCGCCGGATGCCCCTCGTCCTTCTCTTCGGGCTTGGAACGTCTCAGGGAAGTCACGATGGAACTTCTCCGCTCTGCCTTCAGCTTCAGGCACTCACAAGTTCAATGGGACTTGTCGCTGTCGCAGGAGCCGGGAATGAGACCGGATATCATCATCATTATCTGGGAAATCTTTCAGAACAAGAAGAATGGGACGATGTGGAACTTCGCGTCTCAGAAGGGGAAAATGGTTTTTGCATGGAACTTTGGGCAAATGAGCCAGATCTCTACACGATTGGTTTTGTGTCGCCGTCCGGAGAGCAGATCGAGCGCGTCCCCCTTGTTCTCGGAAAAGAAACAGAGATCACCTTTGCTCTCGACGCGACAAAGATCGCGCTTACCTATCAGACTTATGAGAGTTCTTCGGGAAGCCAGCTGATTTTTCTGCGCTTTGAGACTCCATCTCCGGGGATCTGGCACATCCGTGTCTATCCGGTGCTCTATCTCAGCGGACAGTTCCATATCTGGCTTCCGCAAAATCCATTTATCGCTCCTCGAACCATCTTTCTCCGATCTGATCCGGATACGACGATCACCGATCCCGGAAACGGGCAGATGCCTGTAACCGTAGGGGCTTACAACCATCTATCCGACAGTATTTACATTCACAGCAGTCGCGGGTACACCCGCTCCAGCGCGATCAAACCAGATCTGTGCGCCCCGGGTGTCGATGTGCAGGGTGCTTCCTCATCGGACGATCCCAATGCCGATCCTGAAAATCTCTTCACCCGCAAAACAGGAACCTCCGTCTCCGCCGGGCTCACCGCAGGTGCTTGTGCTGTTATCCTTTCCTGGGCATTTGTCGATGGCAATGCGCCCTACCTCACAAGCACCTCCGTCAAGGCAATGCTGATCGGAGGTTCCGGACGCAAGCCTGCCTTCCGCTATCCAAATCGACAGTGGGGATATGGAACTTTAAATCTGTATCATTCCTTTCTAAATTTAAGGGAATAAATAAGTCCGTAAAAACAATATTCCATAGGTGTCGTAATGAGATAAAAAATCCGTGTCGAACTACATCTGGGACAGCTAACTACTATCCACGCATCTGGATCAGTGGTCCACCCTTTTTCTCAAGGTACGAGCGAGTCACAACAACCGTGCCGATTCCCGGATCTTTCGGGATCTCATACATGATGTCGAGCATGAACTCCTCAAGAATTGCCCGAAGCGCACGCGCTCCGGTATCTCTCCGGAGTGCCTCTTCTGCAATCCATCTGAGTGCGTCCTCCTCAAACTCGAGCTTGACCTCATCCATTGAGAGAAGTTTCTCATACTGACGGAGAATCGCATTTCTCGGCTCTCTGAGAATTCTCATCAATAGCTCTTCATTCAGTTTTTCAAGCGTAACTGTAACCGGAAGTCTTCCGAGAAACTCCGGAATCATACCGAACTTTCTGAGATCCTCCGTCGTCACCTTTGAGAGAATCTGTCTCTCCTGCTCTGCATCGTCCTTGAGAACAGCACCGAAGCCCATCGATGACTTTTTCTGCAAACGCTCACGGATGATCGTCTCAAGATCCGGAAAAGCGCCCCCGCAGATAAACAGGATATTTTCTGTATTCACGGTTGTCGTCGGTGTAAGCGCATTTTTCTGACCGGCTCCGACCGGAACCTCCACCGTGCTTCCCTCAAGAAGTTTCAGAAGCTCCTGCTGAACAGACTCTCCGCTCACATCTCTGGTGTTCGTCTCCTTCTTGCGGGCAATTTTATCAATCTCATCGATAAAGATAATTCCATGCTCCGCCTTCTCCACATCATTTCCGGAAGCCGTCAGGAGTTTGGAAACTACGCTTTCAATATCGTCTCCGATATATCCTGCTTCCGTCAGCGAGGTCGCATCGGCAATCGCGAGCGGAACATTCAACAGATTTGCGAGTGTCTTGACAAGATACGTCTTTCCGCTTCCGGTCGGTCCAATCATCAGGATATTGGACTTTTCAATGCGCACATCATCTGTTGACTTCTCGCCTTTTTTTTCGAGTGCCTGGCGCTGTTCCTCATCAAAAATTCTCTTATAATGATTATAAACGGCAACCGCCATCACCTTTTTCGCCTTGTCCTGACCGATCACATACTCATCGAGCTTTGCCTTGAGAATATGGGGTGCCGGGATGTCCTTTAACTGAAAATCCGGTCCGTTTTTTTCCTTGCGCTTCTTTACCTTCTGCTTGTTTGAAATCATCGCATTCCCGAATCCCTCCATATCCGTCGGATTCGTAAAATTCATATTCATATATGGCATCCCCGGAATCTGGGAGAGATCCATCTTCGACCAGTCAATCTTCGACATATCCATGCCTTTTCCCATAATGGAGTCAAAGGCTTTTTGCATGCAGTCATGGCAAAGGCAGATATTTCCCGGCATCATAATCATGCTTCCTGCCTTGCTTTCCGGTCTCCGGCAAATGTAGCAGACTTTCTCATATTCCTGCGTGTCCGAAGAGGTTTCCTTCTTCTCTGTTGTCTTATCATCTATCTCCATATTTTCTGTCTTTTCTCCTGTTATCTCTTTCACATCATCTTTTTTCTGTTCATCCTGTACTTCTCTGAAATCTTCCATCGTTCTCTCCTTCTCCAGCCTTGACCGAATCTATCCTGTTCGCCCTCATGTATACTTTATACGCATCTTCCTCACAGGTCAATGCAGAAAATCTGCCAGACAGCAAAAGAGGTAGTCTAATAAAAAAGAATGTGCCCTGGCACATTCTCGCGCTGAGGCGCGGTTGCTTCGGCAACCCTCTTTCCCTGCGCCGAGTGCGCATCCTCGCGGAGCGTTTTTGTATGATAGGACGCAATTTCCTATCATACAAAAAAGTACTGTGACAAAAGAAGATTTCTCCCATCACAGTACCCATTTTTTATCTAAATTTATCTCTGTCCGTTACTGTCTGCTGTCCGCCGGTTTAGTTCCGAGTGTGATTGAAACGGTACGCTCCTGATACTCTCCGTTCTCCAGCGACTGAACGGTCAATTCAACCGTCTCACCGGACCGATAATATTTCAGTAAGTCTTTCAAGTCTGCCATTGTGCGAACACTCTGCCCATCAAACTTTGTGATGATATCCTTTTCCTTCAGCTCTGACTTCGACGCTGCTCCATTCTCCACAATCTTGTAGACATAGATTCCCTTTGGCATTCCATACATCGACGCTGCATTGTCATCGATGTTCTGTCCCTGAATTCCAAGGTAGCCCTGCTGTGCCTGTGCAACCTCTGTGCGGACTTTACGGTTCATCAACTGATTAATAATATCCTTGACCTGAGACACCGGAATTGCATATCCCATTCCCTCAACCTCGGTCGAAGAATATTTGGCAGAGTTGATTCCGATCACCTCACCCCTCGTATTCAAAAGTGCACCACCACTGTTACCCGGATTGATCGCAGCATCCGTCTGAAGCAGTTTTTTCACATCCGTCTCACTTGTCTTTACTTCTCGGTTAAGCGCACTGATGTAGCCAACCGTCACCGACTGTCCATATCCAAGTGCATTTCCGATTGCGACAACACCCTGACCAACCTTGAGCGCATCGGAATCTCCGAGCGTCGCGATCTTGATTTGGCTCATTGCCTCCGCCGGGATATCTTTCAACGAAACTGCAATAACCGCAAGATCCTGATCGGCATCCGTTCCCTTGATCGTCGCATTGACCTGACTGTTATCAATAAAGGTCACTGTCAGCTGATTGGAATCCTCGACAACGTGATTATTCGTCACAATCAGAAGCTCACTGTCATTCTGTCCGACGATGATTCCTGATCCACTGCTCGGTACTTCCACGGTTCTTCCCGGCCCAAACCAGGTCTGCTGTTGCATCAGCATCGTATTATTGATCGCCACAACGGACGGCATTGCATTGGAAGCAATCTCCGATACATCCATTCCGGTCTGAATCGAAGATGCAGCGTCCCCACCCTGATCTGCCGTCGGCGCCTGGGCAATCATCAGCTGAGTCTCACTCTTCGGAAAATACTGATCTCTCAGATAATTTCCTGCCTGGTTCACTCCAAACATCGTTCCACCCGCAATCACACCAAACAGAACCGCCGAAACTGCAACCCCGGCAATCCTTTTGACAACCGGTGGCATCCCCACTGAACCGTGAACCGGCTCATCCGGAATCTGAGCATTCGGATGATTCTCCACCCATCCGCTCTGAGGATCTTCCTTCACAGACTCCTGTCCGTCATCCTCCCACATTTCCTGCGATGTTCTCTGCTCGTCATCATTGCTCTCGTTCATTCTGTCATATGCATCATCATGATAATCGTTCTCTCTATTATCTTCATGGAACTCTCTGTCCTCATCCTCAAACATGTCTCCAGTCCCCTTTCCTCTATCACCTCATGATATTCGCAATCACGTTTTCCATACTCTCACTGTCTCAGAAAACCATCTTCTATTGTAAATATCTTTTATGTTCTCATAACTGTTCACACACCCTGCAAACAACAATGGATTTTGCGAATGCTTCGTATTCCAAATCGGCAAAATCTGCTACCGCCACCATATCATACGGCATGTTCTCTCTTTACTATCAAGACTATAACAATTAATTGTGTCGGAAATGTGATGGAAACGTATCTAAGATGTGAAACATACACATAAGAAAAATAGTTGAGGGAAACGTGTATACAAAAACAGCTATGACAGACACTTTTTTCTGTCTCTTTCTTTCAATGAATATATATGCAGAAAAGGCTCCGTCAGCGGGAAAGTACATGCAAACCCGTGTGAGACGTCGGTGCTTAGACCGTGTCTTTTACGGTCTTATGCACCGCTACGTTGAACCCGGAGCGAGAGCGCGTTTGCATGACTTTACCCGTGAACGGAGCCATGAGCCATCTTATAATCTCTTATTTTTTTATTACCTGTCGAAAATGTTTAAAATCTTCATCGTGCTAGCTAACACCAGCCCACTTTACTGCCCCGGTCTTGAAACCGGACCAGATCCAGCAGTCGTCGGCATTGTACTTGTTCCTCCCGGTCCCACATGTGCAGTGGTCTCCTTGGACGCTGACGTCGTAGACGAAGCCGGTCCCTCTCCGCGTACAGTCGATGCCGGCGGAAGTTCAGATGTTCCACCGGAAGTAGAATGAGACGCAGTTGTCTCACGATAAGCGGAGGTCGTCGACGTTCCCGCATGGCTCGCACTCGTGCTCTCCTTCGGCGCGATCGTCTCCTTTATTTCTGTTGTTCCCTTCTCCTCTTTTGTTGTCTCTTTCGTCGTTTCTTTTGCGTCCTTCGTTTCCTTTACATCCTTTGCAGATGTCGTCTCGTGAGCATCCTTCGAGTCTTTAGACCCCTTCTCATCCGCCTTCGTGCTCTCGGAAATCTTTCCGGTAGATGAATCATCCGACTCCACAGTCACCTTTACATCTTTCTTGTCATCGGTGCCAGACTCATCCTTAGAATTCTTTGAAGATCCAGTTGTCGCAGAAGCCGTCGTCTTCTGAGGCTGAACAACTCCACTGTCCGTTCCCACCTTCTTGACAACCTGACCCTCTTTATAGATGCCGGTATTCGCAGAGATCTTCTCGCCAATCTTCTTTACGGTCTCAGACGGCTCATAATCGGTCTCATCGTAGAGGAACTCATGAAGCAGTTTGACATTGCTCTCAAGCGTTGCCGGAACAACAACCGATCCCTTCTTGCCCATATTCGCCTCACCGCGCGCCTGCGGGAATCCAGTCGTATCTACGAGATGGAACTTCGAGATGTTCTTCGCATTGTTTACAAGATCATCCACCCAAAGGCTGGTGTAAGTATTCGGGAACACGGTTCCGATCAGACGATAAAGAGTCTGGAAATCTGCCTTCTGCGCCTTCTCAAACGCAAGGCTGATAATCTTTCTCTGGCGCTCAGTACGCGCATAATCCGTATCCATCAGACGGAGACGACCATATGCAACTGCCTGAACACCGTCAAGATGATTCATTCCTGCATGGGTCAGCTGAGTCGAACCGATTCCGGTTGCCTTTACGGTCTCTGTGATGAAAGAGTTAATATAGTAGAACTCTGCCTTGCTCAGCTCCACATCAACACCGCCAAGGATATCAATTCCCTGCGCAACTGCCTTCCAGTTAAAGGTGATATAGTCCGTAATATTCAGATCGAGGTTGCGGTTTAACGCGGTCATCGCCTGAGCTGGTCCACCAAGGAAATATGCCTGGTTAATCTTATTGTAGCTTCCCTTCTCCTGACTGATGTTCAGATAGGAGTCACGGTAAACGGAAACGAGCTTAATCTCTCCGTTTTCCAGATTGATGCTGCAAATGATGTTGACATCCGCATTCGTATCCTTCTTGATCGCATTGTCACGGGCATCCACACCGAAGACTGCGATTGTCCAGTAACCCTTCATATTCTGGGTTGCGACCTCCGGAAGATCCTGATTGACCGTAACTTCCTTCATCTCTTCCTCGCTCGGTCGCTGAATCTTTGCCGCCGTGCGTGCGAAAAATCCATATCCGAAAATAAAGAACAGCGCAAAGCACTCCGCAATCACTGTCGTGATGATTCTGCGGATCGTTCTTCTCTTCTTGGCGCGCTCCATCTCTTTTCTCGGGTTCGGCAGGTTGTTATTTCCGTTGTTATTGCCATTATAACCATTATTATTGCCACCATTGCGACCACCACCATTACCGTGACCGCCATTGTTATAATTGCCACCGCCTCCTCTCGAAGATGCACTCTTGGAAATATTTTTACTTGGAGAAACATTTCTCTGTGCACTCTGGTGTCTCCCCGCACCGGACTCCGGTGAAGAGGATGCTGTGCGCCACCGCTTTGCTTCTTTGCTTCCGGAATTTACAGAATTTCCAGAAGTCTGCACACTGCGAACTCTGCGCACAGAACGCGCAGAACGTGCAGAATGCATCGAATGTCCGGAACGACTCACTGTCACCGAACCGCCCTCCATGATAACCGGTCCTTCCATCTCTCTCTGACGCTCTGAAGTCCGGCGACGGCTTCGCTCGTCTCCCTGTCTTCTGTCTTCCTCGTACTCACGACTCATATATCTACCTCATTTTATTTATTGCCCGGAAAGAAGCCCATCATCCTGATCCTCTCAGATCATCACTTTCTACTTTCCTTCCGTATCCTCAGGTGTCCGTTGTCCACTGTCTGTCAGCGCACCACTCATTTGTCTGTTATCCACTCACAGCTATCTGTCCATTGATCCCTCTATCTGCTTCTATAAAGCTCTAACACTTAAAAATAGCTTTTTCTTTCGTCTTTCGTATCTCATTTAACTAATTTAATAAGCATTCTTATTGATAAAGCCCTTAAAAAACGTCAGAAACAGGATCTTAAAGTCAAATCCAAGTGTCCAGTTCTCAATATAATACAGATCATGCTCGATTCGCTTCGTGATCGAGGTGTCTCCACGCAGACCATTTACCTGTGCCCATCCGGTCATTCCCGGTCGAACCTGATGCTTGATCATATATCGTGGAATCTCTTCCTTGAATTTTTCTACAAAGAATGGTCGCTCCGGTCTAGGACCAACCAGACTCATATCGCCAAACAACACGTTGAAAAGCTGTGGCATCTCATCAATACTTGTTTTTCTGATGAATCTTCCGATCGGCGTCACGCGCGGATCATGAGGACTCGTCCACTGATTTTTCTCCTTCTTCGGGTCCTGCACCTCCATCGACCGGAATTTGTACATCTTAAACGGTCGATTGTGAAGTCCGACTCGCTCTTGACAATAGATCAGAGGACCGGGAGCTGTCAGCTTAATCAAAATCGCAGTGACAAGCATAATTGGTGAAAACAAAATCAACGCTACCAGCGCTCCAAAAATATCGACAGCACGCTTCATCATCGCATTCAGCGGATCGCTGAGCGGAACGCGGCGGATATTGATAACCGGAAGTCCCTGAAGATCTTCCGTGTAAGGTCTTGTCGGAATGATGTTGTTGTAATCCGGAATAAACTTTGTGTGTACGCCGGATTTCTCGCATTCTGCCACCAGATCCTCGAGAATTCCATACTCCCGAATACAGAGCGTGATCGCAATCTCATCCATGAAATTCAGATTCAAAATGTTTCTCAGATTGCTGATCGGACCGATGACTTTAATGCCCCGGTATTCGCTCCCCCGCGCCTTGTGATCATCGAGGATGCCGTGAATCTGATATCCCCACTCAGGATTTGCCAGCACGCGGTCAATATAATTTTCCGCTGCCCGGCTGTATCCGATCAGAAGAATATGCTTCTGATTGTATCCCTTCGCCCGCATTGAGCGCAGGAAAATTCGAATCAAATTCCTCTCAATCGTCTCTGCTGTCACATTGACCGCGCAGAAGACAATGACAAGTTTTCGGGAAAACTCTCTCAGATATGGATTTTTACCTGTCAAATAGAGAAGCAGACCGCTGATCAGAAAACCGATCAGGTTCGCCTTGCAGATATTGGCAAATTCCTGCCTGCGCCCCTGAACCCGTTTCGGGGTGAAAAGCTGAAAAATTGTATACAGCAGCAGGTACAACGGTACAAGCACAAGCAGCGCTCCCATATAAAACCAGTCGGGAAGTACTCCGCCCGTGTCAAACCAGCCACTCTTTATTGTCACAAACCAGCTCAGGATGTACGCCCCTGCAATCACCAGTGCATCCAGCACCACATGCATGCGGTTCAGCCTCTTTTGGTTACTCTTTATCATTTATTTTTGCCTCCGTACAGGGAAAATTCCTCCCTATTTAAGCGCATAGCAACTCAATGATAACGATTATACACGAATTCTTTTCTTTGCACTATTAAATTTCTCTTAAATTTCGTAATGTTATATTTACAACTTGTAACATTATTTTATCAGTTTCTTTCTGATCTGCCGTCTTCCAAACTCATAGATATAGAGCATCGCGCCGTAGATCAGCTCCCACTCGATTGCGAGATAGTTCTGAAAATCCTCCGGTCGATAAGCGACTTTCTTTGTCTTCTTCACCGTACGGATTCCTTCGAGAACTCCGCCGACATACTCCTTCTCAAATCCTTTTTTCTTGAAGAAGAAATATTTTCCGAGGATTCCAAGACCAATTGGAATGCTGTTTAAGAGCAGCTGCCAGCCCGGCATATTCTTATAATTTAAGTAAACATTGTTGCGCGCCGCAAGACGAACTTTGAATTCATTGTACTTCGATCCGCTCGTTCCGCTCCCGACATGATAAATTTCAGCAGACGGACAGTAACGGTTATAGTATCCCGCAATCTTTGCGCGGTATCCCACATCGATATCCTCAAGATATGCAAAATGCATCTCATCAAAGTATCCGATCTCCTCAAAGACCTCCCTGCGGTAAATCGCCGCCCCGGCACACGCCGAGAACACATTGCACGCACGGTTGTAACGCTCAATCTCCTGACCGACTCCGCGCTGGTATGCCCAGCCCATGATGCTGTACATGTCTCCACCATCATCCATCAGCTCCTTGTGGTAGAGCTGAATCATCTTCGGGCTGACCGAAAAGATCTTCGGAGAACGCTCAATCTCGCGAATCAGCGCCTCAACATATCCCTCTTTCGCCTCGGTATCGTTGTTTAACAGAATCACAAACGGAGTCTTTGACGCCTTGATTCCCACATTGACCGCACCGGAAAATCCGGTATTCTCCGGAAGGAAAATCGAGGGAATCTCGTTCTCCTTCAGCCACTCAACACTTCCATCCGTCGATCCATTGTCGACAACGAGAATCTCAAAATCCTTGCAGGTCTGTTTCTCCAGCGCGCTCATGCACATTTCCATGAATTTCAGACCATTGTAGTTCGGAATAATAATCGTCGCTTTCTTCATTTTGCCCTTCTCGCTCATCTCACACTTCTCGCTGTTCTCGCTCTTTTCACCCATCTTGCTATTCTACACCTCCAGCTTATACGGCTCTCCGATCTTCTCCTTCTGGAGATCTCTGAGTGCAAAGTTGGACTTTCTCAGCGTCAGATTCGGATTGTAATACGGGTCTCCGTTTTTCAAAACATCCGGCCAACGGCGGGCAAAAATCGCAATCTCGCGGTTAAAGCGCGCAACCTTCTCCGGCGTATCCTCAAGTCCTCTCGACTTCGACTCATAATGGTACATCACGGAATACGGATTGTATACAACGAGTTTTCCGGCATTTCTGACCTTCATACAGTAATCGATGTCGTTAAATGCGACCGCAAGCTCCTCGGTAAATCCACCAAGCTCACGAAACAGGGATGCTCTCGTCATCATGCATGCCGCAGTCACCGCACTGTAATCCTGAGCGCACATTGCGCGGTGGAAGTAACTGCTCTCTGCCTCATGCAGACCGATGAACGTGTGACCCGCGATTCCGCCAAATCCGATGACAACCCCCGCATGCTGAATCGTGTTATCCTGATAGAGCAGACGAACGCCAACGATTCCGACCTCCGGTCTCTGCGCGTAGCCGAGCATTTCCTCAAACAGATCCTTAGAAATGATCTCGGTATCGTTATTCAGGAAGAGGAAATACTCTCCCTTTGCAAACTGGGCACCGAAATTGTTGATTGCCGAGTAGTTGAACTCGCGCTCCCATTTCACAACATGAACCTGCGGGAACTCTTTCTGGATCTTCTCGTAGTATGCAAATGTCTCTTTCTCCGTGCTGTTGTTCTCAATGACGATAAACTCGAGATTCTCGTACGTCGCGCGCTCCAAAATCGACCGGATACACAGATCAAGATCGGCACTGTGGTCTTTATTTGGAATAATCACAGAGACAAGAGGATTGTTCTGCACCTTGAAAATCGTATGGTAAATGCCGTAGTCGACACCCTTCACAACCTTCTCAGCCGGAATTCCGCATCTCTCATAGTGCGCCATGATCGCCCTTGCGCCCGCCTCAAACGCATACATCTTGCTTTCCGGATTGCTTGCCGTCGAGTTCTGATGGCAACGCCAGTGGTAGAGCACCTTCGGGATATGCACGATCTGGTTTGCCTTCTCTGTGCAGCGGAAAATGAAATCATAGTCCTGAGCACCGTCAAACTCCTGACGGAACCCGCCGACCTGGTTCAAAAGCTCCCGCTTCACAACAAAAAGATGACAGATATAATTTACACTTGTCAGCAGATCCTGGTTGAAATCCGGCTTGAAATGCGGATCAAACAGAGCGCCTCCATCCATATCGAGCTTATCCTCATCCGAATAAATCACATCACAGTCAGGATTCTTGTTGATCGCAGAGGCCACCTCATACAGCGCATGCTCCGGGAGCGTGTCATCATGGTCGGCGAGCACGATGAAATCACCCTTTGCCATCTCAAGCGCGGAGTTCGTGTTTCCGGAAATTCCACGGTTCTCACCCAGATCAACAAATCGGAATCGTGGATCTTCCTTTGCATATTGTGCAAGCACACGGTTGACGATCTTTCCCTCCCCGGCAGGGCTTCCATTTGCGACACAGACCTCCCAGTTCGAGTACGTCTGTGCCTTGATCGAGTCGAGCATCTCTCTGAGATACTTTTCCGGTGTCTTATATGCCGGAATCACAATCGAGAGCAGAGGCTCTGATGCCAGCTTTTCTTTTCTCTGTCGCTCCAACTCTTCCTCGGTCGGCTTCGTCAGCTTATACCACTCACCGTAATCATAGTCATTATCGAGTCCCTGAATCTTGTGCTTCGACTTTAAGATCAGTGCCTTGAGTCCATTCTTCTTCCAGAATTCGAGGGCGACATGGACGGTCTCCATGTTCATCAGATCACGGATCTTCTCGATTCTCTTGTGCAGGACACTCGCGCGCTTCTCGACAAGCTGTTCGTTGTACTTGATCTTGACAGTGCGCCCGTCACAGCGGATTAAAAGCCAGTAATCCTTTCCTCTCTCATACGGAAACTGGATGTCAAATCCAAAATCCCGATCATACACCTTCTTATAATAAATCTGGCTCACATCGTCACGTCTCGTCGCCACATACCGGACTTTGACCGGCTTTTTATTTCCATCCAGAACCTTAAACTGTGCCTTTGACTCCGGCGTCTTTCCGACTACCCAGCCGTTGAGCTGAATCGAATTTTCCCGAATTCTTACCACATCTACCTTATATTTCATAAATCTTATTCCTTCATCCTATCCTTTTCCCTCTAGTTATCCCCGTTCGCTTCGCTCTCTGATTTTTCTTTCACTTTTTTATCCTCAGTGAAATTCAAACGCTCCTCCTCGACAACGAGCGGACGGTGCATCACTCTCTGGTTGATCGAGAGCACATACTCTCCGACCATACCGATGAAGAAAATCTGTACCGATCCCAAAAACAGCATTCCAATCAGCATCGGTGCCATCCCTGCCGGGAAACGATCCCACCAGATCAGCTTCATCACCAGATAGGCGAGAGCAACTGCAAGACTCACGAGACAGCTGAACGCTCCGAGAAACGTCGCAAGTCTCAGTCCTGCCTTCGTGTAAGAAGTCACACTCAGCATTGCCGCATCATAGAGACGGTAGAAATTGTTGTGTGTTTTTCCAGCACGCCGTTTCGGCTGTTCATACGGGATCTCCTTGCGCTTATATCCAAGCTCTGCAACGATTCCGCGGAGAAACGGTGTCGGATCGTCGAGTTTTCTCAGAACCTCAATAAAATCGCGGTCATAGAGACCCGATCCCGTAAAATGTTCGATTTGCTCGACATCGGAGAGTTTCTTGATCGTCTTGTAATAAAAGCTTCTCAGGGCATACATCAGACGGTTTTCCTTACTGCTCGTCTTGATGCCGATGACGATCTTATATCCCTCTTCCCACGCCCGGACGTACTTCGGGATCATCTCAACCGGGTCCTGAAAATCTGCAACCATCTCAATCACACAGTCTCCGGTGACCTGAAGCATCCCGTAGTACGGCGAATTAAACTGACCGAAATTTCTTGCATTGAAAATTGCCTTGATTTTTGGATTTCCTGCACACATACGGCGAAGAATTGACCTCGTCTGGTCCGTGGAATCGTTATCAATAAAGACCAGCTCATAATCGTATTCCGGCAGATCCCGATTCAGCGTCTCCAAGACAGCCTGACTGATCGGCTCTACATTCTCCTCCTCGTTATAGCAAGGAATCAGTACACTAATTTTTTTCATCATTCCTCCATCATGCGCCGGATGCCATCCCGAAACGCGATTTCTTCCTTCCATGTTCCCTCAGTCAGCTCAGACAGAACCTCCGTTCTCGGACAGATCGAGAGCGCTCCTTCTTTTGCCTGCACAAACGTGCCGTACTCGAGTGCGCCTCGTCCTCCCGCAATCTCATGGATCTCCTCAACAAACTCTCTGAGGACTCTCGTATCCTTACTTGCGACATTGACGATCTGGCTCTCCCCACTGTGTTCATCGCTGAACCGGTAAAGTTCAAGCACTGCCCTTGACGCATCCTGAATATCCATAAAGTTCCATCTGTGACGGCAGGCACTCAGAGAGACGGTCTTGCCCAGTGGCAGATCACGCACAAGCGTCGAGATGATCGACCACGGATGATCGCCTCGCCCGTAAACGCTGAAAAAGCGCAGATGATAGTAAGTCATCCCATACTCTCTGCACAACGGCACTGCCCGCTGATAAAATTCCAGCTTTGCCCTGCCGTAGGCATTGACCGGATGGCACTCCATCGATTCTTCCATCGTCCCGTCCTCGGTGATTCCATACTCCACGCGGGAACCCGCATCGAGGAAAAACGTACAGCCGAGCGCATGGGAGGCGCGCACACATGCGAGGGAATCCTCGACATTCTTCTGCTGGACAACCGGCGAATCAATCTCTGCCCGGTTGACACCGCCCCACGCAAAATGAAAGAATGCATCCGCCTGACCGATCGTTTTCACAGCACTCTCCACCTGATCAAGCGCTCCCTCGACTGCGGTCAATTTTTCATGTTCCGGAAGCAGTCCGCGGTTTGGCGAACCTGGACGCACAAGGCAGAAGACCTCCGCTCCGCTCTCAAGCAGAGCCTTCGCCGTGTTCCTGCCGATAAATCCGGTCGCACCTGTCATCACGACTCTCTTTCCTCTCAGTTCCACCTCAAATTCCTCCGTTTAACTATTATGTACTCAAAGAGAACGAGCACATTCGTATTTTTTTTCATATCAAATCCCGTTAATCAGGCTCAATCCGATCCGTCTTCAGTGTCAGCGCCTCCACCTGCGCGCCAAATCGCTCTCGAATAATTCCGGCAATCTCATCAGAGTAACCCGGTGCGACAATCAAAATCACATCGACCGGCTCTTCCTGAAAATGCTCCGGAGCGACGATCGGAATGTGAGACGACGGTGCAAACCGCCCCTGCTTAAACGGCGCAGAATCGATGATATAGGACGTGTACTCTTCCATATGAAGCGTTGACAGCAGAGTAAATCCCTGATGGCTCGCTCCCCAGACCGCAAAGCGCTTCTTCTCCGCCTCCAATCGTCCCTTAAGTGCACGCAGATCTCCGCTGACCTGCTGGTATCCGTCGAGCAGAGGCTGAATTGAAACCGCCTTAATCTCTTTTTGCTTCTCTCCAGCTCGCTCCTGCGACTGCATTTTGTTCCATCTCTCATCCGACATCTTCTTTACAACCATCGAGAGCGTATCCCTGTTAATCATCTCCTCCTCAAGCACCTCAAATCCATTGTGCTCAAGAAGTGCTCGAAGCGTCCCAAACGAATAGTATGCAATATGGTCACGGATCAGCTCATAGTAACTGCCCTTCTCCAAAATATACTCCAGACTCGGAACCGTCACAAGGCCCATTCCATCCTCGGCAAGATTGTGCCGAATCGCCTGAAGCATCACATCCGGGCGTGGCTGATGCTCCAGGAAATTAAAGGAGAGAAAGACATCATACGGGGCCTCCTCATATCCCGCAAACACCTGATCCTTCGTCTCCGGAAATTCCTGCCAGACACAAAGACCATCCTGTTTTGCAATCTCCACAAGATCCGCCTTGTGCTCCATTCCGTATGCCTTCACCGGAAACTCGGTCAGCACTTTGAGAAATTCTCCTCTTCCACAACCAACCTCAAGGAATCGTTTTCCCTCAAGATGATAGGTTTCAATCAAATGACGGTACTGATTTCGGCGCAGACCGGTCATCGTCGTCGAAAATCCGCCGGCGCGGATCACATCTCGATAGTACGATACCGGCTCACAATCAAACTGCACGAGTCCACATGCCGGACACTGATACAGATCAAGGTCAATTCCGCGATCCGCCTTTACTTCTTCTGCATCCGGAATATCCTGAGCAGATGCCGGTGCATGATTCAGTTTAAATAATTCTCTCTCCGGCAGACGATGTCCGCAGGCAATGCAATGTCTCATAAATTCCCTCCGCAAATGATGTCTTCGGTCTCCAGCTTGTCTCCCGGCAGATTTTTTGAATATCCGGCATCAGATCCGCCGGTCCCTCGGCATTCTGAGGACGTTCCCCATACAGGAAACTTCCCTTACTGCCACAGATCTCATACATCTCCTCGACATAGGAGCGCAGAGGTCTTGTATCCATGCTGGCGATGTTGTAAGTTCCCTCTCTCCCCTCACTCAGAAGATGAGAAAGCGCCTCCGCCATATCTTCTATATAAAGGAAGTTCCAGTTCTGAGTACACGGTCCGAGTTTCATCGTCTCCGCCCGTGTCCAGGTATCCAGGCAGGAATTCACTAACGACCACGGATGATCTCCCGGCCCGTACACGCTGAAGATTCTCGTATGAATATACTCCATTTTCAAGATTTTGCAAAGACTTTTTGCCTGATTGTAAAAATCCACCTTCGCTTTTCCGTATTCAGACACCGGATGACACGGCGTATCTTCGTCTATAGTCTGATGCCAGACTCCATACTCCGCCTGTGATCCGCTAAACAAAAAACGACCACAGCCAATCGAGACTGCGGCGCGCACAGATGCTAAAGACAGCACGACATTATTCTGCTGGACATCGCGTCTCGTACGGTTCTCACTCCCCGCTCCGTCCCAGCCAAGATGCACCCACACATCTGCCTGTGGAACACGCTCCGAAATCCTTTCGATCTGGCTCAAATTGCACTCCACAATCTGAAGTCTGCCCGAAACTGTGCCTGTTTTACTCATCTGTTCCGCGACCTCCTTCTCCACCTGCAAGAGAGCCGGAAGATTTTTTGATCCCGGACGAATGACCGCAAAAACATCCTGTCCGTCAAGAAGGAACCGCCGTACACTGGCGGTTCCAATAAAACTTGTTGCTCCTGTCACTACAATTTTCATTCTACTTTTTATCCTGCTTTTCCAGATTTTCTTATCCACGGATTTGTAAATTGTCCCATCCATGATCTTATCCACGAATTCTCGGAATAATCATCATCTCATCCATTTCCTCATCCGAAAGGAATGGGGAGAGATCCTCAAGTGGCGGGGAGACAAGTGTTCCATCCGGAAGACGTTTCGCGGAAGACTTCGGCTCAAAGTTCTGGTCGGTTGAGACGAAGACCTCACAGATAGCCGGTCCGTCAATTGCGAGCGTCTTCTCGACTGCATCTGCAAGCTCACTGTTGTGATGAGCTGACACATACGGATATCCATAGGCATACGCAAGTTTCTCCATATCCGGGAAGCTCAGATCATGGCTGTCAGTTCCGACTCCGACAAGTGGTTCTCCAAAGAAATTCTTCTGCGTCTGACGGATCGAGTGATAACCATTGTTGTTAATCAGAAAGATCTTGATCGGCATCTGATGCGAGATGATCGTCTGAAGCTCCTGAAGATTCATCTGGATACTTCCATCACCGGTCAGCACAATCAGATCGTGGGACGACATTCCATCGCCCTCAAACTCCGGATCGTGAACTGCCATGCAGGCTCCGATTCCTGCCGGAAGATCGTATCCCATCGACGCAATCGCCGAGTTCGAGATGAAACGCTGACCTTTCTTGATGATGTAGGCATGACCACCTGCGACACAGGCAGAGCCATTTCCGACAACCGTCACCTGATCCTCGCTGAGCCTGCTGCTGAGCGCTTCCACAAGCGCATAAATATTCGCCGGTTCGCTATCCGGACGGTTAAGATGCTTGCTCTGGATCACCGGATAACGCTTTCTCCACATCCGGCAGGTCTCCACCCAGTTCAGATCTTTGAGACCATTTCCGCCGTTAAAGACCGGATGATCCTTGTCTGCGCCCTGCTTTTTCAGCACCCGATTCATCACACCCAAGAGATCTTTTGCATCTGCATGAACCGGAAGATCAACGTGAACGCTCGGTTTTTTGAGTTCCTCTGCGTCGACATCACAGACAATCACATAGGCCTCGCGCGCCCAGGTCTTGTAATTATATCCGACCTGACGGATGCTTAAACGGCTTCCCACGGAAAAGACGAGATCACTGTTCTGAACCGCAAGATTGCCCGGGCGATCTCCCATTCCACCGGGACGTCCCGCATAGAGCGGATGCTCATCCCAGACACAGTCCTGATTGTTCCAGCCGGTCACAAGCGGGATTCCAAGACGCTCTGCGGTCTCAAGAAACTCCTCGTAAGCACCCGCAATCCGGATTCCGTTTCCGGTGTAGAAAATCGGGCGTTTTGCCTGTCTGATCTTCTCGATAATCGTCTCCGCGAGTTCCTCGGTCACCTTCGGAAGCTCCGGTTCTCTCTGCTCACCATTTCCGGCAAAATCCTCCGCAGTCGCATGGGGCGGATCGCTCTCATAGACACCAGCCCATCCTGTGCCACCTGCTTCATAATCCTCCGGATCAAAGCCGACGAGATCCTCGGTCTCAACAAAAGCACCCTGAACATTCAGCGGAATGTCAAGCCAGGTCGGACCCGGACGCTTCGTCTGCGCCAGATAAAGAGCCTTCTCAAGACAGAACCGGATTCTCATCGGATCAATCACCATCTCAGAGTACTTTGTCATGCACGCGATCGACTTTGTGATGTCGAATTCCTGATCCCCCATCGCACGAATACCGACTCCTGACCAGCGCGCTGTCGTGTCGTAGCGCACCTGTCCCGACAGAATCAGCATCGGGATCGAGTCGAGCCATCCTCCGACCACTCCGGTGATTGCATTCGTTCCTCCCGGTCCCGTCGTCACGCAGAGCAGACCGATTTTATTGTGGATTCTCGCATAGGATTCCGCTGCCATGGCACACGCCTGCTCATGATGCTGATAGAGACAGGAAAGTCCCTTCTGATGTCCGAGTGCATCGTTCAAATGCATCGCACCTCCGCCCGTCACCGTGAACACCTGATTGATTCCGGCATCGACAATTCTCTGTGCGATATAGTTTGATACTTTCATTTTCATAGTAAAGCCCCTCGCTTATCTCCTAAACTTAGTCTTACCCCCCAGCCCTCTGGGGTCCGTACAGTATGAGGAGAGTATAACACACTTTCCCATGCCTTTCCACCGTTTCCATCAACCATCACTTTAAATCAAAAATCAAATCCGCTATAATCGCAGAGTAATGCAGAGACGGATTTTCGGCCACCGAGATTCTGCGAAGAACAGAATCTGAGATTTATTTAAAGGAGATTATTTTCATGAAAAACAGAAAATTTACCACACTGGCTGTATTATCCACAACGGCGGTTCTCACCGCGGTTCTTCCTTCGATCCCGGCATGGATTCCGGGCACGGTGCAGACTGCATTCGGCGCATCTGCCGGATGGGTGGAGGAAGACGGAGAGCTCCGCTACCGCGACAGCGACGGCTACTATCTCACCGACACCTGGAAAAAGAAGGACGGCGAGTGGTATTATCTTGGGGAAGATGGCCGTCTGACACGCTCCTCGATGGTTGACGAGTACTACGTTGACGCTGACGGAAAGCGCGTTGTGAATTGCTGGATCGGAGAAGATGGAGAGGAATGGGACGATGAGTCCCCGGACACTTTCTGGTACTACTTCGGAAAAGACGGAAAAGCAGTCACCTCCCGTTGGCAGGTGATTGACGGAAAATACTATTACTTTAATGAAGAGAGCCATATGCAGACCGGAAAGATCGAGCTGGACGGCTTTACCTACTACTTAGGAGAAGAAAATGACGGTGTCATGAAGACGGGCTGGATTCAGCTTGAGAATGAGAGCGATGATCCGGACAATGAGCTTGTCTGGCACTATTTTGACGGAAACGGTCGCATGGTGATGAACCAGATCGACCGCAAGATCGAAAATCATTACTATACATTTGAGAACGGCATTTTACAGACCGGCTGGTATCAGCTTCCGGCTTCTGATTCTGCAAATGCAACCGGAACCGAGGGCGAGAATAACCTTGCCTCCGCATCCAACGCCACCGATGCATCTGCTACTTCTGTACCGCAGATCTCTTCCTATCAGTACTATGAGGAGGACGGAAAGCGCGCAAACGGCTGGTACACGATCGAGGGCGCTCCGGAGATCAGCGAGGAAGGCGAGCTCTTCAAGTTTTACTTCAAAAACGGTGCACCTTACTACGCACAGACCGGCGTCCAGACATTCAGCGTGGAGTCCCGCCGTTATGGCTTCAACACCCGCGGAGAGATGCAGACCGGTCTTCAGGAGGTAACGCTTGAGGACGGAACTACCGCAAACTTTTACTTTGGAGAGGACGGCGTGATGAAGACCGGCAGACAGTCGATCTACGATGAGGATCTCGATGAGACCCAGTCCTGGTTCTTCTACACGGACGGCGGAAACAAGGGACAGGGCGTTCATGGAGTCCGCGACAACAGCGTTTATCGCCGTGGACTGCGTCTCGATGCAGACCGCGACTTACGCTACGCACCTGCCGACCTCGACGGAACGCTTTACCTTGTAAATACCTCCGGAGCAATCCAGAAGGCTTCTGCTTCCACAAAATCTTCCTCCAGACCGGAGCTTGGAAACGGATTTAAGGATTTCAAGGACTCCAACGATAAGATCTGGGTGGTTGACCGAAACGGCATTATCCAGCAGTAAAACATAAGCGAACGAAAAACAATTAAACATTATGGGCACAAAATCAAGTCTTTTCATCCGTTCACCACTATAAGAAATGATTTTGTTGCCCATATTTTATTTTTATTCCTGACGCGTATTTGAATTTTATAAGACCAGATAAATAAAAATTTTAAATTTTTGTTATATTTTTTCGGAACTGCCGTAACCATTATTGTGATTGTTTGAGTGATACGAAGTGGGGAAGTATCCCCATTATCAGCCTTGAAAATCAAAGGATTTAAGGATTTATTGTTGGGAGGAAGTAAAATCATGCGGGAACTGGCTGTCTATTATTGTCCAAAATGCGGATACTACGGATATTTTCATCTTGAACAGAACGCAATCTGTCCGAATTGTCTCAGGAAATTGGACTGTCTCGACCTGCCATACCCGGATTTTGTCAATCTCAGCCTTGAGGCGAGAGATGCCCTTCTGATTCAGAAAATCCTGTCCCACGATCCGTCCGTCTCCAACCGGATTCTGACCGCAGACCGTGCACACAGCTATCGAAAGACGATTGCCACTCTTCACTCTCAGGTCTATGATCTGAAATTGGAGAACAAGCAGCTGCTTGAAACTCTCAACTGGATGCACGAGACGATCTGGGAACTTCTCAGCAAAAAACCGCGTTTTGAAAGTGCAGATTCTCTTCCGGATCTTCCGGAATCGCTTTCTTCCGATGCTTTGCCGGATCACGATCCATCCTCCTCGCAGGATGATCTCTCTTCCAAGAATAATACCGATTCACCGGATGAGCAATCCGAATCCGCAGATTGATTAAGCGGATTTCCACAGATTTTTATTTTTCATCATTTTTTACACAATCTGTACCAGTAATATATCGAACAATCAGACGATCCTGCGTTTTCTGCATCTGACGGATCGTCTTCAAAAGTATCTCATTTTCTTTTTTCAGGCTCTCGTTTTCCTGCTTCAGCCGTTTCCAATTTTCCAACATTCCCATCTCATGTGCCTCCTTTTTAACTCCCTGCATCAAGCGAATTTCCTTTATCATTTCGCAGACTCAGGAGATTTTCTCTCGATTCTTTTCGGCTGATTTTTTGTCAGAAAATCTCTGAGCCTGTCTTCTGTTCACTTTCTTTTCTATGAATATAATCAATATAATTCTTTTTTGTTTCTTTGAAAAGCGAATTTAATCGCAAAGTTCGACACCTGTTACTGTTCAGAAGTTTTCTCCCTCCAAATTTCTGTCAATCATGACGTTCATAACGATTTTCTTACGATTCCCCCGATTTCCTTACAATCCTTTTCGAGCTATTGTCATCAAATTCTCATGCTGTTATAATAAGGTCAGCAAGAAAAAGAGGTGATTGACTATGCGAAAAAAAATAGGAATACTCTTTGCTATGATTACCTTCTGTCTTCTTCTGAATGTCATTCCTGCAATGGCAGGCGAATGGCGCAAGACCGGAGAAGATCAGTGGCAATACATGAAGGATGATGGCTCCAAGGCAACCGGATGGCTTGAAATCGACGGAAACCGCTATTATTTCGATGAAAACGGCAACCGCAAATCCGATTATTGGCTCAAGGATGACGGTTCCTGGTACTATCTCGATGAAGATGGTATAATGGCAAGGAATACTTGGGTTGACAACTACCACGTTGACAACTCCGGAAGATTTGAAAAGAAACGCTAGATTTTCGTTCATCCAACAACCTATACATGAATGACTGTATTTAAAACATTGATTCTACGAACATGGAGGGACTTTTAACATGAAGAAACGTTTTCTCAGCATGGCAGCAGTTGCACTTGCACTCTCTATCTCCACTGGAATGACCGCATTTGCAGGTTCCTGGAAATCCGATGAGAATGGTAAATATTACGAGAACGATGACGGTTCCCGCCCGGTATATGCTGGCTGGTTCACCGATCCGGAAGACGGAGCGATGTATTACATGGACCCGGATGGTTATGCAATGACGAACACCAAGGTTGAGGGATACCGCCTTGATGATGATGGTCGTCGTATCGAGAAGACCGAGGAGGATCTCCAGCGTGAGGCAGCCCGCAAGGCAGAGCTTGCTTCCCGTCCGAGCCCGGCAAGAAAGGCTGCTGCTGCTGAGGTCGCTGCTGACGCTGCAAAGACAGCTGCCACTGCTACCACGACAGGACGCACTTCCTATCAGTCCGAGATGAAGGTATTTATGGACAAATACTTCATCGAGGCAGGCAAGGCTTGCACAAATGACGATATTGTCGGCACAACCGACGAGGACAACACCGAGATCACCTATGCATTCAAGACCAACGATGGTTACCATTTCTTAGAGGCAACCGAGTGGCTGTCTGTTAAGGAGTCTTCCACCAACTACAAACCGCAGGCATTCGATCTGTTCTACAACTTCAACGCCATGGGCGGTGAGGAAGCTACGATCTTCGGCAATACCTTCAATCAGATGGCAATCGCAGCAGTAGGCGAGACTGAGGGTCAGACAGTGATTGACTCGATCAACGAGGCTCGCAATGCAGGAACCGCATCCTTCAATCGTAGCGCAAACACCGATTCTGGCAACAGCTACACCCTGACTTACAGCAACGGAAGCGCAACCCTCTCTGTAACCTGCAGTGAGCAGGATTCGATTGCAGCTGAGGCTGAGCGGGCAAAAGAAGAGGCTGAGGCAAACGCAAACGCTGAGGCTGAGCAGACTGCAACTTCCACTGTACTTGTAGCTGGTCAGAGCGCAGCTTCCACTGAGGAATAGGATTCGTGAAAGTATCACCGATGCTTTTGCGATCTGCAAAATAATCCTGCAAGAAGCTCGTATGCAGTCCTTTCATACAAATACAAGAGAGTTCGCAGAGGATGAAAATCTCATCTTCTGTGAACTCTCTCTTTTATTAATCGTCACTCTCCACGCTTCTCCAGCTTTCGATAGGCAAGCATCAGGTCAACAACTCTGCCATAACTTTTCACACCATCTTCCTGAAGATTTGCCTTCAAATAGGTATCGTTGATCTGGTTTGCGACCTTGGCAGTCTTTGTGTCATAACGATCCCAAAACTGATTATTCCTGGCAAGATCCTCCCTTACCTCCGTCTCCAACCTCGCAACGCACTTCTGATATGCATCTCGATCAACATCGGCAAGCGCATTTGTCGCATGAATCCATCCAAGCAGGTATCCACTGTACCGAAATGCCCGATCCTCCGAGAAACTGCAAGCAAGACAGGCAATAAAATTTGCCTCATCCTCCCTCATAAACCCTTTCAGATGGGAGAGTTCATGACAGATCGTGTGCGGAATGTTGTAATCCGTCATCGCCCTGTTATAATTTGCCTCCACCGTAAACGGCGAATAAATCCCGCTCAACTGCTGAATCGACAAAATCTCCGACACGGTAACCTGTTTCGCCCTCGGATAAAATCCCGCAAGCTCCGGATAGTGTTCTCCAACCGCCTGCATCGCACAAATTTCTTCTCTCTGCCACTCCCACTTTTTATTTTTATAAGAAAAATTCTTCTCCCGGTCTTCCTCGGAAACAGGCGCATTTTCATTGACTTTCTCTGTCAGAAACTCACACAAATCTGCGAGCTCCTCGGTCGTATAGCGCCCTGTCTCAATCCCCGCATACTCGGAAAACGCTCTCGCATGATAATTGATCCCACAATTCATTGTATACAAGAAAAACAGCAACGTCGCCGTCAAACACATTCTCCGCAAAAGACGCATCCTCCATGGCTTTCGCGCGCGAATCTGCCCGATCAGCCATCCTGTTCCGACAACCACAATCACATAGATTCCAAACTCAGAGACAGAAAACGGAAACCACCCAAACACTCTCCCCACACTCCCGACAATCAGCGGATAGATGTGATGTGCATACCAGTCCGCAAATCCCGGCACATTTCTTGCAATCCCCTGAAACAACAGCGCCAGAATCAGACAGATCCACGCAACCACGGTATATTGCTTTTCTTTGTTCTCTACATTTCCTGCATCTCTCATCATGTTTCTCATCTCTCTTCTCTTACGAAATCTCGCCCAGACTTGAATTCTTTTTCATACTTTTGATTTCACTCTACTCCCTATCTTAACACAACTTCACACAAACGAAAATCTGTCCTCCTGTGGAACCGAGAGCTCCGTAAGATAAGATGGTGACAATGGGAATTTACCGTATTTAAATGAGAAGCCACTGCAAATCCCGTTACTGGACACATGCGCATGAACCGTAACGATTTGTACTCCACCAGCTTGTCCGAAAAGAGTTGCCACTGTCCGCAGAAAGACCTATAATGAAAGTTACACATAACTGTTCTGTGTCCTCGTTCTCACAGCTACCAGACTACACTTCAAAGGAGCAAACGTATGAATTCCTCAGTTTCTAAAACCAAACTGGCACTCTCCGTCTTTCGACGCTGTTGCTACGGATACTTTGTCAGTGGAATGGTCATCCTTTCCTTCGGTGCAATCATGCCCTCCCTGATTGCAGAATCCAGCATGAACTTTGCAACGGCAGGCGGTCTTCTGTCCTTCATGGCAATCGGTAACTTCCTCGCCAGTTTCGTTTTTCCGGCAATGACAGCCCGCTTTGGACTGCGCGTTTCCATCTCGTTCTGGTCGTTCACAATCCCGATCACCCTCTTCCTGTTTTCTCTCCTTCCTCCGCTCCCGGCCATGTATGCTCTGATCTTCTGCATCGGTCTGGCGCGCGGTTCCGTCACCATCATCAACAATCTGGCAGTCAATCAGGTCATAGAAGAGCCTGCACGCTACCTGAATCTTCTTCATTGTAGCTTTGCAATCGGCGCATTTGCATCCCCATTTCTGACCGCCTGCCTGCTCAGGCTTGGCTTTGGCTGGAGAACCATCCTCTACCTGCTGATTCTCCTCTCCGCAAGTGCCGGGATCTGCTATTTCAGCATGGATTACTCGCTCGTTTCCTCTGAGAAGAAATCGAACACGAAGCAATCGTCCAGGGTAGCTTCCTCAAAGACTGCTTCTGCCACCAGCCCAACCTCAAAGAACTCCGGAAATCTGGATTTCCTGAAAAATTCCGATTTTCTGTGCATCGCCTTCGTTCTCTTTTTCTATCTCGGAATTGAGAACTCAATCAACGGCTGGTTCGTGACCTATCTTCAGAACACCGGCATCATGAGCACCACATTTGCGACAAACATGGTATCTGTCACCTGGCTGATGATCATGGCAGGACGACTCGTGACTGCAAAGATCTCTGCCACAGTCGGAAGAAGCCGAATGATCGTGATCCAGACCATCGGAAGCACGGTATTCTTCTTCCTTCTGACCCACGCGACGACTCTCCCGATCGTCACACTCGCCCTCGGTGGACTCGGTTTCTTCCTCGCAGGCATCTATCCGACCTGCATCGCAGAAGGAGGACAATATATCGTCGGATCAACACTCGGAATGTCTGTTCTGACCGCAGTCTCCGCACTCGGTGGAATCCTCACCCCGGCTCTGATCGGATGGATCGCCGACCGCTCCGGAATGACCGGTGCAATCGGCACATTGAGCGTCAACGTCCTTCTGATGATTTTGCTCGGACTGCGAAATTATTTCCGTTCTATCAAAATCGCAGAGTACCACGCCTGACGGCGTAGGAGACGAAGACTTCAGACGTGGTAATTCATCCGTAAGCATGCCTAATAAATACATATAACTCAGGATCACTTACAAAATCTCTGCAAGCGTAGACTTGAACTCAGGATGCATCACAGGCTCCGGCATGGGAAGGTTCTCGCAAAAGAAATAGCACGAAAAAAGCAGGCATTTCCTGACGCATCTGCGACGAGAAATCCCTGCTTTTTGATTATTTGATTATTTTATATCCATACACTCAAAAATTAATTCCGGCGATTCTGTCGCGCTGTTCCGATACGCACAAGCGCACGGTGCAGTTTCGACTCCGCCATCTTATAATCCTGCTCAGACAGACCGGTCTGCGCCATCTTCTCCTCTGCACGTCTCTTAGAAGCCTCCGCACGAGTCACATCAATGTCCTCGCTCCACTCCCAGGTCGTCGCCATCAGACGGCACTCACCATTCATCACAGTCAGCATTCCACCGATGCAGGCAGCCTCCCGCTTTGTTCCATCCTCGAGCACCACAACAGCCTTACCCATACCGATTGCGGTACAATAATTCATGTGGTGAGCCAGAATTGCAAGATCTCCATGGATCGTTCGGCAGGATACGCTCTGCACCTGCCCGTCATACATCAGACCGTCAAGAGAGGCAATCTGCAAATGAAAGGTTGATCCCATACGGCTTCCTCCTTCCTACTGCTGTAACTTCTTTGCCTTCTCATAGACATCGTCGATGGTTCCGGCAAACAGGAAACAGCTCTCCGGAATGTCGTCGCACTCACCGTCAAGAATCTTCTTAAATCCTCTCAGGGTCTCCTTCAGCGGAACGTACTGTCCTGCCATACCGGTGAACTGCTCTGCAACAGAGAAGCTCTGGGACAGGAAACGCTGTACCTTACGCGCTCTCGAAACGGTCAGCTTATCCTCCTCAGACAGCTCATCCATACCCATGATTGCGATGATATCCTGAAGCTCCTTGTAACGCTGAAGCACTCTCTGTACCGCACGAGCGATGTCGTAATGCTCCTGTCCAACGGTCTCCGGAGACAGAATACGGCTTGTAGAATCCAGCGGATCTACTGCCGGATAAATGCCCTGGCTGGCAATTTCACGGGAAAGTACCGTGGTTGCATCCAGATGGGTGAACGTTGTTGCCGGAGCCGGGTCAGTTAAATCATCTGCCGGCACATAGACTGCCTGAACAGAAGTGATAGAACCCTTCTTCGTGGAAGTGATACGCTCCTGAAGAGCACCCATCTCCGTTGCCAGAGTCGGCTGGTAACCTACTGCGGACGGCATACGTCCAAGCAGAGCGGATACCTCAGAACCTGCCTGGGTGAAACGGAAAATGTTGTCGATGAACAGAAGCACATCCTGGTTCTTGACATCACGGAAGTACTCCGCCATTGTCAGACCGGACAGTGCCACACGCATACGAGCTCCCGGTGGCTCATTCATCTGACCATATACCAGAGCGGTCTTATCGATAACTCCGCTCTCCTTCATCTCTCCATAAAGGTCGTTACCCTCACGGGTACGCTCTCCTACGCCGGTGAATACAGACAGACCGCCGTGAGCTGTCGCAACGTTATGGATCAGCTCCATGATCAGAACCGTCTTACCTACACCTGCACCTCCGAACAGACCGATCTTACCGCCCTTTGCATAAGGACAGATCAGGTCTACGACCTTGATACCGGTCTCGAGGATCTCCGTTGCCGGAGTCTGCTCCTCGTAGGAAGGTGCCTGACGATGAATCGCCCAACGCTCCTTTGCCTCCGGAGCCGGCATATCATCTACCGGATCACCCAGAAGGTTAAATACTCTTCCCAGACACTCCTCGCCGACCGGAACCGTGATCGGATTTCCCGTATCCACAGCATCCGTTCCGCGAACCAGACCGTCGGTAGAGTTCATAGCGATGCAACGCACCACATCGTCGCCGATCTGCTGGGCTACTTCGGCCACAACGCGGTGACCGTTCACCTCAATCTCAATCGCGTTCAGCAGTGCCGGCAATTCACCCTCTGCAAACCGGATATCCAGTACCGGGCCGGTTACCTGCACTACCTTGCCAATATGTTTCTCACTCATATAAGAATCTCCTTGTTATCCTCACGATTCCTCCGCGCCCGCAACAATCTCCGTAATCTCCTGCGTGATGCTGGCCTGACGCGCCCGGTTGTAATAAAGGTTCAGCTGTTCGATCATCTCTCCCGCATTCTTCGTCGCTGCATCCATTGCCGTTCGACGAGCCGCAAGCTCACTGGCTACCGACTCGCACATTGCACCATAGATCAGCGCCGCAAGGTACTCCGGAACGATCGCGTCAAAGACGGTCTCACTGTCCGGCTCATAGAGAATCAGAGAGCGAACATTCTTCGGGTCCGTCTCCTCCTCACAGAAGTCCCTCAACGGCAGAAGTGCCGTCGTCTGCGGTTTCTGGGAAAGCATCGACACGAAGCTCGTGTAGCACAGAGCCACATGTCCGTACTTTCCGGCGCGGTATCCCTCACAGATCCGCTTTGCCATCTCAAAACAGTCTCCAATCGAAATATCTGCGGCCTCGGCAAATTCCTCTGTCATCAGACCTGTATTTCGACGACGGAAGTACTCCACCGTCTTCTTTCCGATCGGCATCACCTCATACTCTTTTCCGGCTACCTGCTCTTCCACGAGCTTGAACAGATTGGAGTTGTAGCCTCCTGCGAGACCGCGGTCACCCGCGATCACGACGTAACACCATTTTTCGCTTTTGCTCTCTCTGGTGTAAGGAGACATGAAATCTGTATTTCCAGATGCAATCTGTCCAAGGGTATCCCGAAGCATCTCAAAACAGGGCTTGCTGACCTGGGCACGTTCCTTTGCTTTGCGCAGCTTGGAGGATGCCACCAGTTCCATCGCTTTGGTAATCTGCATGGTGCTTTGTATGCTCTTCATACGCAGCTTTACCGCTTTCATATTTGCAGCCATGAGTTTCCTCCTTTATTCAGCTTCATTCAGCTTCCTTTCACCCTATTTTGCTTTTAAAAACTTCTCCGTGTAATCCTTGAGTGCCGTCTTGAGCTTCTCCTCAGTCTCTGCATCGAGAGTGCCCTTTGCACGGATGTTGTCCATTGCAGTCGCACCGTTTGCATCGCTGTCGAGGAAATCATACAGACCCATCTCGTACTCATGAACGTCCTCTACCGCAACCGCAGAAAGCACGCCATTTACAACCGCATACAGAATTGCAACCTGTTTCTCAACCGGAACCGGCATACTGCGTCCCTGTTTGAGCACTTCCACAATTCTTTCACCCTGTGCCAGACGAGCCTTCGTATCCGCATCCAGATCGGAACCGAACTGTGCGAAGCTCTGAAGCTCACGGTACTGGGAATAAACCAGTTTCAGAGTACCGGCAACCTTCTTCATTGCCTTGATCTGAGCATTACCACCTACTCGGGAAACGGAAATACCCGGGTTTACTGCCGGCATGATACCGGAATGGAACAGCTCGGTCTCAAGGAAGATCTGACCGTCAGTAATCGAAATTACGTTTGTCGGAATGTATGCAGATACATCTCCTGCCTGGGTCTCAATGATCGGCAGAGCCGTCATCGAACCGCCACCCTTCTCAGCGGACAGCTTAGCTGCACGCTCAAGCAGACGGGAATGCAGATAGAAAACGTCTCCCGGATATGCCTCACGGCCCGGCGGACGACGAATCAGCAGAGAAAGTGCACGGTAAGCGACCGCGTGCTTGCTCAGATCATCGTATACGATCAGCACATGTTTTCCCTTATTCATAAAATACTCGCCCATCGCACATCCGGAATACGGTGCGATGTACTGAAGCGGGCTGGATTCAGAAGCAGTTGCAGCGACAACAATCGTGTAGTCCATTGCTCCGCTCTCCTGAAGCTGAGATACCAGTCCTGCTACGGTCGAACGCTTCTGTCCGATTGCAACATAGATACAGATAACGTCCTTCCCCTTCTGGTTGATGATCGTATCCACTGCGATCGTCGTCTTACCAGTCTGACGGTCGCCGATGATCAGCTCTCGCTGTCCACGACCGATCGGGATCATCGAGTCAATTGCCTTGATTCCCGTCTGTAACGGCTCCTTAACCGGCTGTCTGTCACAGATTCCCGGTGCCGGAGATTCTACTGCACGGTACTCCGATGTCTCAATAGGGCCAGCTCCGTCGATCGGCTGTCCGATTGCATTTACGACACGTCCGATCATTGCCTCTCCGACCGGAACAGAAACCACCTTGCCAGTACGTTTTACCGTCTGACCCTCGCTGATTCCCTGATCCGAACCGAAAAGTACAACGGAAACACTTGTCTCCTCCAGGTTCTGCGCCATTCCAAATGTGCCGTCCTCAAATTCCAGAAGTTCACCGGACATACAGCCTGCCAGTCCGCTGACTCTGGAGATTCCATCTCCGACAGTCAATACGGTACCGGTCTCGCTCTGCTCGATCGCATTCTGATAATGTTTGATCTGGCTACGGATGACCCTGGAAATTTCTTCCGGTTTTAATTGCATGTTTACACCCGTCCTTTATACGTTTAGTTTTCGGTAATTTGCTTTCGCAGGTTGTCCAGACGATTCTCAAGCGTTCCGTCCAGAGCAATTCCCTCGAGCTCCACGCGAATACCGCCCAGAACCTGAGGCTCCTGCTTTTCTTTCATGATGACCGTCTTGCCACTGATTTTCTCAAGGCGTGCTTTGAGTGCTTCTCTCTGCTCCTCTTTCAGCGCAACCGCTGTGACAATGAGTGCTTCGGCAATGTTGTGGTCTTCATTATAACGACGTCTGAATTCCCGACTACATCCGGAAAAACTGCGGACGATGCCCTCACTGCACAGAATCTTGAAAAAATTCAGCAGATACGGATGCACCTGTTCGCCAAACGCCTCATCAATCAGAGAAAGTCGCTCTGCCTTTGCGACCGACGGCTCAGAAAGCAGGGTCAGATACTCCGGATTCTCCTTGAGAACCTCTGCGACCATCTCCAACTGTTCCATCAAAGTCTCTGTCAGCTTTTCTTCGACAGCCAGATCGTACAGGCTGTCTCCATAAAGCCTGCCTGTATCCATCATGACGCTTCTCCTACATTCTTAATAAACTCGTTAATCAGTTTCTCGTGGTCATCTTCGCTGACCTCGCGCTCAATTACCTTTCCTGCAATATCCATGGCAATCGAGCCAATCTCATTCTTCAGATCTCCAACTGCCTTCTTGCGCTCCTGAGCAATATCTGCCTCCGCCTTCGCCTTGATGCCGGCTGCCTGAGCCTGAGCATCCTGAAGGATTGCCTCTGCCTTTGTCTGAGCAGACTTCTGAGCGTCCTTGAGGATCTCGCTTGCTTCTGCCTTTGCCTGAGCCATGTTCTGCTCATACTCGGCTTTCATCGCTTCCGCTTCTTCCTTGGACTTTCTCGCATCCGTCAGCTGAGCATCCGCCATCTCTTTTCTCTTCTGGAGCACGGCATTGATCGGCTTAAACAGAAAACGCTTGATCAGGTACATCTGAATAAAGAGGTTGCAGATCTGTGCAATAAAGGTCCATGGTGCAATTCCCACCAAATCCTGTACTTCGCGCATGTTCTCCCTCCTGTTTTCCTGCGGTTCACGCATTCTCCGGATCATTTATCTTCCCGGATTTTCACCCGGCATATCGATCTATATCTATTTATATCTATCTGATTCGATCTAATATCTGATCCGCATCATTCATGAATTAACCAAGATAGTTCATGAACATACCCGGAGCTACGAAGATCAGAAGCAGACCGGTAACGAAACCATAAATACCGGTGGTCTCTGCGATTGCACAACCAAGAAGCATCGTGCTGGTTACATCACCCTTGCACTCCGGCTGACGGCCAATTGCCTCCAGAGCCTTAGAAACTGCATTACCTTCACCAATACCAGGTCCGATACCTGCAATCAGAGCACTTCCGGCACCAATTGCACAACCTGCCAGTGCGATACCACGCGCGAGTAACTGAAAATCTGTCATAGTAATTTCCTCCTGAAAATAAAATTTATCTGCCTCATCCCTCCGCCGCATTGGCGATGTACATGATCGTCAGCATACTGAAAATGAATGCCTGCATGGCTCCGGAGAACCAGTCAAAGTATACAGACAAAATAGCGGGAATACCAACATCGAGAATCGGAATGCTTCCCAGAATCTGTCCAAGAGCACCCGGAAGCCATCCGAGAAGTGCGCTTGACGCAAGTGCCAGAGCCGCATAGATCAAACCATTGATTACCACACCCGACAAGATATTGCCGAAGTGACGGCATGCCATGCTGACCGGCGTTGCAAGCTCTGAAAGAATATTGAACGGAGTCATGACCGCAATCGGGGTCGTGAATCCCTTCAAGTATCCAAGGAATCCTCCAGCCTTGATCTTATTGCCTGTAATCATAATAAATACGACAATCGCCCACGCTGCCTCCGTGGACAGATCTGCTGTCGGGCTTCTCAAGCCCGTCAAACTGATCAGGTTCGATACCACACTCGTTGTAAAGAGCGCAGCGACAAACGGAATCAGCTTGTCGAACTTTCTGCTTCCAGTATTGTTGCGGACAAAGTTGTTTGCCTGCTCAACCAGAAACTCTGCAAGTGCCTGCCGTTTGGAGATATTCTCCACCTTCAGGTCACGGGTCAGCCAGATACACAGTCCCGTAATCAGCGCCATCACAATCCAGCTGACTACGAGAGTCTCTGTGATCTGAATGTCACCAAGGATCGGAATCCCCGTAGGAATTGTGAAATAGACGGCTGCACCTGTCACATCAAAATTCATCCTTGTTTCCTCCTTTCTTTTTCATGTATGCTCTTGTTCTCCGCTCCCCCTGAATGAAAACGAAGGCTTTGAACCTACATATTATTTATTGGTTTTTATAGTGCCCAAAATTCCGCGGGCTTTGATAACCGCGCCCGGGACAAAGAGCGGAATAATTCCCGCTACTCCGTTAATGAAAGGTACCGTCACTGCGAGAATAATCCAAAGAAACTGAATCATTGTGCGGTAATGGTAGCTGGTCTTCATCCGGCGATATGCCAGATCCTGATCCTGCATGTCTGCAATCTTCTGCACCGTAAGTCCCATGAAAAAGAAATTTCCCACTGCCACTGCACTTCCGATCACCGCCCCCAGAATCACCTTGTAGTCAAACGGAACTGAGTCCGGAATCACCAGATGTAAGCCCCAAAATACTAAAATCATCACGACAGAAACTCCTGCCGTTCCCGCCCCAATTCGGGCAGTCTCCTTTTTCACTGCATCCTGAACCTGAATCACCGGAATCCTCCTTCTGCTGACATTTTGTGTCTGATATGTTGTATCTGATTTCTGTCCTACAAATTTCCTGTCTCATCTCTTTTGTTCTATATTCTTGTTCTATTCTATGATTCTTTGCTGTTTCTTATCTTCTCACAACTTCCTCAAGTCCATTCAGATAACTTTGTGAACTTGTATCTGCCATTTCCTTGATTATGCTGGTTTCCCGATACATTTGTCAATGATGTCTGTTATAAGATGGACATCTTTTTTCTTTTTTTCGATTCGTCTCCTTCATAATGGATTGATAGATCTTGTATGCTGTCGCAAAGGAACCACCGAGTCCAAAGAAAAAGCCGAGTAGGTAAATCCAGCCCCCGACATGAAACCTCGTATTCAGCCAATAGCTTCCCAAAAGACACAGAAGAAGCGGCATCATCAGGGAGATTCCCATCTGGCTCAGCATGGACAGTTGCCGGAAAACGGAATTCCAGTGTTTCATCGTATTCTTCCTCCTCGAACTGCCAAAAAAGCATTTCTCAATTTCACTATTTTCATTATCATCTTGTTTCCACATTTCCTATGCAACCCCATCTAAATCCCCATTTTCTTCGTTAAATATTAGTCAAAAAATGGTTCCCGATCATTCTGCAAAGAAAACGTAAAAAAAGATACATCTTTCCTGTTTTTGTCACTTTTTTATATTGTTTTCCTAAAAACCATCATATTTTCCTGTCATTATTACACAACATAAATTTAATTATAACCGATCTCAACGGTTTTGACAACATCTTAACTCAAGTTTAATATTATTCATAAAAGGTTAATTTTTATCAATTTACAGGGTTTTGTAAGCGTTTACATCTATTTATTGAAAGAAATTTGTAGAATGTGTCTGAAATCCAAATTTACACTTTTTCTTTATTGCTTTAAAGTGACGTATTTTTTCACATGATAACATGTGTTATTTTCTCTTTTGTCTTTCCATCCGCCCCACTTAAAACCCAAAAGAATTTCTTCTATATGCACTTTGTATACAGAATTTGTCTCTTTATTCTATGGTTTCCCATTTTTACCTGTGCTCATTTTCTTTATTTTTTCTTGTACTACTTTCTATTTTTTCATCCTAATTTCTTATCATTCAATCCATTTTTTCACTGCTCTCCTACTTCCCAATAATTTACCTTATCAGAAGTATAATCACTTCGTGATGCGATTTTAATAGGAATTTTAAGAGCATTTCAGAAAGAAAAAGGAGAGTGCATTCATTATGAAGAAGCAGACTAAGATCGTTGCAGTTGCATCTGCAGCAGCAATGCTTGCTATCGGCGCTTCCATGACCTCTTTCGCAGCTACTGGCTGGGTTGAGGAAGATGGACAGTGGTACTACTATGATAAAGATGGCAACAGAGTAGAAGACGCATGGAAGAAATCTGGAGACAACTGGTACTGGCTGGATGGCGAAGAAGGTGGCGCTATGGCAACCGATAAGCTGGTTGAGGATGACAATGACACCTACTTTGTAGATGCAAACGGCGTTATGGTAAAGAATACCTGGGTTAAGGTAGTAAATGAGGATCAGGACGAGGACAGTGATCCGGCTGAGTATCGTTACTACTACATGCAGAACTCCGGTAAGGCTTACAAAGCTTCCGATAGCAGCAGTAAAGTACAGTTCAGAACTATCGATGGTAAGAAGTTCGCATTTGATGACAGCGGTAAGATGCTGTACGGCTGGATTGAGAAAGATGACCCGAGCCTGCAGATGGACGATGATGCTTGGAAGAGCGCAACCTATTACCTTGGTTCTTGGGAAGATGGTTCTCTGAAAGTCGGCTGGCAGAAAATTTCTGTTTACGATGACGAGGATGGAAAAGAAGATGACTATGACTACTGGTTCAACTTCAAGTCCAACGGTGAGAAGAGATCTGATGAAAACGATAAAAAGATTAACGGTAAGCACTATCGTTTCGATGAGAACGGTGTAATGGTTTATACCTGGGGTCTGGCAAGCGGTGCTTCCGCAACTTCTGCTAACAGCTGGCAGTACTTCAACAGCCCGGAGGACGGTGCTCGTGTAACCAAGGGTTGGTTTAAGGTAGTTGCACCTATGGAAGGAACCGATAACACCTTCAAGGATTACGGTAAGGGTAATACCTTCGCAGCTAAGCATGCTGATGATGAGTCCGAGAAATGGTACTATGCAGATGGAGATGGTAACCTGTACAACGGTGCTATCAAGAAGATCAAAGGCAAATACTACGGTTTCTGGAATGATAACGGCGCGAAGGGTGCTTCCATGCTGACTGGTCTGTGTCTGCTCGAAGTTGAGAATGGCGAGATCAAGAATGTTCTTGCTGATGATATCGATGCTGATGATCTGGATGACATTCTGGATGGTACCTTCCATACAACTGGTGATGATGCTAAGACCATGTCTAACCAGAATAAGTGGAAAGATAATGAGAATGTAACCCTGTACTACTTCGGAAATTAATGAGAATGTAACCCTGTACTACTTCGGAAATAATGCAGATGCCGACGGTGCTATGAAGACAGGAGCTACCACTGTTACCTTAGACGGTGATACCTACAACTTCTATTTCAGCAAGTCTGGCGGTGAAGAAGGTAAGGGTAAGGGTGTAACTGGTATCGATGACGATAAGTACATTTACATGTATGGTTGCCGTATCAAGGCAGATTCTGATGATAAGTATCAGTTAGTTGAGGTTACTGCAACTGGTTCTAATGATATCAACGCAACTGGTGTAACTGTATCTAAGCAGGATTCCAGCGAGTTCAGAAGCAGTAATAAGAGCTACACCAACAAGGATGATGAGACTGTAACTTACTCTGTTCTGGAAGGCAAGGGTTACTACCTTGTTAACACCAGCGGTATGATCCAGAAGAGCAAAACCGCTGCTAAGGACGGCAATGACTGGTACTACTATGTAGGCAAGGATAAGGAAGTTAAGCTCTACACCAACAACAAGACTCTGACTGGTAAGAGTGGCGAGAATTCTGCTTACAAGGACATTGAGAATAAGTATGAGAGCGTTATCAAGTACGATAATGGACTCAATAAGACTGCAACCGACAGTGATGCAGAAGCTAACGACTAATTCTTACAAGTTATTTACTTTGTATCGATAACAGTTAGTTTTTTATAAAACAGAGTGTGCACAATTAGCTATGAAACTAATCATGGGTATTTTGCACACTCTGTTTTCCTTTATTTTACTATTAAAGATCACAGGGAGAGTCTTATATGTATGAAAAAAAGCCTACATTGTACCTTGTAATTCCCTGCTATAACGAAGAAAAAGTTTTGCCTATTACAGCCCCTCTCTTTCTCAATAAAGTTCAGGATCTCATTCACCAAAATAAAATTTCCGCAAAAAGCAAAATTCTTTTCATAAACGATGGCAGTAAAGATAACACCTGGAATATTATTTGTAACTTGTCAAAAGCCAATTCTATCTATAAAGGTATTTCTCAAAGCCGAAATCGTGGGCATCAGAATGCTGTCTTAGCTGGTCTAATGGAATCGAAAGATCAGTGCGACATTACCATTTCCATTGATTGTGATGGACAAGATGATATCAATGCCATGGATAAAATGGTAGACGCTTATTTAGATGGTTGCGAAATCGTATATGGTGTACGAAGTCGACGCGAGACGGACACTTTCTTCAAACGATTCACTGCTGAAAGTTTTTATAAGTTACTAAATTGGATGGGGGCAGAGGTTGTATACAATCATGCCGATTATCGTTTGATATCCAGCCATGTTCTTCAGGAATTTGCAAATTTTAAAGAAGTAAATATCTTTTTACGCGGGATGATTCCCCTTGTCGGCTTTAAGAGTACCTGCGTTTATTATGAGCGTTATGAACGGATTGCCGGCGAAAGTCATTATCCACTAAAGAAAATGCTTGCATTAGCGTTTGATGGAATTACAAGTTTAAGTGTAAAACCAATTCATATCATCGCAATCCTTGGACTTATCATTGCAGGATTAAGTTTTTTAACTGGTATGTGGTCTATCGTAGAACATTTCTATGGAAATACAGTAAGCGGTTGGGCGAGTATGACCAGTCTAATCTGTTTTATTGGCGGAGTTCAACTTGTTTGTCTTGGTATTTTAGGCGAATATATCGGAAAAATTTATCTGGAAACAAAAGCTCGCCCAAGATATATCATTAGCGAAAGAACTACTGATGTAAATAATTTATAGAAAAATCAAAGAAACATTAAGGGGGAAAAAAATGAGCAATATCTATATGAAAAAAACGGTATTTCTTGGTGGTATCTTAGGTGCATTCATATTTATAAGCATCTATGGAATTCATATCATTAATGGTTCTTATGTAGACTGGATATTAAATGCAAGCGGAGATCTCACCCAATCCTATTACGGATGGAAATTCTGAAGTGCGGACGGAATGTAGATTCGGCGCAGTTCCCCTCCCTTCGAGTAGAGATCAAGATAACCGATCTTAACATGTTCTGATTTGATCTGAACAAGCTCACTGACTCTCGCCCCAGTTGCCGCAAGAAATCGCACGACAAGATACCAGTAAATTTCCCCGTCTCACTTTAAACAATTCTTAAAATACAGATAATCAGCTTCGCTGATCACATTTTCGAGAAAGGGTTTCTGTTGGACTTTGACGGAACTGAGCTTCCACTTCTCTTTCTGAATGCTCTCCAAATAGCAATTGATTGCTCGAATCCGCAGATTTACGGTCTGAGGTTTGTATGTTTTCATCAAAAATAACTTGTATTCCCGCAGATTTTTTCGGGTCAGAGTGTCATAAAGACTGTTAAACTGTCTGATTGCATATAAATAAGAGGTGATCGTGTTGACGGCTAAATTTTGATCTTTCAGATATTCCTCAAATTTTTCAATTTTTCCAATCTCTTCCATGATGTTTTTTCTCCTTTGCAGACCTCGGTGAGTCTCCCTCTTTATTCTGTCTAAATCGTTTCAATAATGAATAGATCTTTCTTCTACTGTTTTCATCCCTCTTCATATCTGATTTTCCATTTCCATACCTGATTTTTCTAATTCAGATGAAGGTTAAAACAAACGATAAGACGATAAAATATCTACATATCTTTTCATTATAAGAGTTTTGTCAATCCGATTTCTACAATTTTCGAAAAAAACAAAAAAAACCACCACCCACAGCTTTTTCAAACTGTGAGCAGTGGCTTTCTATATCATCTGATTTGGCTCAGAATGGATGTGAAAGGTTAATTACTTAACCAGACCCTTCCAATCGGTTACGGAACCATCTTTAGCCTTCAGAGACTTGTTGTTGGTGTACAGCTTAGCGTTGTAGTCGCTTACGTAGAAGTACCAGTCGTTGCCATCCTTAGCAGCGGTCTTGTTCTTCTGAACGTTACCAGCGGTGTTAACCAGGTACAGATCAGCGTCCTCAAGCTTGGTGTAGCTTACAGACTCCTTATCGGTGTTGGTGTAAGTTCCGGTGATAGCATCGCCTCTGAAGTCAGCAGACTCAACCTTCTCTACAGCTACGCCGTCAGCGTTGATGTCCTTAGAACCCTTCTCGTTAGCGGTAACCTTAACCAGCTGGTACTTGTCGTCTGCATCAGCCTTAACCTTGCAACCGAACATGTAGATGTACTTGTTATCATCGATACCAGATACACCCTTACCTTTACCCTCGGTACCACCGGTCTTGCTGAAGTAGAAGTTGTAGGAAGAACCATCCAGGGAAATGGTGGTAGAACCAGTCTTCAGAGCGCCGTCGCTATCAGCGTTGTTACCGAAGTAGTACAGGCTAACGCCATCAGCTGCCCAAGAATCCTGACCATCGTACTTGCCATCCAGGATATCATCAACATCATCAGCACCGATATCATCATCGATTACCTTCTGAATGTTACCGCTGTTGTCAACCTGCAGGATGCACAGACCGGTCAGCATTGCAGCACCCTTCTTGCCGTCATCCGGACGGAAGCCGTAGTACTTACCTTTGATCTTCTTGATTGCGCCAACATACAGCTCGCCGTCGCTATCTGCATAGTACCACTTCTCAGACTCATCATCTGCATTGGTCTTTGCGAAGGTACCATCGCCGTAGTTCTTGAAGGTGTTGTCGGTACCATCGGTCATAGGAGCTACAACCTTGAACCAACCCTTGGTTACACGAGCACCGTCCTCCGGGCTGTTGAAGTACTGCCAGTTAGCAGCTGAAGAAGCAGATGCCTCTGCGCCACTTGCCAGACCCCAGGTGTAAACCATAACACCACGACCATCGAAACGATAGTGCTTACCGTTGATCTTCTTATCCTCTACGGATGCTCTCTTCTCACCGTTGGACTTGAAGTTGAACCAGTAATCGTAATCATCATCCTCGGTCTCATCGTAAACGTTGACTTTCTGCCAACCAGTCTTCAGAGAACCATCCTCCCAGGAACCAAGGTAGTAAGTAGCCTCTTCCCAGTCGCTGTCCTCGGTCTTCAGGGATGCATCATCCTTGTTGATCCAACCGTACAGCATCTTACCATCCTCATCGAATGCGTACTTCTTGCCGTCGATGGTCTTGAACTTTACAGAGCTAGTGTTATCAGAAGCCTTGTAAGCCTTACCGGAATTCTGCATGTAGTAGTAACGATACTCAGCCGGATCATCATCATCATCCTGATCCTCGTTTACTACCTTAACCCAGGTATTCTTTACCATAACGCCGTTTGCATCTACATAGTAGGTGTCGTCGTCATCCTCAACCAGCTTATCGGTTGCCATAGCGCCGTTCTCCTCGCTATCCAGCCAGTACCAGTTGTCTCCGGACTTCTTCCACTCATCCTCTACTCTGTTGCCATCTTTATCATAGTAGTACCACTGTCCATCTTCCTCAACCCAGCCAGTAGCTGCGAAAGAGGTCATGGAAGCGCCGATAGCAAGCATTGCTGCTGCAGATGCAACTGCAACGATCTTAGTCTGCTTCTTCATAATGAATGCACTCTCCTTTTTCTTTCTGAAATGCTCTTAAAATTCCTATTAAAATCGCATCACGAAGTGATTATACTTCTGATAAGGTAAATTATCAATAGTTTTTTACATTTTTCACATTTATGTAACAAATGACCAACTATGGATACTGCCCGGAAGTTTACCACCTCTCCATCACAGTTCACAGTATAATACACTTTTTCCGGAAATGCTATAACAAAACCCTAAGCGTTTTCTTACGAAAATCTTACGGAAATCGAATTTTTCACGAAAATTGTATTAATATTAGTACAACTCTGTTTTTATATGGCTTTTTTTAGTTCTCCGCGCTATACTGTTCATTAGTTAGTTATTTTATTTATTTTTGAACATTCATGACGATTCTGTCGTGCACACGAGGACATGCGCGCACCTGCAGTGCATCTCAACATCGTGCACCTGCAAAACCAGCAAAATACGGAACCTACGAATCTGAATAATAAGATGGAGGATTTTTTTATGAACCGAATCGGACTCATTTGTCGTTACCTAAAAGAAAACCCACACAGCAGTCAGAGAGATCTTGCACAGAAGATGGAGCTCTCCCTCGGCACCGTAAACACGTTGATCAAAGAATGTATGAATCTTCATTACATTGCACCAGGAAAGAGTATCGCCGGCACTTACGAGCTGACCGGCGAGGGCGAAACCTTCTTGAACCAGTTCAAGGTGGATGGAGCTCTGATCCTTGCCGCCGGTTTCGGCTCCCGCTTTGTCCCGCTCACATTTGAAACCCCGAAGGGACTCCTTGAAGTCTTCGGTGAGCGCATGATTGAGCGCCAGATCCGCCAGCTTCGGGAAGCCGGAGTCGAAAACATCACGATTGCGGTAGGTTATCTGAAAGAAAAGTTCGAGTACCTGATCGACAAGTACAACGTGACCCTGCTCTACAATCCGGAATATTCCTGCAAAAACACGCTCGCAACGATCTACCATGCGCGCAAAGCGCTCTACGGAAAGAACATGTACATTCTCTCGTCCGACAACTGGCTCCGCGAAAACATGTTCCACAAATATGAGTGCGGTGCGTGGTACGCTTCGACTTATATGGAGGGCAAAACTTCCGAGTGGGTTCTTTCCTATAATAAAAAAGGACGAATCACCGATGTGACTGTCGGAGGCGAAAATGCATGGGTGATGTACGGACCGGTCTACTTCTCGCGGGAGTTTTCCGCCGAGTTTCTTCCGGAGCTTGAGAAAGAGTACGAGACTCCGGGAACAGAGCAATTTTACTGGGAAAATGTTCTGATCCACCACTTTGACCGCTTCGAGATCGACATTAACCGCCAGCCTGCCAACCAGATCTATGAGTTTGAGAACCTTGAAGAGCTCCGCAGATTCGATTCCCGCTATCAGACCCGCTCCAACAACGAAGCTCTTGAGCTGATCGCAAAGGTATTCAGGGTACCGGAATCCGAAATCCATGATTTGCGCTGTCTGAAATCGGGAATGACGAACAAATCGTTCCTGTTTCAGATCGACGGAAAATCCTACATCTGCCGAATTCCGGGACCCGGAACCGGTCTTTTGATCAACCGCAGGGAAGAAGCGGAAGTTTACCGGACCATCCAGCCACTCGGAATTTCCGACCGCTTAATCTATATCAGTGGAGACACCGGTTACAAGATTTCAAGATATTACGATGGCGCACGCAACTCCGAAGCCTTCAACTGGAACGACATGCGCGCCTGCATGAAAGTCATGCATCAGCTCCACGAGTCCGGTCTGACGGTCGACCACTCCTTCGACATCCGCGAGCGAATTCTGTTTTATGAGCGTCTCTGTCTCCAGCATGGCGGAATCCCGTTTGAGGATTATCAGAATGTGCGTGCTCAGATGATCGAACTTCTCGACCAGCTCGACTCGATGAACCGCCCAAAAGTCCTGTCGCACATCGATGCAAATGCCGACAATTTCCTGATTCTCAAAGACGGTTCCGTGCGCCTGATCGACTGGGAGTATGCCGGAATGTGCGATCCGCTGATCGATCTGTCGATGGCGGGAATTTATTCCTATTACAAGGAAGAAGACCTCGAAAAACTGATGGAAATCTATTTTGGACGAATCCCGGATAATACCGAGCGTCTCGTCGTTTATTCTTATGTCGCCCTCGGCGGATTTTTGTGGAGTCTCTGGGCCGTCTACAAGGCTTCCCTCGGAGAGGAATTTGGCGAGTACACAATCATCCAGTATCGCTATGCGAAAGCCTACTACCGCAAAGTAAAAGAACGTTACTGTTTGCAAGGCATTTGAACAGTAACAAAAGAACTGCTGATCTGCCTTTGATTTTCTTCAAACAGGAATTTTCTAAAATGGAGCATCATACCGACTAGAATTTTTTCGCAGTTCGTAATAAATTTGTTATCTTTTCCTTTTTTTGTTGTGTTATAATCAATACGAGATAAATTAAGTATAAAAATAAGATAAAGGAGATGGGGTTATCATGAAGAACAAACGGCTCTTTACCGCAACCGTGGTCGCTGGAATGATGAGTGCAATGACACTCGGTTCTGGTCTCACCGCATATGCGGCTACCGGCTGGGCACAGTCCGGCAATGCCTATGTATATTATGATGCAGACGGTTCCCAGCACAAGGGCTGGCTGAACCTTTCAAACGGCTATTACTATCTTGATCCTACAACCGGAGCTATGACAACCGGATGGAAGCAGATCAACAACACCTGGTATTATTTCCAGGCAGATGGTGTAATGGGAAATGGACTTGTCAATGACAATGGCAACTACTATTACCTTCTGACCGACGGCACGATGCACAAGGGCTGGCTGAACATCGGCGAGGATTATTATTACTTCGGAAGCAACGGAGTGATGGTGACCGGATGGCAACAGATGGACGGCGGTTGGTATTACTTTGCACCGGATTCCGGAAAATGTGTTGTCAACAAGGCTCAGGAAGTCAACGGAAGCTGGTACCTCTTCGGCGCAGACGGAAAAATGAAAACCGGATGGCAACAGGTCGACGGTTACTATTTCTACTTTCACACCGACGGACGCATGCTGACCGGATGGCTGTCTGACGGAACGAACAAGTACTACATGGATCCGGCAAATGGACGCATGTCTGTCGGAAGCAAGGACATCAGCGGTTACTACTACTTTTTCAACACCTCCGGACATCGTCAGACCGGCTGGGTTGTATTAAGCGGAAATTATTACTACTTTGATCCGAAGGCAGACGGACGCATGATTGCAGGCGAGTCGAAGAAGATTGACGGCACGACCTATGAGTTCGGTGCAAATGGAATCTGCACCACGACTGTTTCCGTTGCAAATGCTTACGATGGCACCGCTGCCCAGAACGTTTCCCACGGAACCGCTAATTCCGGCACCAGCAACAACACCTCCGGTAACACTTCCGGCACAACCTCCGCTCCGTCTGGAAGCTCTTCTTCCAGCAATGACAGCAACAGCGGTCCTGGCGTATCCGGAACCGGCAACCAGAAAGAGAACACTTCCACTGGCACAACGATCACCGTTGGAGCAGGAAAGGCTTCCGGCACAAGCTCAACTCCGTCCGGTACCTCCACCTCTACAACGGACAGCACGAGCTCAACAACCAGTTCAAGTGCAAACGGTGGAACGAGCCTGACCCCGGGTCAGACCGGCGGTCCCCAGCCGTAAAGCTCACAATAACCACCAAAAGCAAACGCACCGAAGGAATTTTCCTCCGGTGCGTTTTTTGTCCTATTTGTGTTATCCTGTTTTGTGTTATCCAGTTTTTCGTTTTGCGATGTCCCCCCACTTAACAGAAAGAAGGGAAACATCGACTCTGAGTTATATGAAGCTATACAAATATGATCTCAGTTTATGAAAAGATTATGAAAAGAACAGGCGGTTCACTGCGCTGAAAATACCACGGATCGAAGCGCGGGTGATGTTGGAGCTGATACCAACACCGTAGGTCACACGTCCGCTTACCTGATCCATCAGATGGATGTAGGAAGCTGCCTGTGCGCCGGAACCGGAGGTCAGTGCATGCTCGTTGTAGTCGAGAACCTTCATCTGAATGCCAAGCTCCTTCTCAAGACCTCTCTGAACGGCATCGATCGGGCCGTTTCCGATGCCCTCGAATGTCTTCTCGATACCATGATTCGTATAAGTAACCTTGACAAGGGTTGCATACTCACCCGGCTCAACTTCCGTATCCGTGATCTGGCACTTGCGGAAGTGCATCGGCTCCTTCTTGTCGAGGTAATTCTTCTTGAACTCATCCATGATCTGCTCCGGAGCAACCTCACCCTGCTTCTCGGAGATCTTCTGGATCACATCTGCAAACTCCTTGTGCATGCCCTTCGGCAGTTTGAATCCGTAGAACGTATCCATAACGAAGGCTACGCCACCCTTTCCGGACTGGCTGTTGATACGAACGATCGGCTCGTACTGACGACCAATATCGGACGGGTCGATCGGAAGATACGGAACCTCCCAGATCTCGCCTCCGCGCTCATGCAGAGCCTGCATACCCTTGTTGATGGCATCCTGATGAGAACCGGAGAATGCAGTAAATACGAGCTTACCTGCATACGGATGTCTCGGATCGATGTTCATCTTTGTGCAACGCTCGTAAACCTCTGCGATCTCACGGATGTTCTCGATATTCAACTCCGGATTGATTCCCTGAGAGAACATGTTGTAAGCCAGTGTCAGGATGTCCACATTACCGGTACGCTCACCATTTCCGAACAGAGTTCCCTCTACACGGTCTGCACCTGCAAGCAGTGCCAGCTCGGTAGCTGCCACGCCGGTTCCGCGGTCATTGTGCGGATGTACGCTCAGGATCACGCTGTCACGATCCTTGAAGTGACGATCCATCCACTCGATCTGGTCTGCGTAAACGTTTGGAGTGTTCATCTCAACGGTGGACGGCAGGTTGAAGATGATCGGCTTCTCAGGAGTTGCCTGACCCCAGGTATCCTGAACAGCGGTACATACCTCAAGTGCATAATCCAGCTCCGTTCCGGTAAAGCTCTCCGGGGAATACTCAAGCATCAGGTCTCCGTCATAGTCCTTCGCATACTTCTTGACCATATTCGTTCCGTCGATTGCGATCTGCTTGATCTCCTCTTTGTTCTTATGGAATACCACGTCACGCTGTAAGGTAGAGGTAGAGTTATAAATGTGAACGACTACCTTCTTGATTCCCTGAATTGCCTCAAAGGTTCTCTTAATCAGATGCTCACGACACTGTACCAGAACCTGCACACGAACATCATCCGGGATCATTTTGCGGTCAACAAGCTGACGCAGGAAATCATACTCGATCTGGGAAGCTGCCGGGAAACCGATCTCGATCTCCTTGAAGCCCAGCTTTACGAGCATGTTGAAGAACTCGATCTTCTCCTCAACAACCATCGGCTCGATCAGCGCCTGGTTTCCATCACGCAGGTCAACGCTACACCATACCGGTGCTTTCTCGATCTCCTTGTTCGGCCACTGTCTCTCCGGGTAATTAACAACCGGTACTCTCTTATATCTCTTGTAATTTAACATAATCTGCTCCTCCTGCTTTTCGCTCTCTTGTCACAGCCATCTTATCTTACATTTGTCTTAGATCTGGCTGTAAGTCTTATAGTCTTATCTGCTTTCTCTTTCTCAAAGCCTATGAAAGCGTCATAGGACGCGACTCCCTGAGCCTTGCAGTCGGTAAATCACGCCATAATGCTTGACAATAAAAATTGTCACTCGTTTGGGTTCAGCCCCATCGTACATCATTCCTTTTCTCATAAACTTCGGTGTCACAGTACAAACGATAAATCCCGGATGCAGACTCACACCCGGGATTTTCCGACTTTTCTGTCGCAACGTTCTTATATTTTATCACATTTTAACAGGCATGACAAGCCGTCCCTGGTGAATTTCCTGATCCATCGGAAAAATCTGCTTTACCATTATCATTTGTGCAACCAACATACAGTCAGTAACTCTGTCTTCCGTTATCGACAAAACTTCAAGGAATTGTCAATTTACAAACCTGCCGGAAACCGATATAATAGCAAACGTCCGGTTTTAAATAAAATAGAAATCCGGACTGCAAAAATCTCAAGAAAGGAACGATTTCTCATTGATTATACACTTAATTGAAACCGTTTACTCGTTTCTGTGGGGCGATCTGTTCACGATTCCGCTGAACAACAGCTCAATCGGCATCTCGCTGATGCTTCTGCTCCTGATTCCGGCAGGCATCTATTTTTCGATTCGCACCCGTCTTCTCCCGATTCGTCTGTTTCCGGACATGATCCGCGCGCTGAGTGAGAAAAAAGAACATCCAGACAATCTCTCCTCGCTTCAGACACTGATCATCTCCACTGCGACCCGCGTTGGTATGGGAAACCTTGTCGGCGTTGTCGCTGCCGTCTCCCTCGGCGGAGCCGGTGCCGTGTTCTGGATGTGGGTGACGGCGCTGATCGGCTCCTCAACCGCGTTTGTCGAGGCAGTTCTCGCCCAGAAATACAAGGAGCCTGATCCGCTCTACGGTGGATACCACGGCGGACCTGCCTACTACATCCACCATTTTGTAGAGAAGAAAACCGGCAGAAAAACGTCTCACTCTCTGATTGCCTGTCTGTTTGCAATCTCCGGTCTGATCTGCTGGTGTGGCATCAGCCAGGTCATCAGCAACTCGGTGAGCTCGGCATTTGAGAATGCGTTTCAGATCCCGCCACTTGTCACGACGATCATTCTCGTGATCCTCTCCGCGGTCATTGTGCTTCAGCGAAATGCGACAGTCAGGCTCCTCGATTTCCTCGTGCCGATCATGGCGGGCGGATTTTTCGTGATCACGCTCTTCATCATCGCCCGAAATCTGACGCTTCTCCCATCGGTCTTCTCCCGCATCTTCTCGGAGGCATTTGGGCTTCGTCAGGCAGTTTCCGGTGGATTTGGCGCTGTGCTGATGAACGGAGTCAAGCGCGGACTCTTCTCGAATGAAGCCGGCTCCGGCTCTGCCCCATGTGCCGCTGCCGCTGCCCACAGCAATGACCCGGTTCGCACAGGTCTCACCCAGGCACTCGGTGTCCTGATCGACACGATCGTTGTGTGTAGCTGTACCGCGATGATTATGCTTCTCACACCGGAGGATCTGACTACTGATCTGACCGGAATGGATCTTCTCCAGACTGCAATGCACTATCATCTCGGATCGATCGGCGTGATCTTCATTGCACTGACACTCGCACTGTTCAGCTTTTCAACGTTCATCGGAATCCTGTTTTATGCGCGCTCCAACGTCTCCTACCTGTTCGGAAACCGCTGGTGCTTCCAGACCGCCTACAAGGTACTCGCACTGATCATGCTCTTCATCGGCGGTCTCCAGAAATACACGGTTGTCTGGGATCTCGGCGATGTCGGCATCGGACTGATGACGCTGTTTAACATTGTGATCCTCTACCCGATGTCGAGAGAGGCACTGGAACTCCTGAGACAATATGAATCCGGAAAAAACGCTTCTCTGCTTCACAAAGTATCTGATCTGCAACGTAACTGACTTAACTTACAAGGCATCCAACCTTCACTGCAACAAAAGAGGGGACTCAAATGTATACACTAGACTATCAGCAATTTCAGGCACAAAAGACCGTCATCTCGCAGAAAATGATTCAATCCGCTGAGATTCTTCAAATGGATTTGCAGGAACTTCAGGCTTATATTCAAAATCAGGCTTTGGAAAATCCAATGATTGATTTAGATCGGACCGAGCATGCGCTGTCCGCTTCTGCCCCTGATCGTTCCGGTCACGACAGCATTCAGGACATCGAATTTCGCCGAAAACTGGAATGGCTGAACCAGTCTGATGAGCAGAATCGAATCTACTATGCAAATGAGTGCGAAGAGAATGAGAACAAAGATTTCCGGAATGTCGCAGAATCCGAAAACAGTCTGGAAGAATATGTGCTGAGTCAACTTGTAACGGATCTAAAAACGCCGAAGGACGAAGCCTGTATAAATTTTCTTGTATACAATCTGGACTCCCGGGGATATCTGACAGACTCGGAAGAAGAACTTCAGAGTGCACTCGGTCTCTCTGCGGACGAGCTACACAACTACAAAAAACTGCTTCAATCCGCAGATCCTGCCGGGGCGGGTGCTTCGAGCTTAAAAGAATGTCTTCAAATCCAGATTCGTCGCCGGTGTAAGAATGGCGCGCTCTCAAGAGCAGATGCCGATCTCCTGACTGACTTAACCGAACACTGGATCGAAGAGATCGGAAAAAATCATTTAAATCAGATTGCAAAACACATGCAGATCAGCCCGGCTGAAGTTCAGCGACTCTGTGCAATTCTTCAGACCTTAAACCCGATCCCGGCAAATTCCTTCAGCTCCCGCGAAAAATTGAAGTACATCAAACCCGATGTGACTGTTGTGCACTTTTCAGATTATTTGGAAGTGCTGATCGGAACGGAACAGACTCCACACATTTTTCCAAGCAAGTATTATCTGAATTTGATGAAACAAGACGAGTCGGAACAGATCAGAGAATATCTCGAAAAAAAGTATCAACAGGTCGAGTGGCTTCAGCGTTGTGTGCAGGAGCGTGCGGAAACATTGAAACTTGTCTCAAAAGAAATTGTCCGGGCACAGGAAACCTTTTTCCTGAAAGCTGACGGACATAGAGTTCCTCTCAATCTTCAGGACGTGGCAACCCGTCTTGGAATCCATGAATCAACCGTGAGCAGAGCGGTGAAAGGAAAATTTCTGCAATGCACAAAGGGTGTCTATCCCCTGAATTATTTCTTCACCCGTCAGGTCGGAAAGCCCTTAGAAAAACCAGAAAAAGCGGAAAGAAAATCGGATCAGGACAAACCACTCCCACTTAACAGCGAAGAAACAGAGAGTAGCGGAATCACCTCCGAACAGATTAAATCCGCAATCTTAAACCTGATTGATCAGGAAAATCCGGCGAAACCGCTGAGTGATCAGAAACTTTCCAATGCACTGAACTCCCTGCATATCACAGTGGCACGAAGAACGGTTGCAAAATACCGCCAGGAACTGGGAATTCCGGATGCAAGCGGACGAAAGCAAAATCGATAAGTCCCCCATTTCACTTACCGTTTACGCATCAATTCTTACACACTAATTCCATATTTTTTCATCTTTCTCCACAGCGTTGCCCGCGACATGTGGAGATTTTTTGCAGTCTCCCCACGGTTTCCCAGACAGAGTTTCAGCTCCGCGAGAATCCTCTGTCTCTCCGTTTCTTCATCCTGTTCCTGTCGCTCTGCCACCACCATATCCGATTCCGCTGTCGACGTCCCTGATTTCAAGGTCGACAACTCAGTCTCCTCAATCTCCTCATTCTCCTGCTGATAAATCTCCTGAATCTGGGACTGCAAAAGTTCTCTCCCAATCACTCTCCGGTCACTGATAATCACGAGACGCTCACAGAAATTTCTGAGCTGGCGCACATTTCCTCTCCACGGATAATTTTTCAACACTTCCATGGCGCCTGCATCAAGGACAACATGTTTTTCATTCTCTCTGCTGTACTTCTCTAAAAAATGATTCGCCAAAAGCTCAATATCCTCTCTCCGCTTTCTCAGCGGTGGAATATTCAGCGTCAGAACATTCAGGCGATAATAGAGATCTTCACGGAATTTTCCTTTCTGAACCTCCTGGTAAAGATTTCGATTCGTCGCCGCGATGATGCGGACATTTACCGGAATCTGCCTGTCATCTCCGATTCGCGTGATCGTCCTCTCCTCGAGAACTCTCAAAAGACGCACCTGCCCCTCCGGACTCATCTCCCCGATCTCATCGAGAAAGATCGTTCCCTTGTCCGCCTGCTCAATCAATCCCTTCTTTCCCTTGCTGTTTGCGCCGGTAAAAGCTCCTCCGACATAGCCAAACAGCTCACTCTCCAACAGACTTTCCGGGAGCGCTCCACAGTTAATCGCCACGAACGGATTTCCCTTTCTGAGACTGAAATTGTGGATGCTCTGCGCAAATAACTCTTTTCCGGTTCCGGACTCCCCGAGAATCAGAACGTTCGCATGGTGTCTTGCAAACTGTTTTGCCCGGAATCGACAGGTCTCCATCATCTCTGACTGTCCGATAATATCTTCAAAATGATACCGCGCATAAAGCCCTCTCTCATAGCTCTTCTGCTTTAACTGCATGTCGAGCGTATCAATCTTTGTCTTTTGATAGAGGTAGAGAATCGCACCTTCACACTTTCCATTGCGGATATTTGGGATCAGATTGATGATTGCCCTCTGTTTTTGCCGGACTTCGACCATACTGCTGTAAATATTCTCCCGATTTTCAATCACTCTGCGGATATCCGCCATCTCGAGATCCGGGATCAGATCCCAGATATACTGACCATAAAGCTCCGACGGCGCACACTCAAAAAGTTTTCTCATCTCCTCGTTAAAATAAATGACTCTTCCTGACGGATCCGTCTGAAGCAGAGCCTCAAAACAGTAATCCATGATGTTCTCAATCATCTTTGCACGCTCTCTCTGCTGTTGAATCGAGTGAATTACCTCGATTGCCTGACGGATCGTATTATTGATCGTCTCCGTCTCATCCACATCCGCATTGTAATACGCATGAATCCCATACTGTTTTGCTATCAGACAGTTATTTGGTCCACACAGCAGAAAATCAACTTTATTTTTGAGTGCGCTCTGAAAGAGTTCCGCCTTCGTCTGCTTCTCGACATTCTTATTCTCAACCACCGCATGAAAGGCAACCTGCATCGCATAAGGATCAATGTAAACCGGATGATGACTCAAAACCCAGACTTTCACCTCCGGTTTTTCAAATTCTTCCGGGTGCTTATTCTTCACATCCGCCATCATATTGAACGTCGTTGCCCCGAGAAACTGAACCGGAATGATCGGAATTTGAATCGGAGGATTTTGGAACCCCCGAAGAACTTTTTCCATTCCACCGCGACAGATCACGGCATCATACAACTTCATATCGAGCTGAGAAATCTTTTGTTCTGCTACCTCTTCATCCACTTCATAGTTCTCTAACCGTGGAACCACTACCTCATCAACCATTTCAATTTCAAGACTCTTCGCGTATTCCAACATCATCTCATTGATTTTTTTCTCACTCGTGACATATAAAATCCGATACATGATACTTTCTCCCTGTTTCCCAAAATCACATTCAATCTGTGCCTTATCCCATTTCTTTTATTTTACCATACCCCCGCAAATTCGTGCTGACGCACTCATCCATACTCATCTGCCGGCTTTCCGGTCGCTTCAGTTTTTATTTTCCCATCGCATCAAAAAACTGCCCTTCCCCATATCTCTTTCGGAAGGACAGTTTTTCAGGAAATACCTATTTTGAATTTTCAAATCGACTACATATGAAAAAATCCAAATGCACCGACACTTGCAAGCACAGCACAGGCAACCGGAATCAAAATGGCGACCGGAATCATCCAGTTTGTGAGCTGATCCTTTACATTTCGATACGGACATCCCGCAATCGTCATCGCGCCTCCGGTTGAGAACGGCGAAACGGAAGAGGACATCGCTCCGACAAAGATGCACGAAAAGAGCATGATCGGATTGAGTCCCATCTGCTGTGCCAAATGCGGAACCATCGGATAGAGCAGAGGACAGACCACTCCCGTTCCACTTGAAAAAAAACTAAGAAACGCAGAGAAGCCCACAAGAGATGCCGGAACAAGCGATTTCGGCACACCTCGCATCATCACCGCGGAGATCGCCTCCACCATTCCTGCCTCCTTCGCGACCGCAAGAAGCATCGACATTCCGGAAATCAGCAGAATCGTATTCATCGGGATCTTCTCGATCACCACCTGCTGAGAACCAAGATGAAGAACCGCACAGCCAAGCGATGCCAGAATCATCACAAACTGCGGTTGCATGATCGACACAAGTTTTCTCGTAAACTCCGATGGCGCATAGGTGACTGCAATCATTGGAATCAACATTCCTGCGATTGCGCCAAGAATCAATGCGAGCTGTTTTCTCTGAACCGGCTGAAATTCCTCCGGTTTTTCTACCTCTACCTTCTGCGTCGCACGCACGCGGAAAATCAGGCTTGCGACCAAAATGACAAGAAGCTGTTTTCCAACTGCATTCATCCAGACCGCAAAGCTGATTTTCGATGCATATTCTGCATAGACCGTCTGTTCAATCAGTCCTTTTGAGATCACCCCGCCATAGCCATTGATCGGATTATCCCCGCCGATCGTCGTTGCACAGGCGACAGAGAGTGCAAGCAAAATCGGATGAATCCCTGCTTTGAGTCCGAGTGAGAAGGCAAGCGGTCCGATGATCGCCGGAGTTGAAGCCCCGGCTCCGAGAAACGACACGACTGCACAGACAACCGTAATCACCCACGGAATCAGAAAGGCACGGCCACGCAGACGATACAGCATTTTTTTTGCCAGCAGATCCATCGTTCCGTTTGCAGTCGCATAATTAAAAAACAGCGCAATCGCAATCAGATAAAAGACGATTTTCGACGGCCATGCTTCTATCACCTGATTCACACTGCCATCCATAAAAAATACTTTGATCAGACATGCCAGTGCCATCGCAATCACTCCGGCATTTGTCCTGCTCTTCCATCCAACCAGAACCGCCAGCAGAATTGCCATCAAAGATACCGGCAATGCCAGCTGTGACCATATCTCCATCTTACTTTCCCCTCATTATAGAATTTTCGTGACTGTGAAGGTACTGAACAGTTACGACCGAACTCTCGGCATCTGGGCAGGCATCCTGTCCTCCGGCAAAATCACCGCCATATCTCTGTCTGCAAAGTAACGGACTGCAATCTTACTTCCTGTAAGCTCCCCAATTCTCTTGTATGCCTTTCCGTCAATCCAGACATCGCCTTCCCCCGGTTCGATCTGTGCTCCAAATTTCTCCTTCGCATAATCTGCACACACAAGGATTTCCTCTCCCTGACGCAGGATCGGAGCACTCACATTCTCTCTCTCCGTTCCATCTTCAAGCACACATGTCTCTCTCGGCTTTGCAACCACCTTGGAAAGAGTGTTTCCTTCTCCCAGCCTGTCCAGATTCTGATGAAGGAATTCCAACACTCCCGCAATGATCTCCGGTCGTTTTCCATAGCGACCGTTTGTATTTGCAAAGAGGAAACCGTCTACGCCGTACTCTCCCATTTTCTCAAATGTTCTCAGCGACTGGCGATTTGCAATGTCGATTGAGACATCATTGATTCCGGAAAACAGTGCCATCGGCGGAGTGTCCGGTCCGATGTAGGAGATCGGGCTGGCACTCTCGGCGATTTTGAGCATACGCTCTAATTCTTCCGGATGCTCAAACCCGGAGACATCCCCGGATGCCTTTGCTCTCGCATAGTCGACAAGTACCTGAAGTCCCTTTCCTTTTCCGGTAAATCCAATCACTGCGCCTGCCGGTGCCATCGGACCATTGGAGTTGTCCCACTTAATCTTTTTAACTGCCTCCGGCTGGTTTGCATTTTCCTCAATGAGATCTTCTCCCATCGTCAGAAGGTCGCACCATCCATATCCGATCACCGATGCCTGAACACGGCTGGAATACTCGAGATTTCCACCAACGCTTCCCTCTAACTTGGCATCGCATCCACCTGTCGCAGAGAGAAGCAGAAGACCGTTTCCGCCGAGCGACTGACCGCAACAACCGATGCGCTCCGGATCGATTCCAAATGCTTCTGCATGAGCGCGAAGATAGCGCACACAGCCCTTCTCATCGTGAAGATAATCCGGAAAGATATTCGGCGGGTAATTTCTCATATCAATTCCGATTACCACATATCCTTCCTCGAGCATCCGAAGCTGAAGCGGTTGAAGCTCAGACGGTGTTTTGCTGTATCCATGCATGTACAGGATTGCAGGACGTTTCTCCGCCCCTGCTTTCCAGTTCTTCGCAAACGCCTCGACGTAGATGCTCTTATATCCCGGCATAAAAAGTCGATTCTTATCTGCTGAGACCGGCATCACATCTACGACCTGATGTCTCTTGACCGGAAAAGGGGCAATCGGTTTCTCCGTCCCCTGATAATCCTGCAAAATTCCATTTACCTGCGCCCTGCCCTCCCAGATAAAACGAAATCCCTGCTCAAAGACAGCAACTCCATCTTCCAGATTCCATGCAAGTTCTTCCGTATGGTATTTCTCCCACGTTCCATTATAATACAGATAGGTGTGCTCTTTAAAGAAGTAACATGTTGCCGGTCCGCGGTATTCTCCTTTCTCGAGTTTTCCGTTATAGACGTTCTCCTCGCTCTCCACAAACGGAACCTCAATATAGGAAGCATGATCTCCCCCCTGATACAGCTGAACCTGCGGAAGATTCGTCTCGTCGTACATCGGATGCTGGAATGTCTGCTTATCCGCACAGGTGACAGTCAGACGAATCCGGCTGTTTTTCTTAAACTTATAGGAGGTCGGCTCGATATGGAACTGAAGGTGAACCGGTTTATCCATTCCCTCCGCGAGACACCGCTCCTGATCGGCTCTCAGACACGGATGATACGTCGCTCCACACTCATTCCATGCCTCTCTCGGCGCTGAAGTTCTGTGCGAAGCTCTTAAGCATCCCATCGATACATAGTGGGATTCTCCGTTTTCCAGAACCTCTTCCAGATAGCAGAGGAAATCGGCATCATTCTGACTACAAGTCACCCAGAGATCTACACTCGTACATCCCGTGATTTCGTTGCGATAGCGTCCAAACAGCGGTTTTGAGGTGAACGTGAGTCCCTTGTTGTCCACTCCCGGCTGCATATCTCCATCCCACCACAGGTGCATGCGGTCCATCGTGTGACCCTCGCCATCATCAAAGACCCGAATCGAGGTGTCTACCTGATAATCCTGAGCGCTCTCCTGCTCCGGCTTTTCTCTCTCAAGCGATCCGTCATTGACCGAACCAGCAGTTCCGGATTTTTCCGGTGTCAGATACAGTCTCGTCGGTTTCGCATTCTCGAGTGGCCAGGTATCGCTGACTCTCCAGTTTTCTCCTTCCGGGGCATTCAGCGTATAGTAGACAAATCTCGGGCGCTCCCCAAATCCATTTGCGACTCCCTTCATCAGGTAATCAAACCATTTTAAGTGTTCTGCGCCAAAGTTATAGTCTCCCTCCGGAAATTCCTTGTTTCCTCTTCTCGATTCTCTGTGATCCCATGGACCGACGACGATCGTTCCATCCCACTCTTTTGCCGCCATCAGCTGTCCAAACGGACCGGACTCAAGAAATCCCGCAAACTGGTGAACCTTGACATCACTCTTCTTAAACACGTCAATGTCCGTGATCGGCGGGATTGTGAGATTCGTTTTCTCGCCCCCGAGAATCGGATTCTCATCATCCCGGCACATGTTCGGAAGAAGCAGGGACTTCATAAACGGCATGTTATGTCCATACTGATCCTTCTCATATGCCTCGTATGCCTGATCTCCGTTCGGATCTGCATCCACCGGCTTGATCTTCTTGTCTGTAAGAAACTCTTCTTTCGTCTTCTTTCCTGTCGATTTTGCAGAACCGGACACACGATGAACACGGCTCGTCGGGATTGCGGAAACTCCGTTGATGTAGTCCTGATAATAGAAGTCTGCGTTTGCAACAACCGGAGTGATGCCTTTCAGAACCGGGCTCGGCTCAGGCTTTCGCACTGCCGTTGCAAACTGAATCAGTCCCTTGTTGGAACCGCCAAACGTGCACGCCTGACCATCGCTCCACTCCTGCTTTCCAATCCAGTCGAGAATCGCGGTCGTATCCTGACGGTTCTCAATACTTGCAAAGCTGTTGTTCACACCGTAGGAGACACCGCATCCTCTCATCTCTGCGACGACTCCGACATATCCATACGGGATACAGTAATCAAAAATCTCATCCCCGTTCATCTGGCACTGTCCATAGCGCCCTCCTCTCGAGAAGCAGACAATTGCCGGAAGTTTCTCCTTCGCCGTCTCCCCGTTCTCGTCCACCGGCAAAATCACATCCACTGCCAGTTTCGTCCCATCATATCCGGGAACATATAGCGATATCACTTTTTTTCTCGGATACTTTGCCTTGCCAAATCCCTCATATTTTCCTGGTATTGAATTTCTCTTCTCCATCGCGATCCTCTCTTCTCCCTCAAATTTGTCTGTCCTTTTTTGTTGGCTATTTTGCCGTCTCTGTCTGCTCGGAAGAATCCGCCGCAGAGCGGATCATCTTCGTACCAAATACAAACACAATTGCCATCGACACAAGTACAGAAATTCCGGTGATCGTATAGCTCATCTCGTATCCAAGACCGGAAATCAGAGCACCGAGAATTGTTCCCGCAATGATTGAGAGGAAATCGGTCGACAGATAGTTGGTTGCATGAACTGCGCCCTTTTCCGTCTCTGCACAGTTCTTGAACAGGTAAATTGAGATGATTCTCGAGTACTGAATTCCAATCAGGGTCATGATCTCACCGACTGCAAACAGGTTGAATCCCGTTGCGCGACCTACAATCAGGTTTCCAGCGCCCAACAGAACGTACTGAGCACAAAGAACCAGCTTCGGATCAATGATGTCACACAGAGCTGCGGAAGCAAAACCGGTAAACGGAGTGATCAGTGCGCCCATCTTCAGGATCGCTGCAATGTCAATTCCGCGCTCCTGAGCAACGACGTTATCAAACTGTGTATGCATCTGCCATCCAAATACAACGAGGGACAGGATCAGACAGATCGGAATGTACTTTACTTTCAGAGAAGCCAGCTTTCCTCCGCGCTTTTTCGGGGTTGCTGCCAGCACACGCGGGTCATTGAAATCAAGAAACATGACAAATACAATCGCCAATACAGAAAGTCCACAGCAGGCAAGTCCTGCTCCAACTGCACCAAAACTCTGGAATACATTTACGGCAATCGCTTTCGCATAGGTCTTAAAGAACTGCTGTACCAGAGACAGAATCGCGTATGTCGTACCCATTGCACGCTTGTCCATCATCATTGCCACAACCGCCGGAAGCACGATTCCTACAAATGACCAGCCGACTCCATGAATTGCACGGGCTATAACGAAGTTTACGTTTCCGCTCATTCCAAATGTACTTAAGATCATGCAGGTCAGCATACGCAGACACAGCACGCCGATCAGGGCAAGTTTCTTCTTATGAGAATCCGCCAAAGCTCCTGCCGGCATTCGGACAACCATTCCTGCGATCGAATAGACAGAAGCTGCAACTCCGATTGCTGCCACCGCAATTCCTGCCGACTTTGCTGCCATGTTTGTATAACCACCCACCATGTTGTTCACACAGTCCGACAAAATCTGAATGATAATAATCAACACAAGATTTCTGTTCAGAATATCTCGAAACTTAATTTTGCTACTGTTCTCACTCATACCTTTTCTCCTTTTCTTTCTGGTGTCCTCTCCATCTTCCCCTTTATCTGATTTCGAGGTGGAAGCAACATTCATCGCGCGCATAATCGTTGCTCTCTATACTTTTATATAAAGCAAGATTCATGCCAACTTTTTTGTTTTGGGGATTTTCCGGGATTTTTTTTGATTTATTTTGGGCATTTTTGATTTTTTTGAAATTTTTTTAGAATTTTGATGGTGAAAATTTGATTTTTTATTTTTGGAAGCCGGTGTCGACAATTTTTCTAAAGAATTTTCTAGGGAACCATACGCAAATTCTGCCAGATTTTCAGATTGACTTATCAGATGCGGTGTCGCGTTTGCTACATCTGTTTCATTTGTTTTTTGGATTGTGAAACAAAATATTTCATAAATGAAAAAAATGTGCCCAGGCACATTCTCGCGGAGCGTTTTTTGTATGATAGGACGCAATTTCCTATCATATAAAAAAACCTTCCGGCTTGCTGAGACAAATTTTTACAATCTCAGCAAACCAGAAGGGATAACAAACAGTTTCCACCTTCAAGGTGATATCGGAATGCCTGTGCTTACAGCAGATGCCCCTGCGCTTTCATCACGTCGATCACCTGATCCACATATTTCTCACAGAGCTCCTCGCTTGAAGCCTCTACCATGACACGGACAACCGGCTCCGTACCGGACTGACGAAGCAGGATGCGTCCGTCGCTTCCGAGTGCCTCAGCAACCTTTGCAACCTCCTCCTGCACCTTCGGATCGTCCTGTGCCTGCTGTTTATTATGCACGCGCACATTTTTGAGTACCTGCGGGAAGATCTCAACCTCGGAAGCCAGATGACCCAGAGTCTCTTTCTTCTCGAGAATGACTTCCATGACTTTCAGCGAAGTCAGGATGCCATCTCCGGTCGTCGCATGCTTGCTGAAAATGATGTGACCGGACTGTTCTCCACCGAGACAGTTGCCGTACTGTGCCATATTTTCATAGACATACTTGTCGCCGACCTTCGTCTTCTCATAAGAAATTCCCTCGCGGTCAAATGCCTTGTAGAGACCAAAGTTTGACATCACGGTTGTCACAACGGTGTTGTGGAAAAGAGAACCGTTCTCCTTCATATACTTTCCGCAGATGTACAGAATCAGATCTCCGTTGATTTCATTTCCGTTCTCATCCACAGCGATACAACGGTCTGCGTCTCCATCGTAAGCAAATCCCACATCGCAACCGTTCTTCTTCACATACTCCTGAAGCACATGGATGTGTGTTGATCCGCAGTCGGTATTGATGTTGACGCCGTTCGGCGTGTTGTTGATCACATAGGTCTCTGCGCCGAGTGCGTCAAAGACATTCTTTGCGATCGCAGATGCACTTCCGTTTGAGCAGTCAAGTGCAACCTTTTTGCCCTTGAACGAGCGGGTTGCAATCGAAATCAGATAACCGATATAGCGGTTGCGTCCTGCCGCATAATCCACGGTGCGTCCGATGTTCTCGCGCAGTGCAAACGGAATCTCTCCTGCCTCTCCGTCAAGATATGCCTCAATCTTCTCGATGACCTCTTCTTCAAGTTTCTCACCGCGTCCGTTGATGACCTTGATTCCATTGTCATAGAATGGATTGTGGCTTGCGGAAATCATGATTCCACAGTCAAATCCCTCTGTACGGACAACGTATGAAACGCTCGGAGTCGTCGTCACATGAAGCAGATAGGCATCTGCTCCGGAAGCGGTCAGACCGGCAGCCAACGAATACTCAAACATATAGCTACTGCGTCTCGTATCCTTTCCGATCACAACTCTGCAACGTCCCTCCGGGTTCTCCGGAGTCTTCTTTGCCGTCTGTCCATAGTACCAGCCGAGAAAACGTCCCACCTGATAAGCGTGCTCCACCGTCAGATCGACATTTGCCTCTCCACGAAATCCGTCTGTTCCAAAATATTTTCCCATAAATTCTGTCCTGCTCTTTCCGTTCTCGGACACAGACTCTTGTTCCGTGCCCGATCCCAATCCTCAACTCAAGCCCTGCTTCGTACTCGATTTTCGATTAATACTCGATTTCTTTCAGGAAACGTCCAAGAGCATCCTGCCATGTCGGGAGTGGCTCAAATCCATTTTCTTCCAGCTTTGCCTTGCTCATACGGCTGTTTGCCGGGCGCACTGCCTTAACCGGGAACTGATCGCTCGAAACCGGCGTCACCTTCACCTCGTCCATGCCTGCCTGACGGAAAATCTCACAGGCAAACTCATACCAACTGCAAAATCCCTCATTCGTAGCATGATAACGTCCGTAATAATCGGTCTGAATCATGTCGACGAGAAGTCTTGCGAGGTCGTAGGTGTAAGTCGGAGAACCGACCTGATCATCCACAACACTGACTGCTCCGCGCTCCTTACCGAGGCGAAGCATCGTCTTGATAAAGTTCTTTCCTGCGACACCGAATACCCAGGCAATGCGGACCGTGAAGAATTTCTCCACAAGCTCCTCAACCGCAAGCTCGCCCTCGTACTTTGTCTGACCGTATACATTCAGCGGACTGCGGGAATCATCCGGCTCCCACGGGCGGGTACCCTGACCGTCAAATACATAGTCGGTGCTGATATACATCAGCTTCGCGCCGGTCGCCTGACATGCGAGTGCGACGTTGCGTGTTCCCTCACCGTTGATTTTCCGGCAAAGATCCACGTTGTCTTCTGCTGCATCTACCGCAGTATATGCAGCACAGTGGATAACTGCGTCTGCCTTCGACTCAGAAATCACGCGCATACATGCCTCTTTATCTGTAATGTCCATCTCCTGAACATCCACACCGATGCTCTCGATTCCACGCTTTTCCAATTCATTCATCAGATCGGTGCCGAGCTGTCCCTTTGCACCTGTGACCAATACCTTCATGTCACTGCCTCCGTTTTTCTTACAGTCTGTCTCCGTACATTTTCTCAAAGTAGTTGCTGTACTCACCGCTGATGATGTGCTCCCACCACTCCTTGTTGTCGAGATACCACTGGATCGTCTGCTTCATTCCGGTGTCGAAGTTGTACTCCGGCTTCCAGCCAAGCTCAGTCTCGAGCTTCTTCGGATCGATCGCATAACGGCGGTCATGACCCGGACGGTCTTTTACATACTTGATCAGGCTCTCCGGCTTGTCTAATGCGCGCAGAACAGTCTTTACAACCTCAAGGTTTGTGCGCTCGTTGTGTCCGCCGATGTTATATACACAGCCGTCAGCGCCCTTGCGGACGATCAGGTCGATTGCCTGGCAGTGATCCTTTACATGGAGCCAGTCGCGGACATTTGCGCCATTTCCGTATACTGGAAGCTCCTCATCTGCGAGTGCACGGCTGATCATCAGCGGAATCAGCTTCTCAGGGAACTGGTACGGGCCGTAGTTATTGGAACAACGGGAGATTGATACCGGAATTCCGAACGTGCGGTGATATGCCATTACGAACAGATCTGCACTGGCCTTGGAAGAAGAGTACGGGCTGGAAGTGTGAAGCGGGGTATCCTCGGTAAAGAAGAGATCCGGGCGGTCAAGCGGAAGATCACCGTACACCTCATCGGTGGAAACCTGATGAAAACGCTTGATTCCAAACTCACGGCAGGCGTCAAGAAGAGTCGTGGTTCCCATTACGTTTGTGCGGACAAAGATGTCCGGATCGGTGATTGAGCGGTCTACATGGCTCTCAGCAGCGAAGTTGATGACTACATCCGGCTTCTCTTTCTCAAACAGATCAAAGATGAACTTGCGATCTGCGATGTCTCCGCGAACGAACTTGTAGTTCGGCTTATTCTCAACCGGCTTCAAAGTCTCCAGATTACCTGCATAGGTCAGAGCGTCGAGATTGATGATCTGATCCTCCGGATACTTTTCTACCATATAGTGAACAAAATTTCCGCCGATAAATCCGGCTCCACCTGTTACGATGATTTTCATAATAACTGCCCTCTCTTTTCTTTTTCGTGACTGCTCGTTCACCGGCAATCACCGTTGTAACTCAGAGTAGATGTTTCTACTTAATTACTTAAAAGGAACATCCCTGAATAATCTAAATAATCTCTTAGATATTGTGGATCTTGTCGATGTATTTTCCGTCCAGAACATCCTTCAGATAGCGACCATACTGATTCTTCTTCAGAACCTCGTATGCCTCCATGACTTCCTCACGGCTGATCCATCCATTTAAGTAAGCGATCTCCTCCAGACATGCAATCTTGCGGTGCTGGTGAGTCTCGATCGTCTTCACGAAATTCGTTGCCTCGACAAGAGACTCATGGGTTCCGGTATCGAGCCAGGTAAATCCCTGTCCGAGAAGAATCACGTCGAGATCTCCATTTTCCAGATAAATGCGGTTCAGATCGGTGATCTCAAGCTCTCCACGAGCAGACGGTTTCAGATTCTTTGCATACTCCACAACACGGTTGTCGTAGAAATACAGACCGGTCACACAGTAATTGGACTTCGGATGCTCCGGCTTCTCCTCGATCGAAACAGCCTTTCCGGATGCATCGAACTCTACGATACCAAAACGCTCCGGATCGTCAACGTAGTAACCAAATACGGTTGCTCCGCCCTCTTTCTCCGCACGCTCTGCGGCTGTGCGCAGTCTCTTCTTGAGTCCCTGACCGTGGAAAATATTATCACCGAGAATCATCGCAACGGAATCTCCGCCGATGAAATCTGCGCCGATGATAAATGCCTGTGCAAGTCCATCCGGTGACGGCTGTACGGCATACTGAAGGTTCACACCGAACTGGTGACCATCACCGAGCAGTGCCTCAAAACGAGGAGTATCATCCGGTGTCGAGATAATCAGAATGTCGCGGATTCCCGCATTCATCAGAACAGACAGCGGATAATAAATCATCGGTTTATCGTAAATCGGAAGCAACTGTTTGGATGTCACTTTCGTCAGCGGATACAGACGTGTGCCTGAACCACCTGCCAGAATAATACCCTTCATAAGTAATCTCCTTTAATTTTGCTCACCAGTCGCCACACTTGCAGACCACATTTCAAGATAGCTTGCACCTATCATATCTTACACAGATACCGTGTGCAAATCTGTCCGATCGCGACTGGAATCCTTACATTTTCTATTAGCGATTCATCCCGTATGGGTTCTTCGCGGTTATTTGTAATATACCATAGAAACACGGCGAATTCAACGCAGGAATTCGTTACTATTCATACGCTACACAAACGGTAACCGGTTTTGCCTCGTGTTCTGTAACAGATTTTTCACTTGCAACCAAAATCTCTCCGTCCTCATCCGTCTCAAGTGCGAAGAACCATCAGAATCTTATATGATCGATTATGCTTCCTCATTCATCTTTGCCAGTTTTGCAGCCTGATCTGCCGCGATGCAGGCATCAATGATTTCCTGAATATCACCGTTCATGATCTTGTCCAGCTTGTACAGAGTCAGGTTGATTCTGTGATCGGTCACACGACCCTGAGGGAAGTTGTAAGTACGGATCTTCTCAGAACGATCACCGGTTCCGATCTGGCTACGACGCTCTGCTGCCTCGGCATTTGCTTTCTTCTCCATCTCAATATCATACAACTTGGAACGAAGCAGACGGAATGCCTTCTCCTTATTCTGAAGCTGAGACTTCTCTGTCTGGCTGTAAATTACGATACCGGTCGGAATATGGGTCAGACGAACCGCGGAGTCGGTCGTGTTGACACACTGTCCACCGTTTCCGGATGCACGCATAACGTCGATACGGCAATCGTTCATGTCGATCTGTACGTCAACATCCTCAGCCTCCGGCATAACTGCAACCGTCGCAGTTGAGGTGTGGATACGTCCGCCGGACTCAGTCTCCGGAACTCGCTGTACACGATGAACACCACTCTCGTACTTCATCTTGGAGTAAGCTCCCTTTCCGGTGATCATTGCGACAACTTCCTTGAATCCGCCGATTCCGTTCTCATTCAGGCTGATGATCTCAACCTTCCACTTCTGGCTCTCTGCATAGTTCACATACATTCTGTAAAGCTCAGATGCAAACAGAGCAGCCTCATCTCCACCTGCACCTGCACGAATCTCAAGAATGATGTTCTTGTCATCGTTCGGGTCCTTCGGAAGAAGCAGAATCTTTAACTCCTGCTCAAGCTCCTCAACGCGCTTTCTGGCATCGGAAAGTTCCTCCTTTACCATCTCACGCATCTCCTCATCTTTCTCCTCTTCGAGAAGCATCAGACTGTCCTCGATATCCTGCTTTGCCTTCTTGTACTGCTGATATGCCTCAACAAGCGGACCAAGATCAGCCTGCTCCTTCATCAGTTTGCGGAAACGAGTCTGGTTCTCGGTGACATTCGGCTCATTGAGCTCCTGCATAACCTCCTCATAGTGAATCAGAATATCTTCTAACTTATCGAACATGAAATCCTCCTATTTTTTCTATATAAACTTACAGTTTCTCTTACTTATAAAACTTACAGTTGCAACCAAAATCTATATTTAATTTCAGGAAACAGGCTCCGTGGCGGGAAAGCACAGTCAAACTCCGCTACTCCACAAATCTTCCACACACAACCCGGTCATTTCCGGCAAGATCCTTATGCACCTCAATCTCCGTAAATCCCTGCTCACGCAAAAGCTCGCTGACTGCCTCTCCCTGATCGTATCCGATCTCAAGATAGACCGACGCACCAGGTGCAAGAACCCGTCCCGCCTCCTTCGCAATCCTGCGATAAAAGAGCAGTCCATCCTCCGTCCCGTCAAGCGCCATCATCGGCTCATGATCGCGAACCTCCGGCTCAAGTTCCTCAATAACCTTTGTCGGAATGTACGGCGGATTCGACACCAGAATGTCAAACGGCTCTGCCCCATCGGGAATCGCGGAAAACAGATCGCCGTGAAAACACTCAACGCTTGTCCCTGCTCCCTGCACAAGTCTCTCCACATTCTTTCGTGTGACCTTCAGCGCCTCCTCCGAGAGATCTGCTTCCGCCACATACTCAAAACCGCCAAGCACCGCAAGGCTGATTCCGATGCAACCGGAACCTGCACACAGATCAAGCACCCGCTTCTTGTGCTGAATGTTTCCCTGAATGTTTCTCTGTATTTTGCCGTGATTTTCACATTCATGCTCATCCGGCTGTTCATTCTGTCTCTCGTTTCTACACTCACGCTCAAGCACGAGCTCCACAAGCGTCTCCGTATCCTGTCTCGGGATCAGCACATGCTCATTCACGAAAAATTCCATTCCCATAAATTCCTGACTTCCGAGAATCTGTTGAAGCGGAACGCGTTTCGCCCTTCGCGCAATCCACTCCCGATACTTCTCTACGCACTCGCTGACGCGTTGATCCTCTGGCATTTTCTGCATCCGGTTCAGCAGAAAATGCGTCATATCAAGCCCAAACGCTTCTAACAGCAACAGCTTCGCATCATTTCCCGCATCCGGACTTTCTGCACGCTCAAGGCACTCGGTTCCCTGCGTCAAAAGTTCAAACAGCGTCATTTCTGCACCGCCTTCTCACTCTCTGAAGTCGCCTCTGAAGCCGTTTTCTCTCCATCTTCTGGAATCTCGGTCTCCGGGAAGTTCTCACGCAGGTATGCCTTCCAGTCAAAGACCGCCTCAACTGCCTGAATTGCGACCTCGATCATTCCATCGTCCGGCTCGCTCGTCGTCAGTCCCTGCATCCACAGTCCCGGCTTGCTGAACAGATTGACGAGACAGTTATCACTGCGCCCTGCAAGACGAAGAAACTCGTAGGACACTCCCGCAATCACCGGAATCAGAAGAATTCGGCTGACCATGCGAAGCCATACGTTATCGACACGAATCACCATGAAGAACAAAATACTGATCAGCATGACAATGATCAGGAAGCTCGTTCCACAGCGCTTGTGAAAACGGGAACTCTCCCGCACATGATCGACCGTCAGCGTCATTCCATGCTCAATGCAGTTGATGCACTTGTGTTCTGCACCGTGGTACTGGAACGTCCTGCTGATGTCCTCCATCCTCGAAATCACTTTGATATATGCCACAAACACAGCAATTCGGATCACGCCCTCGAGAATCGCCATCAGCGTATCCGAATGAATCACTTTTCGGCATGCATTCGCAATCAGCATCGGAACAATCATGAAGATCACGATCGCAAACAAAAATGAGATCGCCATCACAAATCCCATCAATGCCTTCTCCGTCTTCTCTCCGAATGTCTTGTCTAACCAGAGTTCGAGCTTCGACGGCTCGGAATTTGCATCCTCCTCGTCATCCTCGAAAAAGCTCGCCGAAAAGCTCAGACTTCTCATGCCGAGGATCATCGAATCCGCAAAACTGAAGACACCTCGCACAAACGGAAGCGAGAAGAATTTTACTTTCTCCGCCAGGCTCACATAGGTGTCCTTTTTCACCTCAATCACGCCGTCCGGTCTGCGAACCGCCGTCGCGTAATCGTCCTTATTTTTCATCATAATTCCTTCAATGACGGCCTGACCGCCGATACCGGAATATTTCATCAATCACAATCTCCTTGCAAATCTCTGTCACTAATCTGCCACTGAAAAAGCCCCTGCCAAAATCTGTTCTCCTTACTGTGCCACTCTATCATATACCATGGTATCATACAGAATCTTCCACTCATAATCTTCCACTCATATCATAAAATCACATCATACAAAATTGGAAAATCCAGAAAATCCCCGATCATGTACAGCAGAAGAACAACTATTTTCCTCTGAAACAAAAACAAGGTTGAGACAAAGTGTCTCCACTTCCGTCTCAACCTTGTTTGGCTTACGTTATGCTTATGCCTGAACGCCGTACTTCTTGTTGAACTTATCGATACGACCACGAGCAGCAGCAGCCTTCTGCTGACCAGTGTAGAAAGAGTGGCACTTGGAGCAAACCTCTACGTGGATCTCGCTCTTGGTAGAACCGGTTACGAACTCGTTACCGCAGTTGCAGGTAACCTTTGCCTGATAGTATGCCGGATGGATTCCTTCTCTCATGATTTTCACCTCTTCACTTTCTCAATTCTATACTATTGTGATCATCTAACCGCTCCTTGAACAGTTAAAATCACGTCACGCCTATAAACAGCTTTGTTAGTATACCACACAAACGCTCCGTTGACAAGTAGCTTTCATCAATAAAACCGCATTTTCTTAGCATTTTCCACGAATTCCCTGTTCGTTTTCGTGCGAGCAAACAGATCAAGAATCTTCTCCACCGACTCCTCCGGTTTCATCGTATTCGTCGCCTTGCGGATGACGTCAACCGCCTCTGCCTCCTCCTTCGTCAGAAGCAGATCATCACGGCGCGTACCCGACTTGAGGATGTCGATCGCCGGGAAAATTCGCTTCTCAGAGAGTTTTCGATCGAGCACAAGTTCCATGTTTCCTGTTCCCTTGAACTCCTCGTAAATCACGTCGTCCATACGGCTTCCGGTGTCAACGAGTGCCGTCGCCAGAATCGTCAGGCTTCCTCCCTCACGCATATTTCGCGCTGCACCAAAGAATCTCTTCGGCATATGAAGAGCCGTCGGATCAAGACCACCGGAGAGGGTACGTCCACTCGGCGGAACGACGAGGTTGTAGGCGCGCGCAAGACGGGTGATGCTGTCGAGAAGGATAATGACATCTCTGCCATGCTCGACGAGACGCTTCGCTCTCTCGATCACCATCTCCGACACACGCTTATGGCGCTCCGGAAGCTCATCAAACGTCGAATAAATGACCTCAACCTCCGGTCCCACAACGGACTCCTTAATGTCCGTCACCTCCTCCGGACGCTCATCGATCAGCAGAATGATCACATGCATATCCGGATGATTCGTCGTAACTGCCTGAGCCACCTGCTTGAGCAGGGTCGTCTTTCCTGCCTTCGGCGGAGACACAATCATACCTCTCTGTCCCTTTCCGACCGGAGCAAGCAGATCAAGAATTCTCATCGCCGTGCTGCTCTTTCCCGGAGTCTCCATGTGAAGACGCTGGTTCGGGAATACCGGAGTCAGACTCTCAAAATTCGGGCGCTTCTCGATCACGCTGATCGGATAGCCGTTGACATTGCGGATGTATAAAAGAGCTGCGAATTTCTCTGCCGCTGTCTTCACCCTCTGGTTTCCGCAGATAATATCTCCGGTCTTTAAGTTAAATCGGCGGATCTGGGACGGAGCAACATAGACATCGTTCTCACCCGGAAGGAAGTTGTCACAGCGGATGAATCCAAATCCGTCCGGCATAACCTCAAGAATTCCCTGCGCTTCCTTTCCGCTGTCAAGCTCTGCAACCTCCTGAGCTGTCAGAGTCTCCGGCTGGCGCATCATCGGGCGCGCCTGGCGCATCTCGCGACCGTAGCGCATCTCTACGCCGTCCTGCTCCTCGATCGGATTTCCCTCTGCCGAGCTACGGCTATTGTTATCATTGTAATAGCGGTTGTCGGACAGATTTTCACGAGTATCCCGGCTGTCTCGCAGATCTCTGCTGTCCCGGCTATCTCGATTCTCGCGGTTCTCGCGCATCATATAAGCCTCTCGGCTATATTTATTTTCTCTCGGCTCTGAGGAATTGTCGCGTCCAGAGTAGGAATTGTCGCGGGTATAATTTTCACGGTTGTAATTATTATTGTAGTTATTTCGGGTGTAACGATTTTCGCCGTTATTATCCCGGGAATTTCTGTTATAACGATTCTCACGGGTATTGTCGCGATTATTTTCCCGGGTATTCTCGCGATTGTTCTCACGGCTATTCTCACGACCACCGTCCCGATTATTTTCCCGATAATTATCGCGAGCCTCTCGATTGTCTCGAGTATCCCGGCTGTCTCTTCTCTCACGTCCATCCGCAGTCTCTCTCACCACACGATTCGTGCGCGCAGGCTCCTGCTGACTTACTCCCTCCGCACCGTCACGATTCTCACTGTTTTCCTGCACTTCTGCACCTGTGTTCTCTGCCGTCACCGGTGTCTCAGACGCCTTCGATGCAGTCGCATTGATCGCATTTAAAGTCGCTCTCGGTGCAACTGCCGTCTTAATAATCTCCTCCTGCTCTGCAATCTTGCACAGCGTATCAATAATTTCTGCCTTGCGCATCGTTGTACAACCCTTAATGCCCTGCGCTTTTGCCATTTCTTTCAGCTGGGGCAGTGATAAAGTCTGTAATTTTTCTCGCATACAATCTCTCCAGTCTCTTTCCTTGCTGTTGTGTGTTCTTTGTGATATTCAGATTTTAAATATGGAATTTCTATTTCCGATTTTACTTCTCTTTATTTGTATTTTTAATTTTATCCAAAAATAGTTGGGTATCAAAACAGATATAAGAAAACTCTGATCACGGATCACGAACTTACGGAGGACCTTCCGCGGTCCCCCTGTCGTCCTCTACATTATAAAACGAATTTCCAAAAAAAGCAACCGGCAACGGATTTTGCCGATACTTCGCATTCCAAATCGGCAAAATCTGCTACTTCCACTTTATCATACGGCATTTTCAGTTCAGAAAATGCCTACCCGTTACTGTAATAAAAACTTCATATGTTCCTGAATCTGGCGCTCATAACCGTTTTCAGACGGGCAATAAAACGTCTGTCCCTCCATGCCATCCGGAAGATACTGCTGTCTGACGTAATGGTTCGGATAGTCATGTGCATACTTATATCCATCCCCATGACCGAGCGCCTCAGCTCCCTTGTAATGTCTGTCCCTCAAGTGAACCGGAACCGGCATTGCGTGCTGATTTTTCACAGCCTCCATCGCCTCATCAATCGCACAGATCGCGGAATTGCTCTTCGGCGCCGTTGCCACATAGAGTGCAGCCTGAGAGAGCACAATTCTCGCCTCCGGCATTCCAAGGCGCTCGACTGCCTGGGATGCGCTGACTGCGACCGTGAGTGCCTGCGGATCGGCATTTCCGACATCCTCCGACGCACAGATCATGATTCTGCGCGCAATGAACTTGATGTCCTCGCCCGCATAGAGCATCCGCGCAAGATAATAGACCGTTGCATCCGGATCGGAACCTCTCATGCTCTTAATAAATGCGGAGATCGTATCATAGTGATTGTCCCCGTCCTTGTCATAGTTGACTGCACGCTTCTGGATGCACTCCTGCGCCACCTCAAGTGTGAAGTGAATCAGACCATCCGCCGGGTCTCGCTCTGTCGTCATGATACCAAGCTCGACTGCATTCAACGCCGATCTCGCGTCCCCGCCCGAGACGTCCGCAAGGAAATCAACTGCTGTTTCATCGATCACCGCACGGTAGCTTCCCATTCCCTTCTGCACATCGTTTACAGCACGGTAAATCAGCTCTTTCACATCGTCCCGCTCAAGCGCCTTGAGCTCAAAAATGCGGGAGCGAGAGAGAAGTGCACTGTTAACCTCAAAATACGGATTCTCCGTCGTCGCACCGATCAAAATCAGAGTTCCGTCCTCGACATACGGAAGAAGATAGTCCTGCTGGCTCTTGTTGAAACGGTGAATCTCATCCACAAAAAGGATCGTCTTTCGTCCATACATGCCGAGTGCGTCCTTTGCCTCGCGGACAACTTCCTCCATGTCTTTCTTGCCTGCGACCGTCGCATTGATCTGCTTGAATTCTGCCTTTGTCGTGTTTGCAATCACCTTTGCGAGCGTCGTCTTTCCTGTTCCCGGCGGTCCGTAAAAAATCAGAGAGCCCAGCTGATCCGCCTTGATCGCACGGTAAAGCAGTTTGTCTTTTCCAATAATATGCTTCTGACCCACAACCTCATCGAGCGTTGTCGGTCTCATTCTCGATGCCAGAGGAGACTCCTTCTCCTGCGTCGAGCTTCTCATATAATCAAATAAATCCATTCCAATGCCCCTTTTTCAGTCAATCAACAATTCATCCACCGTCACAAATGCATAGCCCTCCGCACTCAGCTGATCGGCAAGTTCCAGCGATGCCTCCACGGACTCCGGAAAAATATCGTGCATCAGGATGATATCTCCGTTTTTAACCTGTTTTTTCACCCGTCTCACGATTTTTTCCACATTTCTGAGCTTCCAATCGAGAGAATCCACATTCCAGAACACCGTTGTCAGATCACAGCGCTCCGCGAGCTTTTCATTCCAATCCCCGTAAGGTGGTCTGAGAAACTCGGGCTTCTCCCCGGTAATCGCCTCAATCATCTCCTGCGCCTTCTCCACAGACTCTGCGACTGCATCCTCGCCCTCATGTGTCATCTGGACATGGCGGTAGCCGTGATTGGCAATCAGATGCCCCTCCGTCTTCATGCGCAGGACGAGTTCCTCCTTGCCTGGAATATTTTCTCCCATAAGAAAAAACGTCGCGTGAATCCCGCGCTTTTTTAAGCCGTCCAACAGTCTCCCGGTGCACTCCAGGGAGGGGCCGTCATCAAACGTCAGCGCAAGCAGTTTCTGTGTCTCCCAAATTCCTTCGTCTCCAATCCCCGCCTGAACGATCTTTTCTTTATGAGAATCGGGAGAATTCTCCCGAATGGACATTTGGGGTTGAATCTCAGTTTGGACGACTGCAATCGCAGTGCCAAATAACAGTCCGTCGAACAAAACAATCGCAAACAGCAGTCTTTTTGCCCATCTTATCTTCACCCGACCTGCATCTCCGATTTTTCAAATTCTCTATATCTCTATAAGGTATGCGCCGGTTTCTTTCCTATAAACGAAACTTTTCCTGATTTTTCCTATCATACAAAAAAGAAGACCATGCATCGAACGATCACTCATCCGGTGCACGGTCCTCTCAGCTCTTGCAGAAATCTCTGATTAAGCTACAACGTGTACGTTTACAGCCTGCAGACCACGATTGCCCTCAGCGGTATCGAAGGTAACCTTCTGGCCATCTTCCAGAGTCTTGTAGCCATCAGCTACGATACCGGAGAAATGTACGAATACTTCCTCACCGGACTCATCGTTGGTGATGAAACCATATCCCTTCGTTGCGTTGAACCACTTAACGGTACCCTTATTCATAGTACTGCCTCCTATATAGATAAATATTTGTATTTCTCATGAAACAAAAAAATCACATATTTTTGTGAATCATGAAATGCACTTCATGACTTACAAAAATATGTGAATCAAAAGCTCATATCAAAATACGAATTCAGTTTAACACCCAACAAGGTTTCTGTCAAGCAGTTTCAGAAAGAAGATAAAAACGGTTACTGTTTAGAGGTAGGCACTTTTTGAACCGAAAGTGCCGTAAGATAACGTGCCCAGTAACTAAAAACGGACTGCGGAACAAATCCGCAGTCCATCTGTGATATCATCACGAGTTTTAAGATTCTCTGAATTACTTCAGGGTAACCTTTGCTCCCTCAGCCTCAAGCTTGGTCTTGATATCCTCAGCCTCTTCCTTAGAAGCGCCCTCTTTCAGAACCTTCGGTGCGCCGTCAACAACGTCCTTAGCTTCCTTCAGGCCCAGACCGGTTACTTCACGAACAACCTTGATAACCTTAACCTTGTTAGCGCCAACCTCGGTCAGCTCTACGTCGAACTCGGTCTTCTCCTCAGCTGCTGCCTCACCAGCACCTGCTGCTGCTACAACAACGCCTGCTGCTGCAGATACGCCGAACTCTTCCTCACAAGCCTTTACCAGCTCGTTCAGCTCTAATACGGATAACTCTTTGATAGCGTCGATAAACTCTGCGGTGGTTAACTTTGCCATTTTATTTTCCTCCATTAATTTTAATTGGGTTTTGTTGAATTTCGTCAGCATGCTATGCACACTGTCTCAGTTGAGGAATAAATCCTCGAATTAAGCCTCTGCCTGCTTCTCTGCGATCTGATTCAGGACGCGAGCCAGGTTGGTGATCGGAGACTGGATGCTGCCAAGCAGCTTGCCAAGCAGAACCTCTCTGGACGGGATGGTTGCGATAACCTGCATTCCCTTTGCATCGTAGTAAGTACCCTCGATAACGCCGCCCTTGATTTCCAGCTTGTCAGCCTTCTTTGCGAACTCAGCCAGAACTCTTGCCGGTGCGGTTGCATCGTCCTTAGATACTGCGATTGCGGTCGGTCCCTCAAGGTTGGGATCCAGAGCTGCGAACTCAGTGCCTTCAGCAGCGCGCTTGATCAGGGTATTCTTGTATACCTTGTAGGAAACGCCGGCCTGTCTCAGGGCTTTACGAAGCTCAGTATCCTGAGCAACGGTCAGTCCACGATAGTCAACCACTACTGCGGATGCAGCACCGTTCAGCAATTCAGAGATCTCAGCCACTACCGGCTGCTTTAACTCTACCTTTGCCATGAATGTCTTCCTCCTATAATATTTTGGAGACTGCACGGAAAAAGCCTCTCCGTCAAGACAGAGAGGCTCTACAAATTCAATCTAAAGAATTGTACGTTCCTCGGCAGGCGTTTTCACCTTATGCCTTACGGCACCTGCTGTCTTCGGCAGTCAATACTTGTGTATGATAACATACTATATCTGGATTGTCAATCTTTTTTTACTGCTATTACTGAACCAGCTTTACAACATTCAGCTTAACGCCCGGGCCCATGGTAGAGGTCAGGGTTGCGCTCTTGATGTATGCGCCCTTCAGAGTAGCCGGCTTAGCCTTGTTGATTGCATCCATAAGCGTCTGGAAGTTGTCCGCTAACTGCTCCTCTGTGAAAGAAGCCTTACCCACCGGCACGTGGATAATATTGGTCTTATCAAGTCTGTACTCAATCTTACCAGCTTTGATCTCGTTGATAGCCTTGGTTACGTCCATAGTAACGGTACCAGCCTTCGGGTTCGGCATTAAGCCCTTCGGTCCAAGTACACGACCCAGACGACCAACAACGCCCATCATATCCGGAGTAGCTACAACAACGTCAAAATCCAGCCATCCCTCGTTCTGGATCTTCGGAATAAGCTCCTCAGCTCCAACGTAATCTGCACCAGCTGCCTGAGCCTCATCAGCCTTAACACCCTTAGCGAATACAAGGATTCTGGTAACTTTACCGGTTCCGTGCGGCAGAACTACTGCACCACGGATCTGCTGATCTGCGTGACGTCCGTCACATCCGGTTCTGAAATGAGCCTCAACGGTCTCATCAAATTTTGCAGATGCATTCTTCTTTACGAGTGCAATTGCGTCTGCTGCATCATATAATACGGAACGGTCTACTGCTTTTGCTGCTTCCGCGTATCTTTTTCCATGTTTCATTATAAATAACCTCCTAGTGGTATTGTCGGGGATTTCCCTCCCACGTTTCTAAATCGACTTACTCCTCAACAGTGATACCCATGCTTCTTGCAGTACCTGCGATCATGCTCATTGCTGCCTCGAGGCTTGCTGCGTTTAAGTCAGGCATCTTGGTCTCTGCGATCTTCTGCAGATCTTCCTTGGAGATGGTAGCTACCTTCGTCTTGTTCGGGGTTGCGGAACCGGATTTGATCTTGCAGGCCTTCTTTAACAGAACTGCAGCCGGCGGAGTCTTGGTGATGAAGCTGAAGCTTCTATCTGCATAAACCGTGATAACAACCGGGATGATCAGATCGCCCTTGTCTGCGGTTCTTGCGTTGAACTCCTTAGTAAACTGCACGATGTTAACGCCGTGCTGACCCAGTGCAGGACCTACTGGCGGAGCCGGAGTAGCCTTGCCTGCCGGAATCTGTAATTTGATGTAGCCAGTTACTTTCTTTGCCATGATAATGACCTCCTAATATTGTGGTATTGTCGGGGATTTCCCTCCCACCAGCCGGCACAATGCCAGCCTAGTTTGCTGTTACATTTTCTTCACTTCAGTGAAGTTCAGTTCAACCGGAGTCTCCCGGCCGAACATTTCGACGCTGATCGTAAGGGTTTTCTTGCTCTCATTGATCGACTTGATCGCACCGATTGTATCCTTCCAGGCGCCGGCAGTTACTGCCACCATATCGCCAATCTCGAAGTCTACTGCAAGCTCTGTCTTGTTGAATCCGAGGCTCTCCATCTCTGCATCGCTTAACGGTACAGGTTTGGAACCCGGTCCTACAAAGCCAGTTACACCGCGCGTATTGCGAACCACATACCATGTATCATCGTTCATGATCATGTGAATCAGCACATAGCCTGGAAACATTTTCTTGTCTGCCAGCTTCTCTACGCCGTTTTTGAGCTCTGCTACTTCCAGCATCGGGACGGACACTTCCAGGATCTGATCCTGAAGGTTACGGTTCTCGATCGTCTTCTCAATGTCAACTTTTACCTTGTTCTCGTAGCCTGAATAGGTATGAACTACATACCACTTTGCTTCTGACATCTTATCACCCTCGCCTTAGTTAAATAATGAAGCTGAGGCCCCATTTGATGATGAAATCAAGGATTGCGATAACCGCGCCCAGCAAGATGCTGATTACTGTCACCGAAACCGTCTGTTTCACAACCGTCTCCTGGTCGGGCCATACGATCTTCTTGAACTCAGCTTTAAAACCCTTGAAAAAACTCTTGACCGGAGCTTTTTCAGTTCCTGCAGCCTCTCCCATAGTTCACACTCCTTATTTGGTCTCTTTGTGCAAAGTATGAGTCTTGCAGAATCTACAATACTTCTTAGTTTCCATGCGGTCCGGATGGGTCTTCTTATCCTTCGTCATGTTGTAGTTACGTTGTTTGCAAACCGTACATGCCAGTGTAATCTTTGTGCGCACGACTTCCACCTCCACTTAAATTTTCGTTGTTTTTCAGTCTCTTCTTTCTCTGCTCTCTGCTTCGCCGGACTCCGGCAAAATTTGAGCATAAAAAAAAGACCTAAGCTCTTCCATTCGCCACATTACTATATCACACGAAAAGTAATCCGTCAACCTTTATTTTATTAGGCTTTTCCCCTGTTTTTGTTTATGCTTTTCGTTTCTATTTTTTCTTTCCCGGGATTGCAAGACCGAGTTGGACGAGAATCGCCCAGAGATACGGAGCGCCAAAACAGTTGAGCGCCTTCGGTCCGCAGATCTCATGGTTCTGATCCGCAAGAATCCTCGCAAACGCCCCGCAGACAGTCGCGCGGGTGATTGATTTTGATCTGCGGTCGACAAACATCTCTCCGCCCCGGATCTGGTAGGTAAACGCAAGATGTTTTGCCGTGAAAAACACCTCTCCCTGATGAGCCACAAGCCACTCCCAAAATTCGGCATCCGTTTTAGGAGAGCGATCCTCATTCCCATTTTCACTCATACATTTTTCCATCCCTCTATTATCATTTTTTGCAGACATATTTTTTCTTTTCACGAGTATAGCGCACTTTATCGCCCTATACAACTATAACTGTGGAATTCTTTTTATCTGGCTATTCTCAGTTACACCTATACGGGCTCCGCAATCTTCTCACTATCTTCCTTTTCCAATACAGATTGCGAGAAAATAAATACGCTTCACCCCTGCTTTTTTGAGGATACGACTGCACGCTTCCACGGTGCTTCCTGTTGTATAAATATCATCTATTATAATCACGGATTTTGGAATTTTGTCCGAAACGGACGGATGGAGGGCAAATGCCTCCTGAAGATTTTTTAATCGCTGAGACGGACCGAGGTCTCTCTGCGGAAGTGTTTTCTTTTTTCGGACCAGAAGTTTCGTATCAACCGGAAGTCCCCAGCAGTCCGACAACCGTTCTGCGAGCTCTTCTGCCTGGTTAAAACCACGTTCTCGTCTTCTCGACGAATGAATCGGAACCGGCACGAGTGCCTCAGCTCCCCAGACCCGCACTCTCTTCGCAAACCGAATATTCATCGCCTGTGCATAAAAATCAAGATACTCCCGGCGATTCTTATACTTGATCGATGCCATTGACCACCGCGCCGTCTCATTGTAATTCAAGAGCGATGCACCCGAATCAAACGTTTTTGGACGACGCATACAGTCTGGACAGTACTCCCCCTGTCGATCCGAAATCTCTTTTCCGCATTTCTTGCAACAGGGTTCCCTCACCGGCGAGAGCGCTCTAACGCACTCCGGACAGATTTTTTCTCCATATGGCTCCACAATCTCCCCACAGACGGGACAGCGTCTCGGAAAGAGCAGGTTTAAGAGCGGTTCTGCCTGACCGCTCCTCAACCATTTTTTTCCTACTTTTGATATGTTTTTTATTTTATCCTCCCCCTGTCTTTACCAAATTTATTATCTTCATTATGTCTGTCCGATTTATTTTTATCACCTGTTTTATTTGTCTAATTATTACGTTATTACAATTTATACAAGCATTTAGCTCTTCCATTTTTTTCAAAGTTCTCTTCTGCACAGATTCTACTCAAGCTCGGTCTCCATGACTTCCCGGATTCTCTGTTTCAGCCCCGTATATCGCTGTTGCTCGGTGTCATTGTTGACCATCGCCTGAAATGTTTCTGGAATTCCGACCAGGCAGACACACTTTCTCGCTCTCGTGACAGCCGTGTAGATCAGATTTCTCGTCATCAACATTCTCGGACCGGAATGAACCGGGATAATGACTGCCGGATACTCACTTCCCTGAGATTTGTGGATTGTGATTGCATATGCAAGTTCCAGCTCCTCAAGCTGTTTAAATCCGTATTCCACCATTTTTCGCTCATCAAACTCCACGGTAACCGTATCCGCAAAACGATTGATCTCCCGGATGATGCCGATATCCCCATTAAACACTCCCGTGCCGGATTCCACCGGAATTCCGCGCGAACTGCGGATCTCCCACTCGATCTGGTAGTTGTTCTTGATCTGCATGACCTTATCACCGACACGGTAAACGGTTCCCCCGGACTCTTTCTCCGCCTTGTTCTCAGACTTTGGATTCAGATATTCCTGAAGAATCGTGTTGAGTCTCTCCACGCCGAGAGCACCCCGGCGCATCGGTGTCATAATCTGAATGTCAAACGGATCTGCCTGAACATAATTGGGAAGTTTCTCCCGAATTAATGTGATCATCGCACTGATGATAGCATCCGGGTTCTCCCGGCGAATAAACAGAAAATCCTTGCTTCGTTTTCCGAGTGGAATCTGCTCTCCATCATTGATGCGATGTGCATTAACAATGATGTCGCTCTCCTTTGCCTGGCGGAAAATTCGCGACAGTTTCACGACATTGAATGCGCCCGATGCGATCATATCCCGAAGCACATTTCCCGGTCCGACACTCGGAAGTTGGTTCACATCACCGACAAGAATCAGTCTTGTCCCCGGATTGATTGCCCGCAAAAGCGCGTGCATCAGATAGACATCAACCATCGAAGTCTCATCGATAATGATTGCATCGGCATCGAGCGGATTTTCCTCATTTCGCTCAAAATGCATCCCCATCGTTCCACCATTCTCGTCTGGAACTCCGTTGAGTTCGAGAAGGCGATGTATCGTCTTTGCCTCATATCCGGTTGCCTCCGTCATTCGTTTCGCCGCGCGCCCTGTCGGTGCGCCAAGCAGGATCTCCATCTCCTCTTCCTCAAAATACCGAATGATCGTGTTGATCGTCGTTGTCTTTCCGGTTCCCGGTCCTCCGGTGATAATTAGGAGTCCACTGTTGACCGCCTCAATCACCGCCTGAATCTGAAGTTCATCTGCCTCGATATGCTCTTCTGCACAGATCTTTTTTAAGCGCTTGCGAATCGCCTTTTCCGGCTCATTTCCACGAATATTCAGATCATGAAGCATCCTCGCAGAATTCAGCTCCGTGTAATAATACTGGGAGGCGTAAACATGACATGATTCCTGCCCATCCTCATTGAGCTTCACAACGATCTTCTTCTCCATCTGAAGATCCATCAAATGTTTTTCCATTGACTCAATATTGACATGGAGGAGTTCAGAAGCCCCGCGCAGAAGCTCCTCCTTTGGCAGATAGGTATGACCGCTTGCAACCGACTGCTGAAGCGTGTAGAGCAGACCACTCCGGATTCTAAAATCCGAGTCCGTGAAAATTCCTGACTGACGCGCAATCTCATCCGCCATCTTAAATCCGATTCCCTGAATATCATCCGCCAGACGATACGGATTTTCCCGAATAATTCCATAGAGTCGCGCACCGTACTCCTTATAGATTCGCAGAGAGAGATTCATTGAGATGCCATACTCCTGAAGAAACATCATCGCCTCTCGCATCTCCTTCTTCTCCTCCATCTGCTCGGAGATCGAGATCGCCATCTTCTCGCTGACACCCTTGACTTCCGCAAGACGCTCCGGCTCCTCCTCGATGATGCGAAATGTATCCGCCTTGAACCGTTTTACAATTCTTGCAGCTAACGCACCTCCGACCCCCTTGATTGCGCCCGATCCCAAATAGCGCTCCATCGAGGCAGTGTCCTCCGGCGCCTTCATCTCATAGTGCTCCACCTGAATCTGATCACCGTAGACCGGATGTGCCACCTCGCGTCCAGTAGCTTCTATGTAGTCTCCCTCCCCGATATAAGGAAAGGTTCCAACAAGAATATAGTCCTCCCCATCCGCAAATACACTCAAAATCGAGTATCCGTTGTCCTCATTGCGAAATTTGATTTTTTCCACATAACCCTTAACTGTTGCCATAAATTCTCCGTCCTGAAATTTCAGTCCATATCTGATTTCCTGCCCCAAAAAGCAGAAATTTTAATCACAGATAGATACTCCTATCCAAATAAAATCACAGAATCATCAAACGTGTCCTCTGGGCGTCCTTAATACATACATAAACGAAAATCCCGCATCCATCATACTACGGATACGGGATCTCCCCTTCTTCCACAACAGGAAATCGACCTGGTCGTCCTTCGTATTCTCAGGACTTCCTAGTATTCCTGTGGCTTAGAATCACCATGCTGAAACTCAATAAATTTTCCAGTTCCAATTGCCACTGCGGTCAACGGATCTTCCGCAACAACGGTGGTAATTCCGGTCTTCTCCTCGATCAGCTGATCAAGACCGTTGAGCAGAGAGCCACCACCGGTCATCACAATACCGCGGTCAAAGATATCTGCTGCAAGCTCCGGCGGAGTGCGCTCGAGCACATTGTGAACGGCATCCACGATCTGAATTGCCGGCTCACGAAGAGCTTCTAACGTCTCCTCAGAGGTAACCACAATCGTCTTCGGGAGTCCTGTCACAAGGTTTCTTCCTCTTACTTCCATCGTCAGAACTTCCGGACGACGGTAAGCGGAACCAATGTTGATCTTGATTTCCTCTGCGGTTCTCTCACCGATCAGAAGATTGTGTTTCTTTCTCATATAACGAACAAGTGCCTCATCAAAATCATCACCGGCGATCTTGATCGATGTGCTTACTACGGTTCCACCCAAAGAAATCACAGCGATATCTGCGGTACCGCCTCCGATATCAACGATCATATTTCCGCATGCCTTGGAAATATCAATTCCGGCTCCAATTGCAGCCGCAACCGGCTCCTCGATGATCGATACCTCACGCGCGCCTGCCTGATAAGTTGCATCTTCTACCGCCTTGCGCTCTACCTCAGTTGCTCCGCTCGGAATGCAGACAGCAATGCGCGGTTTGCGCAGGGTACGCTTGCCGACAGCCTTGTTGATGAAGTACTTCAGCATCTTTTCTGTTACGGTATAATCAGAAATAACACCCTGGCGCAGTGGACGTACTGCGATGATATTACCCGGAGTTCTTCCGATCATCAGACGCGCCTCTTCACCGATTGCCATGATCTTATTGCTGTCACGATCAATCGCAACAACGGACGGCTCCTTGAGAACAACGCCTTTTCCTCTTATATATACCAAAATGCTCGCCGTACCTAAATCGATACCGATGTCATTAGACACTAACATCTCTTTTCCTCCTGTTTGCTTCCTCACAAATCCTATTCGCACAAATATTCCAGATTAATCTCTCTTATTATATACAATCGCGTCCCTTTTTGAAAGGGTTTTTTTATTTTTTATTATGTTTATACATTTTTTATCGTGCCGACACATTTTAGTCACAATTATTTTTTATACTTTAAGTACATTATCCGAAAGGGTAATGGAACCTTTGTTTCAAGTGCATACTTGAAATTACAAAGCTTTTTCATACTCATACCTGCCAGGGGCGATCCTGGCAGGCCCCCCTAAAAACCATTTTCTTTTATTTGTATACCTACCATTCCCAAATCTGCCGGGTGGACGAGCGAAACGTTCACCCGGCAGACTTTTTATACTCTTTTTTATTATCTTATATTAGGTAATGGTCTCCCTGTATTCTCTTTCTTACATTTTTTTCTTTGCCTCAGCATGATAGCCTGCTAGTTCAATCTCGTATCTCAATATTTTCCCTCAGCCTGACGAAAGCTCTGCGCATAACGAATACATCCATCCATTCCAGAAATGCATGGGAATTGATCGGTCTGCACGCACTATCCTCAGACACTTTCATCTGCTGATGTCACGCATTTTTGCACAACAAAACTTCCGGAATCTCGCTTTCATACACAACTACTCGCTCATCCAGATCGGGATATGGCGCATCCGCACGGAACGCTGAGTCTGAAACGCCTCATCCGTATCGTATGTCACACCGAACTTTGCGGTGCCACTTCAGAATTTTTCCTGACACGAAACTTCCTATATAACAAAATCACGCGCCAAGTCGATGCTTGCGTCGACTTGAACTTCTTATAACTCAACTAAAGTACTGAACCGTTATGAACACTCAGATTTTTTGATTTTCAGATAACCGTTTTCCGGTCATGATTTTACACAGACTGATTTCTTAATAATTAAATCTAAATCTTTTTACTGCAAAAACTCACTCAAATACATCTTACCCATCTATCCATTTGCCATGCCAGACATCGCACACCTCTCATCTTCCGCATTTATCTTGACGCTAACCTGATTTTTCACAGACCAACATCCCTTTGCGGACATTCGATTTGCTTTTTCTGCATGCAAAACACACTGCTCCCAAACTGCTTCAAACTTTTATTAAATAATAAAATAATGAAACTCCCAATTATGAATGATAACGGATTCAGACAATCTCTGACGTTCAGATCCTCAAGATTTTTGGATACGCAACAGATATGATAGCACAGGAACCGGCAGATTGCAACTGTTTTTCTCTGTCAAAAAATCCACTGCCACTCATGCCCCGGTTATCGTTCATGCGTTGCAAAAACTATATCATATGAGATAAAGAGGCAGAACCTGCCCGCCATCCACTCTGAGTCACAAAAAAACGCTCAGAGATGACAGCTGGCAAATTCTAAACTTCTTTCTCCTGTTTCTTAATCAATCTTTCTTTTTTTCTCTTATTATTTAACCTCTGAGACAGAACTCACTGCAATCCACAACGCGGGTTGCCAGTCCCTCATAGAATTCCGGCTCATGGCAGATCAGAAGAATACTGCCCTTGTATGCCTTCAGCGCCCGCTTAAGTTCTTCCTTTGCCTCCACATCGAGATGGTTTGTCGGCTCGTCGAGAAGCAGGACATTGGTCTCACGGTTCATCAGCTTGCACAGACGCACCTTCGCCTGCTCACCACCGCTGAGCACACGCACCTGACTCTCGATATGCTTCGTTGTCAGACCGCATTTTGCAAGAGCGGAACGCACCTGATACTGGGTGTACGACGGGAATTCCTTCCAGATCTCCTCGATACAGGTCGTCGTGTTGCCCGGAGCCATCTCCTGTTCAAAATATCCGGTATAGAGATAATCTCCAAGTTCCACACTGCCAGAGAGAGACGGGATCAGTCCAAGAATACTTTTCAAGAGAGTTGTCTTTCCGATTCCATTTGCTCCGCGCAGAACAACTTTCTCCCCGCGCTCCATCATCAGATTCACCGGTTTCGTCAGCGGTTCGTCATAACCAATCACAAGATCCTTCGTCTCAAAAATCAGCTTTCCGGAGGTTCTCGCCTCCATAAACTGAAACTCTGGCTTCGGCTTCTCCTTCGCAAGCTCAATGACTTCCATCTTGTCGAGCTTCTTCTGACGGGACATCGCCATATTTCTCGTTGAGACGCGCGCCTTATTTCTCGCAACAAAATCCTCAAGTTCCGCAATCTCCTGTTGCTGACGCTTGTAAGCCGCCTCAAGCTGGGCTTTCTTTGCCGCATAAACCTCCTCAAAGTGGTGGTAATCACCCACATAGCGGTCGAGTTTCTGATTCTCCATATGGTAAACAAGGTTGATAACGCTGTTCATGAACGGCACATCGTGAGAAATCAGGATAAACGCATTTTCATACTCCTGAAGATAGCGCTTGAGCCATTCAATATGCTGTTCATCGAGATAGTTTGTCGGCTCGTCGAGAAGCAGAATATCCGGCTTTTCAAGCAACAGCTTGCCGAGAAGAACCTTGGTTCTCTGACCTCCAGACAATTCCGACACATCCTTATCCAATCCGATCTCAAGCAGTCCGAGCGCGCGCGCAACCTCCTCAACCTTACTGTCAATGATATAAAAATCGTGTGCCATCAGAAGATCCTGAATCGTGCCAAGCTCCTCCATCATCTCATTCATCTCATCCTCAGATGCCATACCCATTCGGTCACAGATCTCATTCATCTGAGTTTCCATCTCGAACAGATAAGAAAATGCGCTCTTCAGGACATCGCGGATTGTCATCCCCTTCTCAAGAACCGTATGCTGGTCAAGATAACCGGCGCGAACGTGCTTCGCCCACTCAACTTTTCCCTCATCAGGCTGAAGTTTTCCAGTGATAATGCTCATGAACGTAGATTTTCCCTCTCCGTTCGCGCCGACAAGTCCAATGTGCTCTCCTTTTAAAAGTCGGAAGGAAACATCCTGAAAAATTGCGCGGTCTCCAAATCCGTGGCTGAGATGTTCAACATTTAAAATACTCAAATTTCTTTCTCCTTTTTTTATTCATTCATGCACGTTCCCATGAAATCTCCTCATGACTGATTCCATAAGAACACCCGTTACTATCCACGCATTGCACAAACAGTAACAAACTTTTCGTCTTGTTTGATTCCTGCCTACTTTTTTATTTTTATAAACAGGAACAGAGTATGACCCGCACATTCCTCCATGATCCAGCATATTCTGATTCCAACACGGCTTTCAAGAGGAGACTGGCATGGTCCTTCCGCTCACCTATTTAAAATCCGGCGAGGAAGGGCGCGTAGTCTGGATTGCCAGCGATCTGCTTATGCGCCAGCGCCTTGCAGATCAGGGGATTGCTCCGGGAGCCTGCCTGATCTGCGTTCTGAAACCGACCCGTTACGGAATGAGTGCCTATCGGATCAACAAATCCGTTATCGCACTGCGTCGGGAGACAGTCGGTGAAATCTTTGTGGAATTATAAGACAAGACATTGCTGATCCGATTACTTCAGACCCGGACGCTCCATCGTTACTGTTCACGCTTTGCGCAAACAGCAACGGATTTTGCCGATGCTTCGCATTCCAAATCGGCAAAATCTGCTACCATCACTGTATCATACGGCATTTTCAGTTCAGAAAATGCCTACCGTGTACAGTAACGCTCCATTTCTTCATTTACAGAATCTTCGCAGGAACGCATTGCCTCAATCGTATCAGCAAAGAGCTGATCAAGTTCCCATCCCAGACGCTCTGCGCCGGTCCGAATCACATCACGGGAGCATCCCGCTGCAAATTTCTTATCCTTGAACTTCTTTTTCAGGCTGGAAACTTCCATGTCTTTCGTACTCTTTGACGGGCGCATTTTCGCCGTTGCACCGATCAGACCAGTCAGCTCATCCGATGCAAACAACACCTTCTCCATCTCATGTTTCGGCTCCACCTCACAGCAAATTCCATATCCATGAGAGCAGATCGAAGTAATCATATCCTCCCCCACTCCTGCCTCGCGCAGAAGTTCCGGTGCCTTGATGCAGTGCTGCTCCGGATACTGCTCAAAATCCACATCGTGAAGCAGTCCGGTGATTCCCCAGTACTCTGCCTCATCGCCATAGCCGAGCTTCTCTGAATACCATCTCATCACACCTTCCACCGTCAGACCGTGCAGAATGTGAAATGGTTCCTTGTTGTATTTCTGAAGAAGTGCCAGAGCCTCTTCCCGCGTCAGTTTCGATACTCTTTCCATCGCAAATCGCCTCCAAAATTTCATTTCCTATGTCGATTTCTTATGTCTGATTCAGTATACACCAAAATTCTTGTTTTCCAAACAGTTTTCTCGTTTTTTCTCGGTTGAAATTCCCCCTCTTTTATGATACAATAAAAAAGTTCCAACTGCAGATATAGTTCATCGGTAGAACATCAGCTTCCCAAGCTGAGGAGGCGGGTTCGATTCCCGTTATCTGCTTCATATGTCAGAAGAACCCTTATTTTACAAGGGTTCTTTTTTTGTCCGGAACTAAAATGAAACTATTTTTCCATCCATTTTCACTCTACAAAAGGCGCATTCTCCTCATCGCAATCTTTATACGTTCTTAACATTTCCTTAACAACTTTTTAACAGACTATTTTTATGTTTTCTTTATATTGTGTATGGATTTTGTTAAGAAGTGTCAATATCTCTTTTATTTTTTTGTTTTTCATGTACAATAGGAACTGGATCGAAAAGAGATACATATCTATGGAATATATCCCATCTCTATTCGGCAGATGATTGACAGGAGGTGCGACATGATTGGATTGTGGCTTATTTTAATTTTGTATGGTATCATTGGTGGTCTTTCAACACTTTCCATGGTGATCGGAATTCCTGCAATCGTCGTGTGGAAAATCTACCGCAAGATTGTCCACCACATTCCACTTAGCTGTTAGCAAACATGTGGCTATCCCACCACATATTTTTATTTGATAACAGACTCTTTCCCAAAAAAAAGTAGCAGACCCGCATTCCCGGCGGAATCTGCTACTTTTTAATATTTATGTGTTTTTCAGATCTTACAGTGCCTGGCGGATCTTCTCTGCGATCTCCTCATACTCGGCATCCGTCAGAGTTACCTTGCCCGGATTCATCTCAAATGTACCGCCCCACTCGTACTGATCCTTGTACTTCGGAACCAGATGCATGTGCAGATGGCAACCGGTATCACCGTATGCACCGTAGTTTACCTTCTCCGGATGGAATACCTTATGAATTGCACGAGAAGCCTTTGCAACATCTGCAAAGAAAGCATTTCTCTCCTCATCCGTCAGCTCAATCATCTCGCTGATGTGCTTGTCATGAGCAAGAATCAGACGACCCGGATGGCTCTGCTCCTTAAATACATACAGAAAACCGGTGTCCATCTTGCAAACCGGATATGCAAACTTTGCAACCAGTTCTCCCTGCATACAATATGCGCAATTTACGTCTTTCATGTTATTTCCTTCCTTTTCTCGTATTTTGATCCTGCCATAACTGTTCCATCACAACTCTCTGATTTTCCAGCTACATTCTGTCTCTATTTTACTCTGATCTACCTTTTCCCGCAACCTGTTTTTCATTACAATTCATGTATTGCCCCGCAGTGATTCGAACAAATTTAACTCTTACCTCAAAAAAAGGGGAGCCTCTTGAAGCCCCCTGAAACTTTTCCTTGAAGACTCCCTTGAAAGGCTATTCTCTCTCCTTTCTCCTCCCCCCAAGATTTCCGATCCCTCCCCTTCTGGCACAAACATCCGAAGCCAAACACCTTTATCTCCGCTTCCACGACTCCACACAGCGAATCGCGACCAGAATCAAAAGGCCTGCACACACAAACTGCAGGACAACACTGATCACCGTCCAGTTTGCCGTCACCAGATTCCATCCATGATCGCCAAACCAGTCCGTCACATTCACTGCCTGCTGTTCTCTTCCTGTCAGGCGCGCAATCGTCAAAAGAAACGTGGAAAGTGGATTAATCAGCATCAGATACAGGAAATTTCCAGAGCTCGCCGAGCCTACACTCCGCCCCATCGAAACCAGATAACTGTCCATATTCATCCCGCTCAGATAATAGACAAACTCATTGATCCCATAAGTTCCGACAACACTCAGAGCCGTGATTCCATATGAGACTGCAGTCGCCAGTGTCGAACGCCCAAAAATTGCAGAACAGCTAATTCCAAGACTTCCGACAAAAAGCGCCGATGCCAGATAACAGATCATCAAAAGCCCGACATCCTTCAGTGTCACTCCTCCGTAGACAAAAACGAGTGATACAATCGGAAAACTCGACACAATCATCAGAAAAACTGTGCTCAGCGCCGATGCGAGCTTTCCAAGCACAATCTCCGACGGCTTCATTTTCGTTGTCAGCATAAGTTCAAGCGTCTGACGTTCCCGCTCTCCGCTGATGCTCCCGGATGTGATCGCCGGCATGATAAAAATCAGCATCATAAATTCCAGAACCGCGACAAACAGATAGAGATCAAGAAAGCTCGAGTACTGAACCTCCGCCGTCATCCGCACCTGTGCGAGATTGGAATACATATTGAGCAGTGCCACAAGCGCCAGAATTCCGTTAAAGACCAGCAACATCAGCGCGAGCTTAAAACTTCTCGCACTGACCATAATCTCGCGTTTATAGACCGGATTCGTCTTCATAAGAGAGCACCACCCTTTCCTTCTGGTGATTTGTAATCTGCATAAACAACGCCTCAAGACTTCCTGCCTCGCGCACAAATCCCCGAATTTTTACACCTGCCTCGACGAGTCTGCGAAGAAGCTCACACTCCGCCTCAGCATCCCCGTCAAATCCGGCGACAATCTCCTGATCGCGCACACTGATCGTCCGCACAAGAACCTCCTCCTTGAGCAGCTGCATCGCGGTCGGAAGATTTTCCTGAACCGTGATAATAAGCGGTCTGGATGTATGAATCTGGTTCATAATCTGATCCATCGTTCCGCTCAAAACAAGTTTTCCAGAATCGATGATTCCGATATCCGTGCAGAGTTCTGAGAGATCTGAGAGCAGATGTGAACTGATCAGAATCGTCTTTCCCTGCTCATGAAGCTCCTGCACCGTATCCCGAAATTCGAGTCTCGTCCGCGGATCAAGCCCTGCCGTCGGCTCATCCATAATCAAGAACTGCGGATCATGGATCAGCGCTCTCGCCAGACAGAGACGCTGTTTCATTCCCCTCGAAAGGCTGTCAACAAAGAAATCTCTCTTGTCTCCAAGTCCCACCTGCTCAAGCAGAATCTCCGCCCGCTTCCTCGCCTTGAGTCCCTCCATCCCGTAACAGGATGCAAAGAACTCCATATATTCCGAAACCTTGAGATTGTCATACACGCCAAAATGATCCGGCACATATCCAAACTTCTCTTTTACCCGCTCCGGCTCCCTGATCGCATCGACGCCGTCAATCTCGACTTCCCCTGCGTCCGGCAACAGAAGCCCACTCATGATGCGGATCGTCGTCGTCTTTCCCGCTCCGTTCGGTCCGACAAAGCCGTAGAGCGCTCCCGCCTTGATCTCCATATTCATGTCCTCAAGAACGCGGTAATTTCCAAATTTCTTCTTTAAATTTCGTATCTTTAACATATTTACTGTATCTGTATCTGCCATCTCTGATCAGCGCTCCTTTCCCGCTACCATCGGCATCGGAAGCTGAATGGAACTGTATCCTCCCGATCCGTCATAGACGTAGCGCACCGTGATTGTATTTGCCGGTGACAGATAAAGTTTGAGCTGATCAACCGTCATCGTCTGTCCATCAAGGTCAATGAGATCATAGTTTCCGCTTCCATAGTTGTAGAAATAAATTCCACCGGAAAATGCCTCGCTGTAACCTCCGCCATTTTTGAGGAAAATCTCTGAAATCGGCTCAAGCGTCAGGCTTTCCACCTCAATATCCCCGCCAAGCTGATACTCAAGCGTCAGCGGTTCCGAAGCCCCCATCGTGTTTGTCTGCTCCTCATACGTTCCGCTGATCACAGTCGGAGCCTTCATCAGCGCCGAACGGTAGATCATCGGATCACTTGAAGAATTCACTGCCAAAGACGAGGTCAGAAGCGTCAGACCATAGGTGTCCTCAGACGGGGTTTTCAAAAATGCGGATTCCTCTTTCTCCGTGCTGAATGCAAGCACTCTCGCATCCGCCGTATACCCGTTTAAATAATTGTCAAGATAAAATTTGAGGAGATTTGAGCGCTCGAGCGCCAGCAGATACTCCTTATTCCGAATGTCCGTCGCGGTAAACGCGCTCTCTCCCGAGATCTGGTCTGCGACGACATAAGAATCTCCGAGCGGAAAACGAATCAGTTCCAGATCGTTTAACTTTTTCGTCTCCCCTGCCTCCATCGGACCGATTTTCACCATCGTTCCATAAAGCATCAGCGTCGTATTTTCGAGTGCAAACGGAAAGTGATTCGTGATACTTCCGCTGATTTTTCCCTCAAAATAGCGAACCTCGCCCGTGATTCCAACCTGCTCACTGTTCTCCTGTTTGCGCTCAAGCTGGAAATAGCGCGGAGCAAATGCCGGGATCCCCTGTCCCTGGATTCTCGTCTCATCCTCTAAATAGCTCACAACAATCTGGCTCAGCGTTGTACTGGAAAAATCTGACTGCTCCGATGAGTCGTTGTAAAGCGAGCTTCGTGTAATCGGAAGAATGGAATACTCCGGACTCAGCTCAACCGTGTACGGTCGGTTGTAAGGATTGCGAATATTGACATAAGTGTTGTCTGTCACATAGTCCGCCGTCACATCGCGAATCGACGCGTAAGTATAAAATGTTGAGCGGAAACGCGTCCGGCTCCCGAGCAGATAGATCAGTCCGGCAAACACAACCGAGAGCACAACAACTCCTCTTCGGTAATACCCCTGCAATTCCCGATCTCTCAAAAAGAGATACATGCCTGGTCCGAGAACGCCGAGATAGACGACGACAACGCAGACATAGAGCGCAAGATTCGGCAGTTTGTTCACATCTCCGGTATTGATCAGGCTTTGCATCGACCAGAACTTTGAGGAATTTCCGCTGTAAACCAGCTCCGAGAGCTGATTGATCCGGCTGTCCCCGAGCAAACTCGTGAAAAAGTGATCCACATAGGAGGGATGAGCCTCACAGAAGGACTGAATATCACCCAGATCAAACGAGGCGACCGCAATGATTCCCTGCTCCTTCGCAGTCGCCGTCAGCAGAGAGAGTCCATTGCTTGAGAGAATCACATTTCCCCCATGAAGCGAGAAATCCACACACGAGAGCGCAAGCATTCCCTCACTCGGATCTTCGAGTGCAAATCCTTCCCCGAGATTGATATGGCGGAGACTCGGTGTTCCGTAGGAATCGTCGAGAAGCTCCGGCGCAAAACGACCGAGCGTGTCATCGACCCTCGCTCCGGTTCCGAGAATCAGAAGCCCTCCGTCGTGTACCCAGTCCATGATCGCCGCAGTCTGGCGTTCTGAGAGCTTTCTCAGCTTGTAATCGTTGACAATCAGCACATCGAGAAGATTTAATCCCACATCATCCTCCGGAAACTCCTCCCCAGGCAGATCAAAGGTTCTCGTGCGAAGTGTGCTGTAACGAATCCCGACTCCGTTAAAATACTCAAGCTCTTCCGGATGATCGGACAGAATTCCGATAAACATCTCCGGCACATCCCGGTTTACATTGAGTTTCACCGTCTTTGTCAGAAGTTCCGTCCCATCCTCCGCAAGAAGTGTCACATAGAGACGACTCGCCCCGGTTCCGACCGGAATATAGTACGTCTTCTTGCATGTCTCCGCTCCTGCAACTTCAATCTCATAATCATAGCGGTAAACCGTTCCGTCCGACTCCGCTGACTTTACCTGAATCGTTCCATTTAAACTTGTGTCCCGGGTATTGCCAATCTTGACAGCGAGAGGCAGATAGCGTCCTCCCTTTGCAGTATTGTCATAGCCGTAGGCGATTTCCATCGAGATTCCCGCATTCTCTTCCTGCGTATTCTCCGCCCCGTCACTGTTTGTTCCTACCTGCTTCGTCTCATTTTCAGCTGTTTCTGTTTCTTCTGACCCGGAAACTGTTTTTGTCCCTCTCGTCTCTGTAAAAGACGGCACAAATGTTTCTGCCGTCATTCCATAACTCGTTTCCCATTTTCCTGCTATTCCGATCGCAAAACCACAAAGGAGGAAGACAGCTACTGTCTTAGCCATCTTCCTTCTCCCTGATTTTGCCGATTTGAAATATGTTTGAAGGTTCAACCCCTCTCACCTCTTTCTAACTTGCTTCTTGCTTTCTGCTACTTGCTTTTTACTTTCTGCTTTTGCTTCCTGCTTTTTACTTCTTGCTTTTTTCGGTCGCTCTTCTTCACTCATCCAAAATGCTCCCGATTTACATCAAAATTTACCTGGAGCACAACCGTAAACACAGTTCCGTCAAGATCACTCTTTACGCTGATCGTTCCACCGTGCATATCCACGATATTCTTCACAATCGCAAGCCCCAGTCCGGTGCCTCCGGTGTGTGTCGAACGCGACTGCTCCACGCGGTAAAACTTCTCAAAGATCAGCGGAAGTTCCTCCGCCGGAATCACATATCCATAGTTCGTCACTGAGATCTGAACCGTCTCATCCTCCGCATTGATCTTCAGGATGATCCGTTTTCCCTCTGCGCCATACTTGATTGCATTGTTGATCAGATTGTCAAAAAGTCTCGCAAGCAGATTTCCATCTGCTGTGATGATCTTTGCCGGAACATTGCTCTGTAGCTCATAGGAGAGTCCCTTATCCGCAAAATTCGGATAGAATTCCTCAAGAAGCTGTCCCAAAAGTTTCACGATGTCCACCTGAGACACATGCATCGCAATTTTTCCGTAATTCATCTTTGTAAATCCAAACAGATCCTCAATCAGCTTTTCGAGGCGTCTCGACTTGCTGTATGCAATATCGATATATTTCTTCTGCATCTCCGGCGGAAGCTGTACATTTCCCGACAAGAGTTCGAGATAACCGATGATCGAGGTCAGAGGCGTTCGCAGATCATGAGCGACGTTCGTGATCAGCTCATTTTTCGTCCGCTCCGACTCCCTCTCCTTGTCCATGAGTTTGCGGATCTCCTCAACCATCTTGTTCAGACTCTCCGCCATCGACGAGAACTCATCGTCCCCGACCACATCAACTGTCGTGTTTAAATCTCCCTCCGCAATGCTGTTCATCGCATCGGAAATCTTTCCCACATACCGGACAGACCGGTCCTGAAGCATCAGAAACGTGACGGAAAACACAAGAATTCCCACCAGCACATAGCCGAGCACAATGATCACATCTGATTCCCCGATCATGCCAAGGAGTGCATTGTCCCACTCCGATTTTTTCGCATATCCTGCCAGCATTGTCAGATTCGTCACAAGAAACATCTCCACGAGACAGGCGAGAAGTGTGCTGTATACAATATTCGCAATCATCCTGGTCTGATAGCGATGTGAGAAATCCTGCCGGCTGTTCTTTTTATTTTTCAATTTTATATCCTACCCCCCAAACGGTGGTGATAATCTTATCCTGACGTTCATCTTCCTTCATCTTGCCACGCAGACGACGGATATGTACCATGACAGTGTTATTTGCCTCATACACCTTCTCATTCCAGACCTTCTCGAAAATCTCATCGGTGCTGAAGACTTTTCCCGGATTCGACGCCAGCAGATAGAGGATGTCGAATTCGATCGGCGTCAGCTTGACTTCCTCCCCATAGACCGTCACCTTATGATTGTCCTTGTTGATCGTCAGACCGCGGATGCTGATCTCATTCTTCACCGTCTCATGCACAGTGCTGTTCGGATTAAACTGCGTATAACGGCGAAGCTGGGACTTAACTCGCGCGGTAAGCTCAAGCGGATTAAACGGTTTGACCACATAGTCATCAGCTCCGGTTCCAAGTCCCAGAATCTTGTCGAGATCCGTGGACTTCGCGCTCAGCATGATGATCGGAATGTTGTTCGTCTCACGGATCTTCTTGCACATCTCAAGTCCGTTCATCCCCGGCATCATGATGTCCAGAAGGCAGAGCTGAATGTCCTCCTTGTCGAGGATCTCCAGTCCCTCCTGTGCATTGTTTGCCTTAAATACCTTATACCCGTCGCTGACCAGATAAATCTCCACGAGATCCGCGATCTCCTGCTCATCGTCCACTACCAGAATGCTAGTCTCTGCCATTTCTTTTTCCTCCCCATACAAAATGCAACCGAAAATGTTCGGCTGTTTTTCTCTATCTTCATTCAATCCTGTTTATGTATATCAATGATTTTGTATTTTTTGTCATAATTTGCTCTTTAATTTTAACATAAAACAACTGCCCGTGCCTTACTTTTTTCTAACAAAAAGGGGAAGATTTTCCATCTTCCCCTAAATCTTTCAAATACTCTGAAATTGACCGGATATGTCTCTCACTATGCCTCTGCCGGCACAAAAACTCTCGTGTTGTGAACGTCATTTCCTGCATTGTACGCCCTGGCATTTGCAATTGCCTCCTCGCAAAACTGGTTCTGCGCCATCACAAGCGTCTTTCCGCGTTTGTCTACCTTCTCATACGTTCCATCCGGCTGTAAAATGTGTGCCTTCACATTGTCCTCAAGCTGAACTTTGAGAATGTGAATCACTCGTTCCTTGAGTTCTGGATCTTCAACCGGGAACATGATCTCGACACGCTTGTCAAGGTTTCTCGGCATCCAGTCTGCACTTCCCATGTAGACCTCCGAGGAACCATCATTTTCAAAGTAGAAAATTCTTGCATGCTCAAGGAAATTTCCGACGATCGAGTGCACACTGATGTTCTCGGAAAGCCCCGGAACTCCTGCCCGCAGACAGCAAATTCCGCGCACGACAAGCTCAATCTTCACGCCCGCGCACGAAGCCTCATAGAGATTTGCGATGATCTCCTTATCACACAGGGAATTCATCTTCGCCATGATGTGTGCCGACCGTCCCTGGCGCGCATGCTCCGTCTCTCTTCGAATCATCTTGATAAAACGGCTGCGAAGCCACAGCGGTGCGAGGGACAGCTTGTTCCATGTCGGTGGCTCGGAATATCCCGAAAGCATATTGAAGACCGCGGTTGCGTCCTCTCCATACTGAGGCGCACAGGTCATGAGACCGCAATCCGTGTAGAGTTTTGCAGTCGAATCGTTGTAGTTTCCGGTTCCAAGATGGACATATCTGCGGATTCCGTCTTCCTCTCTTCTCACGACAAGCGTAATCTTGCAGTGAGTCTTCAGACCGACAAGACCATAGATAACGTGACAGCCCGCCTTCTCAAGCATCTTTGCCCAGTTGATATTATTTTCCTCATCGAATCGCGCTTTCAGCTCAACGAGAACGGAAACCTGTTTTCCGTTGTCTGCCGCCTCGGCAAGGGCCGCAACAATCGGAGAATGACCGCTGACACGGTAAAGCGTCTGCTTAATTGCGAGCACATTCGGGTCTTTCGATGCAGAGCGCACGAAATTCACAACCGGATCGAAGGTCTCATATGGATGATGAAGGAGAATATCTCCTTTTCGGATGTTTGCAAAAATATCGTCGTCATTCATCAATTCCGGAACCGGCTGAGGCGTGTAAGACGGGGATTTGAGTCCCTCAAATCCTGCCATTCCATACATTTTCATCAGGAAGGTCAAATCAAGGGGGCCATTGATCTCGTAAATATCCTCCTCACCGACAGAGAGCTCGCGCTTGAGAATCTTCAACAGACGACGGTCAACTTTCTCCTCGACCTCAAGACGGATAACCTCGCCCCACTGGCGCTTCTTGAGCTGTTTCTGGATCTCCACAAGCAGGTCTTCTGCCTCCTCCTCATCGAGGGTGAAATCGGCATTTCTCATGATGCGGAACGGATGCGCACTCACGATATTATAGTTCAGGAAGAGATCTTTCATATTGCGCTCAATGATCTCCTCGAGAAGGATCACACGGTGCTCTCCATCCTCACCCTCCGGCAGCTCCACGATGCGCGGAAGCACAGACGGAACCTGAACCATCGCAAATTCGAGATCTTTCTCCTTCTCATCGCCCTTCTTCTGAACGAGGGCCGCAATGTTTAACGACTTGTTGCGAATCAGCGGGAACGGGCGGGAGGAATCCACAGCCATCGGTGTCAGCACCGGATAGACATTCTCGTGGAAGAAACGGTCAACAAACTCTCCATCCTTCTCGTCGAGATCCTCGTGTTCCCAGACGACACAAAGTCCCTGCTGTTTCAGCGCCGGGAGCAGAGAACGGCTGTATGTCGAATACTGAAGATTCACAAACTCATGCGTCTTCTCTCCGATCTTTGCAAGCTGTTCCTCCGGTCTGAGACCCGCAATATCCGGCTTCTTATAGCGCGCATGCACCTGATCTTTCAGAGATGCCACGCGAACCATGAAAAACTCATCGAGATTTGAGGCAGTGATACTTAAAAACTTCAGTCTCTCAAACAGCGGAATCGATTTGTCCCGCGCCTCATTCAAAATTCTAAAATCGAACTCCAGCCAACTGAGTTCACGGTTTACATAGTTTTTCGGATCGGTGTAATCTCTCTCTGCCAACTCCATCTTGTCCACTTTTCCGGCTTTCTCCAGCTTTTCCTGTTTCCCGGTCTTCTCTGTTTTTTCTGCCTTATCTACTTTAATTGTCTTATCTGCCTTATCTACTTTTGTCATCTTCTCTGTCTTTGTACTCTTTTCCACCATTTTTTCTGCCATTTTCACCGTCACCTTCATTCCCTACACTTTCTTTTTCTGCCGAAGTACCGGACGCACTCCGAAAATTTCCTCGAAGAAATCACCTTTCTCCGCAATGGAAATCGCCTCAAGTGTCACATCTCCACTGTAATCCGTTGAAATCACAAGTTGATTTTCCCGCACATTCAGCTTGCAGTCCGCCAGCTTATTCAAGTGACTGCGGTCCATCGAATTTGCGAGTCGAAGAATTGCGGTCAGCTTTGCGATCATCAATGTCAGATTTTCCGGATTCACCAGACGGCTGTCTCTCGACGGCTTCGCGGAGACTTCCACCTCATTGTAGCGGAATTTCTGATCGTGATACTTGACCACATTGGCAACGATCTCCCTCTCCACATGGGACAGACCGATGATCTCCGTCGACATGATGATGTTATAGGCACAATCTAAGGCATCTCGCATCGTCACAAATTTTCCGCATGCGTGCAGATTCACGGCAATCTGAAGCAGAAGGCGCTCTCTCGATTTCATTCCATGGTAACGCTTGAGCGTGTCAAACAGCTTGAGTGCAGAATCTTCAACTGCCTGAACGTGTGACATCTGACATTTGTATCGTCTTGCGATATTTTTCGATGCCACAATGATGTCGTTCGAGAAATCGTGGTTAAATTTCAACATTTTCTTGTCTTCGGCGTACTCTGCTGCCATGCCATCAACCATGCGGATTCCCGGAACCCAGATCATCTGTGCGCCGGTGATGTCAAGCATCCGCTTGTAAATCGACGCCGTTGGGAAAAGCATCTGTGCATACTCTCCGTTGACATCAAACGCATCCTCAAGCTGATCTTTTGTCATCGACTTGATTCTCGCATAAAAATGGTCAAACTCCTCCGCCGTCAGCTGTTCTTTTCGCTTTCCGGCCTCTGTCTTGTAGTAGAGGGTCAGAATCGGCTCTCCGATTGCAATCACATTCTTAAATTCTCTGTCTTTTAAGTACATCTTGCGAAATGTCATCAGCTCATTGTCCACAAGTTCTTTGACCAGAGAATGCTCCACTTCTGCGCTCGCACGCGCATTTGCAAGAAATTCTTTCAGACGTAAAACACCGAGAGGAAGGCTCTGCGTCATGACAAGTGCATCCTTGTCAAACAGAGATACCTGCATACTTCCGAAACCGACGTCCACGATCGCAGTTCCCTGCTGGATGATTTTCTGAAATTCTGCCTCCTTCGCCGCAATCGCCTTGTAACTGATAAAACGCTGTTCGGAGTTGCTGATGATCTTGACCTCAATGCCTGTCCGCACACGGATCTGCTCAAGCACGATCTGGCTGTTGCGCGCCTCACGCATCGCACTCGTCGCGTAGGCACGGTAGTCCTCGACCTGATATTCCTTCATGATTCGGACAAAATCTTCCAGAACACCACAAGTCTCCTCCACGAGGCGGTAGCTGATCTTTCCGTCCCGGAACGTATCTCTTCCAAGCGCAATCATATGCTTTACATGATCCACAGCTCGAATTCCATTCTTGTCGGAAATCTCAAAAATCCCAAGTTCCAGTTCAAACGATCCCACATCGATCGCAGCAAATGTGCGTACCATACTTTCCCTCCCCGAATCGTTACGTTGTGTCTCCCCTGCGAGAAATTATCATCCCCTGCCTGTCAAAGGGATATTTATGGGGTTATCTGTTCTGAGTTATGTAATTCATAATACATTACTTATCATTATACCTGAAATATTCCGGTGTTTTGTTAAATCTCTGTAAAATTCATGTAGAAAATAGCAAAGAAAATAAAAAAAGAAATGGTGTTTTGGGGAACGGCTCTAACTTTAAATTAGTAATTTCCCAAAATGCGCATGTTTAACGCTTCGGCGGAAATTCCCTTCAGTGCATTGGCAATGGCAGAATCCTCAAGATTTCCCTCAATGTCAACAAAGAAGCGGTATTCCCAGTTGCGTCCCGGAATCGGTCTTGATTCGATCATTACCATGTTGACATGATTGAAGATGAAATTGCCGAGCATGTTGTAAAGTGTTCCGCTCTGGTGCGGAAGCTCAAAGCAAAGGCTGATTCGAGATGCGCCCTCACGATAAATCGGACGGTTTGCGAGAATGACAAAGCGGGTTGTATTTCCCTGATTATTCTGAATCGAAGACTTAAGTACCTTGAGTCCGTACAGTTTTCCAGCAATCTCGCTTGCAACCGCTGCCTGACTCTTGTCCCTGTCCTCAATCACCTTGCACGCAGCAACTGCGGTGTTCAGACAACTCACCTGACGCCAGCCCTCCTGTGCATTCAGGAAACGCGAGGACTGCATCAGCGCCTGCGGATGAGAATAAACCGTGCGAATGTCGGAAAGCTCTGCATCCGGCAGACCAAGCAGGGCATGATTGACCGGAAGAAATGTCTCTGCAACAATGTAATTGTTAAATCCGGTCAGGAGGTCATACATATCCACAACCGCTCCGGCGGAAGAATTCTCAATCGGAAGAACCGCATAGTCGGCGCGTCCCTCGGAGACCTCCTTCATTGCATCCTGAAAACGCTCCACATGGTAGACATTCGCATCTTCCCCGAAAAACTGAAGCGCAGCACCGTGGCTGTAAGCACCCTCCACTCCCTGATAGACGACACGGACATCTTTCATCTTGAGTGTCGGAATCTTCTCAAAGCCGAGATCGACACCCCTTCCGTGCTCTGCAAGCAGGCGATACTGATACCGCCTGCTGATCGTCATAATCTGTGAAAAAAGCTCGCGCACCCCAGTCTGGTTAAACTCCCCATGTGCCATCGCCTCCACAGCATCAAGTTTCTGTTTTTCTCGCTCTCCATCATAGACAGCCTTTCCGGAAGCAATTTTTGTCTGTGCCACCTGACCACAGATTTCCATCCGACGCTCAAATAATTCTGTCAACTGACGGTCAATTCCATCCAGTTCTTTTCTGCATTCCTGTAAATCCACAATTATGCCCTCCGTATCTTCTGTTCCTTTTCCAGCATCTCAAGAATGCGGTTCTGCGCCAGCGCTCCAAGATGTTTCCGATCTGCCAACGGCAGTTCTTTTATGTAAATCGGTTCGCCAAATTCAATCGTTATCTTTGACGGACGGATAAACGGCAGATGATTCTCCCAGATATCTCTCGTTCCGGTAATTGCAACTGGAATCACCGGGCAACCGGACTTCTCTGCAATCTTCATGCTTCCCTCCTTAAACGGAAGCATCTTGAGTGGATCTTTCTCCTGACAACGGGTTCCCTCCGGGAAGATCCAAATCGAAACCCCGGATTTTACTTTCTCAATTCCCTCGAGAATCGTTTTCAATCCCTCTTTGATGTCTTTACGATTCAAAAACAGACAATTTACATTGCGCATCCAGTCCGAAAGGATCGGCCAGGTCTCCATCTCCTTCTTTGCGACAAATCCGGTCAGTCCCGGAACCATCGTATATCCAACGAGAATATCAAAATAACTGCGGTGATTTCCCACATAGAGCACCGCCCCCTCCGGGATTCTCTCCCTTCCCTTGACCGTAATTTTACTGCCGGTCAGACGCAGAAGCATACGAAACATCGCCTGAGCCACTTTCAGACAATATTCCTGCTGTTTTTTCTCATCATTTTTGTAGATCAGGTACTCTCCGATCAGAAGCGGAATCGCACTCAGAATCAAAAATGCGATGAGAAAAAATGCAACCAGAATTAATCTTATCATAATAAATCCTTTCTCTTTGTTTTTCGTTACTGTATCATACAGTATTTTCAGTTCAGAAAATATCTACCCGTGTACAGCAACGTCTTTTCTACTGAATTTCAAATCAATCACATCCCCATCATTGACAGATTCTTTCCTGAAAATCCGTTCTCATCCCTTTAAAAAATCTATTTTGAAAGAACGTTTTCCCTTTGAAATTCAGCACTGTTTTAATCTTCAGTATATAAAAAAAGAAAGGCAAAAACAAGTCATCTGCCTCTCTTTTTTGTGATTTGCTCAAACAAAAGCCCCACACCAAACCAAAGTGGTGCAAAATCCAGACGGATAAGTCCATCCACATTTGCACTCTTCCCGGTGTAATCCCACGGACAAATTCCTCTCGCCCTCAGAAAACTCCCCGAAATGTACTCCGCCGTAAAAATCAGAACCATGTAAATCATCCCATGACGAATCATTCGATCCGTGACCCGAAGCTCACTCTCTCCGATCCACCGATCTGCCAGACTTCCGAGTGGTCCTAAAAGCGCCCCGCATCCATAAATCGGAAACATCAGAAGCGAAGTCCGCCCCATCAGTCTCCAGTCGTGATTCAGAATCGACTCCACAGAAGTAAAAATCACTTCCAGACACCATCCCGTAATCCCGCATTTCAAAAAATCTGTTGGTAATCTCTTTATCCTTTCCATGTCCTTAATATGTGACATGGAGGATTCCTTTATGCATCACTCTTTGATTTTTTATGTTTCCAGCTTTGAAGGAACCTTCACTCTTATACGCTTGTATTTACTTAAATTGATTGCTTCCTTCCTCATAATGGTAATCAATCTGCGCAAGTTTCTTCTCCACCTCAGCCTGATCGAGATCAAGGCTTCTGCACAACTCCTCCAGGGACGCATAATTATCGCGAAGCTGTGTATTTAAATAACTCATCAACATCACCGGATCTTTCGGAATACTGCTCATTTTTTCTCCTCCTCTGCATTTTCCAATCATATTTTAATTCTATTCTTTTGTAACTATCCAGCATTTTCACAAGCTCTAGTTTACAAAACTTTTGTCTCCATGACAATCTTTTTGCACCGGTTTCACTTACAAGCATCTGCCTACCACATGCTTATACCTGCCTACTTTCTCATCATACAGTTCTTCCATTCCGCTGACAAGTACTTTCTTCCGTCACCGCTCCTCGCTCTTCTTCAGCACCGGCAATCTTCCACGGAAGAAACGCTTCTTAAGCTCTCTCCAATGAAACGGAATCAACGGATAAATATAACTCTTTCCCGCAATCGTCCGGTTGAACACGATCGCACACACAGAGATTATGACTCCCATCCAAAATCCCCAGAAATCAAACAGGCTCGTCAGAATCAAAATCAACACTCGCATAAATTTGAGCGCATATCCCAATTCAAAGCTCGCCTGACTGTAATTGGCAATCGTCACAAACGCCATATAAAGCATCGTCTCCGAATTGAACCACCCTGACTTCACCGAGTACTCCCCGAGCACAATACCCGCAATTACACTTAGCGGTGTCGTCAGCATGTTCGGCGTGTTGACAGCCGCCAAACGCAGACCATCAATCGCAAACTCAAGAATTAATAACTGAAAAATCAACGGCACATAAACCTGATCTGATAGTTTCGTAAATTCCAACCATTTTGGAAGACTGTCCGAATGCATCATCAGCAACAACCACGTCGGTGTCAGAAACAGACACAAGAACGCAGTCATCATACGAGACAGACGCAGGTAGGTTCCCGTCACCGGTGGAAAATAGTAGTCATCCGCTTCCTCAATAATGTCAAATACCGAAGACGGAAGCACCATCGCCGCAGGAGAATTGTCCACGAGAATCACGATATTTCCCTCAAGAATACATGCCGCCGCAGTGTCGGGGCGCTCTGAGAACTTGAATTTTGGAAACGGATTGTACCATTTATGCGGGAAAATTCCCTCCGCAAGACTCTCCTGGTTCATCGTCAGTGCATCCACTTTCAAGGACTGAATTTTCTTTCGAATTCGATCAAGAAGATCTTCATCGACTCGTCCCTTCATATAGCATACCGCAATATCGGTATGAGAGCTCTCCCCCGCAGTCAAGATCTCCATCGTGAGTTTCGGATCGCGGATTCGCCTGCGGATCAGAGCTGTATTAAAAATCAACGTCTCGACAAATCCATCTCTCGAACCGCGCATCACCTTATCTTTCTCCGGTTCCCCGACTCCGCGCGCCGGATAAGTCCGACAGTCGATCGACATGCACTCCTCATAGCCGTCTATAAAGAGACAGGTCACTCCGGAGAGAAGCTGAACAATCATCTCGGTGTCCTCCTTGATCAGTCCCGCTTCTCCATAAGGCACATATTTCTCCGAAAATCCCTTTGCATCAGAAGGCATATCCTCCGGTTTTATGCTCCACCATGACTGAAGCATCTTCAAGAGCACCTCATCTTTCGTGAATCCGTCCACAAAAAACAGGCAGGCGCGACGCCCGCCAAACTCTGCCATCCGGTACACAACATCAAAATTTTCATCTGTCTGGAGCACCTGTTTGAGATGATCCAGATTCGCCGTCAGATCCGCCGAAAACTCCATCCAATCGCCCTCTCTCTTCCCAGTTGTTTTTGCGCTTTCTTGTTAATCTTTTTTCAATGTTTTTTTGCGTTTTGTTAAATCATGGCATCGATTCCAGTGTGCCCGTTTTTGATTTTTTTATACATTGCATAATTAAATCCCAGTTTTGTGCTATGCATTTTTTGCAGTTTTTTGTCGATGCGTTTTTCATGTATACAATATATTGCACAAAATAACGTTGACATTTTTGTTTAAAAATGGTATATTATTTCTCGTACGAAGAGAGCGACATTCTGGTTTTCTATTGGGGAATGGTAAGCCAGATAAGAGTTTCCATAATGAAACCCTTTAAGCACCGGATGACCGGCGCTTTTTCTTTCCGTAACTGGTGTGGGGATACCAGAAAAACTATATCATGTAACGGTTTCTGATCGTGAATAGGAGCAACCTTCTGTGGGGGAAGGGAGCTCCTTTTTTGTTACCTGAAAAGCATAAATCTCCCCACTGTGAATCCCATAAACCATAAATGATAATCACAATCCATGATTTATTTTACAAGCAGACAGAAGGGACACTACAACTATGACAACTCACACACACTCTTATAACTCCGGCGAATACATCCGCGTAGACGGAACAAATTTCTCAATCGCTCAGATCAGCGCCTCCGGTCAGTGTTTCCGCATGACAGAACAAGAAGGAGGCTGGTTTCAGGTGATCGCAAACGGACAGCGCCTTCGCTTAAAACAAGAACAGCCCTCAACCTCTAATAAATGCCAAAAAAACAGCGTCATTTTGATGGACTGCTCCGAGGCGGATTTTCAGACAATCTGGAAATCTTATTTCGATCTCAACACCGATTACCGCCGTTTTCTGACCGGCATCGATCCCGCTGACACCTATCTCCAATCTGCGGTTGCCTACGGAAGCGGAATCCGGATTCTGCGACAGGATCTCTGGGAGATGATCATCAGCTTCATCATCTCTCAACAGAACAACATCCGCCGAATCCGCAAGTGCATTGAGACGATCTGCACGCATTACGGCACAAAGATTGATCATATAAATGATGTCAACACATGCTCAGACTCCTTCTATCTCTTTCCGACACCGGAACAGCTTGCAACTGCAACGGAAGACGAACTGCGCGCGCTCGGACTCGGTTACCGAAGCCGGTATCTTGTCGAAACTGCACACTCAATCGCTTCCGGAGAGATCTCTCTTGACGCACTCAAATCGATGGACTATCCTTCGGCGCGCACAGAACTCTTAAAGCTTTGCGGAGTGGGTGCAAAAGTTGCAGACTGCATCTGTCTCTTCGGACTTCATCACCTCGAAGCCTTCCCGATCGACACCCACATCCGCCAGGTGCTGACCTCTCACTATCCGGACGGATTTCCATTTGAATCTTACTCGGGATACGAAGGTGTTCTTCAGCAGTATATCTTTTACTATGATTTAAACAGCAGTCATTGACGCTTTCCCGATTGTGGATTAAAATACTTTTATAAGTCATGAGATACATTAAAGAGGAGGAAGTTTTTTCATGGATAAGAAACAGCTTGCGATTGAGAAACACAGAGAATGGAAAGGAAAAATCGAGGTCGTTTCCAGAGTCGACGTGAAGACTCCGGAGGATCTCTCCATCGCTTACACCCCGGGAGTTGCAGAGCCCTGCCTTCTGATTGCAGAGGATGAGGAGAGAGCTTATGAGTTCACCCGCAAGGGCAACCTCGTTGCCGTTATCACCGACGGAACCGCTGTACTCGGACTTGGCGACATCGGTCCTTCTGCCGGAATGCCAGTTATGGAGGGAAAATGTGCCCTGTTCAAGGCATTTGCAAATGTCGATGCTTTCCCGATCTGCGTAAACTCCAAGGATGTCGACACAATCGTGCAGACGATCGCCCTGATCTCCAAGAGCTTCGGCGGAATCAATCTGGAGGACATCGCCGCACCGCGTTGCTTCGAGATCGAGCGCAAGCTGAAAGAAGTCTGCGATATTCCGATCTTCCACGATGACCAGCACGGAACCGCTATCGTCGTAGGTGCTGCCCTGTTAAACGCTGTAAAGGTAACCGGCAAGAAGATGGGCGAACTGCGCGTTGTCATCAACGGTGCAGGTGCTGCCGGCGTTGCAATCGGCAAACAGCTGATCTCCATGGGCTTTGGCAACATCATCATGTGCGACATCAACGGTATCATCTGCGAGGGCGATGAGAACTTAAACTCCGGTCAGGAAGAGATCTCCCACATCAGCAACAAGAACAAGGAGCACGGCAAGCTGGCTGATGCTCTCAAGGGTGCAGACATCTTCGTTGGCGTTTCCAAGCCGAAGCTCGTGACTAAGGAGATGGTTGCAACGATGAACAACGGTATCGTCTTTGCAATGGCAAATCCGGTTCCGGAGATTATGCCGGATGAGGCAAAAGAAGGCGGAGCTGTCGTTGTCGGCACCGGTCGTTCCGATTTCCCGAACCAGATCAACAACGTTCTCGTCTTCCCAGGTCTGTTCAAGGGCGTTCTCGCTGTCCGCGCAAAGGACATCACCGAGGGCATGAAGGTTGCCGCCTCCCATGCAATCGCAGCTGTAATCCCGGAGGAGGAGCTGACAACCGAGTACGTCATCCCGTCCTCCTTTGACAAGCGTGTGGCACTCGCTGTCGCAAACGCAGTTGCAAAGGAAGCTGAGAAAGAGGGCATCAGCCGAATTCCGTACACGGAGATCAAATAAGAATCTAAATCTGCTTTGATCGGGCGCAATTTCCGTATAAAACAAAAAAATTCCCTGCACACCATCGCGATGTACAGGGAATTTTTTTATCCAAATTTCTTTGTCTTAGATAAATCTCAAACTATCTCAAATCTTACTTTGCTTCCTGCTCAATTTTCGCAGTCAGAGCACTTCCATCCTCGGTTGTGTCAATCAGAATCGTCTGACCCTCACTGATCTCACCCTCGAGAATGATTCTTGCTGCCAGAGTCTCCACATTCTTCTGTAAATATCTGCGCAGAGGACGTGCACCATAAGCCGGGTCATAGCCATTGTTCGTGACATAAACCTTTGCACGGTCAGTCAGCTTGATCGTCAGCTCACGATCAGCCAGACGCTTGTTGACATCGGCAAGCATCAGATCCACAATGTGACCGATGTTATCCTTCGTCAACGGCTTGAACATGATCGTCTCATCGAGACGGTTCAGGAATTCCGGACGGAAGTGTGCATGAAGGTCATTCATGACAAGATTTCTTGCATCCTGACGAATCTCACCGTTCTCATCGATTCCGTCGAGAAGGTACTGAGATCCAATGTTGGAGGTCATGATCAGAATCGTGTTCTTGAAGTCCACGGTCTTTCCGGTCGAATCGGTGATTCGTCCGTCATCGAGAACCTGAAGCAGAACATTGAATACATCCGGATGAGCTTTCTCCACCTCATCAAAAAGAACAACCGAATACGGTTTCCGGCGTACTGCCTCTGTAAGCTGACCGCCCTCCTCGTATCCAACGTATCCCGGAGGTGCTCCGATCAGTCGTGCCACAGAGTGCTTCTCCATGTATTCACTCATATCAATACGAACCATATTGTTCTCATCGTCAAACAGCGACTCCGCAAGAGCCTTTGCAAGCTCGGTCTTGCCGACACCTGTCGGTCCAAGGAACAGGAAGGAGCCTATCGGCTTCGTCGGGTCCTTGATTCCTGCCTTTGAGCGCAGGATTGCCTCGGTCACTTTCTCGACTGCTTCATCCTGTCCAACCACTCTCTTGTGCAGAACTTCGTCCAGATGAAGCACCTTGTTGCGCTCGCTCTCATTCAGCTTGCTGACCGGAATTCCCGTCCAGCGAGAGATGATTCTCGCGATCTCATCGTCCGTCACACTCTCATGGACAAGACTCAGATCCTGGTTCTTCACCTTCTCTTCCTCTGCCTCCAACTCTTTCTGAAGCTGAGGAAGCTTGCCATATTGAAGCTCTGCGGCTTTGTTTAAGTCGTACTGTTGCTGTGCCTGAGCGATGTCGCGATTGACCTGCTCAATCTCCTCACGCAGGGAAGACAACTTATCAACCGAAGACTTCTCGTTCTCCCACTGTGCCTTCTTTGCGCTAAACTCGTCATGAAGCTCTGCCAGATTCTTCTGAAGATCCTCCAGACGCTCCTGACTCAGACGATCCGTCTCCTTCTTGAGTGCGGTCTCCTCGATCTCCATCTGCATGATCTTTCTCGAAAGCTCATCAAGCTCGGTCGGCATCGAATCCATCTCAGTCTTGATCAGTGCACATGCCTCATCGACAAGGTCGATCGCCTTATCCGGCAGGAAGCGGTCAGTGATATAACGATCTGACAGGACTGCCGCTGCGACGAGAGCCGAGTCCGTGATCTTTACACCGTGGTAAACCTCATACCGATCCTTGATTCCTCGAAGAATCGAGATTGTATCCTCCACAGTCGGCTGGTCCACGAGAACCGGCTGGAAACGACGCTCAAGCGCTGCATCCTTCTCGATGTACTTGCGGTACTCATCAAGAGTCGTTGCGCCGATACAATGCAGTTCGCCTCTCGCAAGCATCGGCTTTAAGAGGTTGCCCGCATCCATCGACCCTTCGGTCTTACCCGCGCCGACGATCGTGTGAAGCTCATCGATAAAGAGGATGATCTTGCCCTCACTCTTTTTGACTTCCTCAAGAACAGCTTTCAGACGCTCCTCAAATTCACCACGGTACTTTGCACCTGCAATCAGTGCACCCATATCAAGCGCAAACAGCTTGCGGTCTTTCAGTCCCTGCGGAACATCCCCGCGAACGATACGCTGTGCAAGACCCTCGACAACTGCGGTCTTACCAACACCAGGTTCACCGATCAGAACCGGGTTGTTCTTCGTCTTACGGGAAAGAATCTGGATCACATTTCGGATCTCACTGTCTCTGCCGATGACCGGGTCGAGCTTCTGATCTCTCGCACGCTCCACCAGATCGTATCCATATTTCTCAAGCGTGTCATAGGTTGCCTCCGGGTTGTCGCTGACAACTCTCTGATTTCCTCGAACCGTGGACAATGCCTGCAAAAAGGCATCCTTCGTGATTCCGTGCTGACGGAAGAGCTCCTTCATCGTTCTGTCTGCGTACTTCATCAGTGCGAGGAAAATGTGCTCAACCGATACATACTCATCGCCCATTCCCTTCGACTCATCTTCCGCATGAATCAACACTTTATTCAAATCGTTGCTGATGTAGACCTGACCACCACCGCTTACCTTCGGCAGACCGGCTACCTTCTGTTCAGCCTCATTCATAATCAGCTCTTTGCTGATTCCCATCTTTGTCAACAGCTTCAAAATCAGGCTGTCATCCAGCTTGAGGAGACTGTAAAACAAATGCTCCTGTTCAATCTGCTGGTTGCCATACTCATATGCCAGCTTCTCACAATTTTGCACTGCTTCCATGGATTTCTGGGTAAATTTATTGATATTCATACACTCGCCTCCATTCCTCGGTGCTTCTGTTATTGTTTACACATTCCATAATCAGAAATATGTCTGTTGTCTGTTTACTCTTTTGTTGCTTTCTCTTTATCTATCTTTTTTCTTTGTCTCTTTGTTCTGTCAGTACTATAACACATGTTATTAGCACTGTCAATAGGTGAGTGCTAATTTTTTGTAAAAAGAATGTGCCTTGGCGCATTCTGGCAGAGCTTTTTTTATATGATAAGACGCAATTTCCTATCATATAAAAAGACAGCCGACCCGGATTTCCCGGAACCGACTGTCCTTCTCACACTCTTATCTTGATTTCCTGTTCCCATTCATGCATTGCACCAACAGGAACGGATTGGATCGATTATTCAATCGAAATGTACTTCTTCTGCTCTACTGCCGGCTTTGCTTCCTTCTTCGGAACGAACAGCTTCAGAATTCCGTGCTGGAACTGAGCCTTAATATCTTCCTCGGTTACATCTTCGCCGACATAGAAGCTGCGCTCGCAAGCACCTGCATAACGCTCCTTGCGGATGTACTTGCCAGTATCCTTCTCCTGCTCATCCTTGTCGACACCCTTTGAAGCGGTGATCGTCAGATAACCATCCTTGAGCTCTGCGGTTACTTCATCTTTCGTGAATCCCGGCAGATCAATCTCAAACTCATAACCATTCTCTACTTCCTTAATATCGGTTTTCATCACGTTCTTTGCATGATGACCGTAGAGCTTACGCTCCATCTTTTCCATATCTCTGTTGTCAAACGGGAAATCACTCATAAAATCATCAAATAAACTCTGACCAAAAATACTCGGCATTAACATAAGTCATCTCTCCTTTATCTATCTAAAATCTTAATCAGCAAGTTTGTCTCGGATGCCTTTCGACATCCTCCGAACTCTGGATACTTCGGAAACCTTTCAGAAAACCTCTCGCTCCGATCTTCTCGGGCTTCCTGATCTTCCTCTCTGTTTCCCTCTCCTTTGTTCTATCTATAATATAGCACGCATTATTAGCAATGTCAAGAGGTGAGTGCTAATTATTTGTGAAGATTTTGTGAAGCCTTGATTCTATGGGCTTCACAGAGGTTTTTCACTTGCTTTCGCACTCGATTTTCTTGATTTGACCACATTTTTACGACAACAACTTATGATTTATACCACAACAGGTACGGTTTCCGGCAGGTTCATTTTAGACATCCCATTCTCCACATGAGACTTTTCTGCAATATGATTATAGACATTCATTGTGATCTGTGCATCTGAATGGCCCATCACATACTGCATAACTT